>JBBREI010000081.1:0-15821 GCA_038203035.1 Burkholderiales bacterium
CAGCAGCACCAGCGGCACCGTGACCACCCACGGCGATTCGTGCGGCTCGTGGACCTCGTGCCCGTGGCCGTGGTCTTCGGGGTGCGCATCGTGCGCGTGCCCCTCGTCGCGGGGCGCGGCCTCGCGCCAGCGCTCCTTGCCGTGGAAGGCGAAAAACACCAGGCGGAAGGAATAGAACCCCCCCACGAAGACCCCCGCCAGCGCCAGCCAGTAGGCGAAGTGCGCACCCGGGATGGCCGACAGGTGCAGCGCCTCGATGATCGAGTCCTTGGAGAAGAAACCCGCAAACGGCGGGATGCCGGCGTTGGCGATGGCGCCGATCAGCACCGTGGCGTAGGTGATGGGCAGGTACTTCCTCAGCCCCCCCATGCGGCGCATGTCCTGTTCGTGGTGCATGGCGATGATCACCGAGCCCGCGCCCAGGAACAACACGGCCTTGAAGAAGGCATGTGTCGTGAGGTGGAAAATCGCCGCCGGGTAGGCCGCGGCGCCGAGCGCCATCGTCATGTAGCCCAGCTGCGAAAGCGTCGAGTAGGCGACCACGCGCTTGATGTCGTATTGCACGATCGCCACCAGCGCCATGAAAAACGCCGTGATCGCGCCGATGACCACCACGAAGGAAAGCGCCGTCTGCGACATCTCGAAAAGCGGCGACATGCGCGCCACCATGAAGATGCCCGCCGTCACCATGGTGGCGGCGTGGATCAGCGCGGAGATCGGCGTGGGGCCTTCCATGGAATCGGGCAGCCAGACGTGGAGCGGGAACTGCGCGCTTTTGCCCATGGCGCCGATGAACAGGCAGATGCAGATCATGGTGATGAGCGACCAGCCCCAGCCCGGCACCACCTCGGCCACCGCCGCGGCGTATTTCGGCGCCTCGGCGAAGACCGGCGCGTAGTCGAGCGTGCCGAACACCGCGAACACCAGCCCGATGCCCAGCAGGAAGCCGAAGTCGCCCACCCGGTTCACCAGGAACGCCTTGAGGTTGGCGTAGATCGCCGTCGGGCGCGTGAACCAGAAGCCGATCAGCAGGTACGACACCAGGCCCACCGCTTCCCAGCCGAAAAACAGCTGCACGAAGTTGTTGGCCATCACCAGCATCAACATCGAGAAGGTGAAAAGCGAGATGTAGGCGAAGAAGCGCTGGTAGCCGGGGTCGTCGGCCATGTAGCCGATGGTGTAGATGTGCACCATCAGCGAGACGAAGGTCACCACACACATCATCGTGACCGTGAGCTTGTCGACCAGGAAGCCGACCTGCAGCCGGTAACCCTCGCCTGCGAGCCAGGTGTAGAGCTCCGTATCGAGGCGTGCGCCGCCGGAAACCTGCGAGAACGCCAGAAGCGACGCAACCAGCGAAATCGCCACCGATGCGATGGTGACCGTGTGGGAGAAACCGCGCCCGAGCTTCCAGCCGAGGAAGCCCGCGAGGATCGCGCCCACCAGGGGCGAAAACGCCGCGATGCAGGAAAGGGTGAAGAGATCCATCAGCCCTTGAGGCTCCCCAGGTCGTCGACGTTGATGGAGCGCAGGTTGCGGAAGAGCGCCACCAGGATCGCCAGGCCGATGGCCGATTCCGCCGCCGCCACCGTCAGGATGAAAAACACGAACACCTGGCCCGAAAGGTCGTTGAGGTAATGCGAGAAGGCGATGAAGTTCATGTTCACCGCCAGCAGCATCAGCTCGATGGCCATCAGCAGCACGATGAGGTTCTTGCGGTTCATGAAGATGCCGACCACCCCGATGGCGAAAAGCAGTGCGCCCAGGATGAGGAAGTGGTTCAGCGGGATCATCGGACGCGCCTCATTTCGCGGCACCACTTCCAGCGTTTGCTCCCTCTCCCCTGGGAGAGGGTTGGGGTGAGGGTTGGGGCGTGGGTGCCATCTTGATGATCTTGAGGCGGTCGGAAGCCTTCACCGCGCTTTGCGCGCCCGGATCCTGGTACTTGGTCTCCTTGCGTTCGCGCAGGGTGATGGCGATGGCGGACACAATCGCCACCAGCAGGATGATCGCCGCCAGCTCGAAGGCGAAGACGTATTCGGTATAGAGCACCAGGCCCAGCGCCTTGGTATTGGAGAAACCCGCGGCGGGCGCGCCGGGCGAAGCCACCGGGTCGCCGAGGGCGCGCATCAGCAGCAGCACCATCTCGGCGGCCATCAGCACACCCACGAGGACGGCAAGCGGCAAGTTGCCCCAGAAGCCCTCGCGCAGCCTGGCGATGTCGATGTCGAGCATCATCACCACAAACAGGAAGAGCACCATCACCGCGCCGACGTAGACGAGGATCAGCGTCATGGCGAGGAATTCCGCGTACAGCAGCAGCCAGTGCGCGGAGGCGGTGACGAAGGCCAGCACCAGGAAAAGCGCCGCGTGGACCGGGTTGCGCACCAGGATCACCGCAAGCGCCGAGCCGAGCAGCACCGCGCCAAAGGCGTAGAAGAGGAGGAGTTGGAAGCTCATGTCAGCGAAAGGGCGCGTCCTCGGCGCGCGCGGCGGCAAGCTGCTCCTCGTACCGGTCGCCGATGGCGAGCAGCATCTGCTTGGTGTAGAGGAGGTCGCCGCGGCTTTCGCCGTGGTATTCGAGGATGTGCGACTCGACGATCGAATCCACCGGGCAGCTTTCCTCGCAGAAGCCGCAGAAGATGCATTTCACCAGGTCGATGTCGTAACGCGTGGTGCGCCGGGTGCCGTCGTCGCGCTGGTCGCTTTCGATGGTGATGGCGAGCGCGGGGCAGACCGCCTCGCACAGCTTGCAGGCGATGCAGCGCTCTTCCCCGTTGGGATAGCGGCGCAGGGCGTGCAGGCCGCGGAAGCGCGGGCTGGCGGGAGTTTTTTCCTCCGGGAACATCACCGTGACCTTGCGCTTGAAGAGGTGCCGTCCGGTCAGCGCCAGGCCCTTCACCAGTTCTGCGAGCATGAAGCTGCCGGCGATGTCGCGCACGCGGCCCATCATGGTGTCCTCCCGAACCAGAGCGAAAAGGGGAAGGTGCTGGCGATCGGCTCCATCAGCATCACGCCCACCACCGCGATCCACACCAGCGTGAGCGGGATGAACACCTTCCAGCCGAGCCGCATGATCTGGTCGTAGCGGTAACGCGGGAAGGACGCCCGCACCCAGAGGAACACAAACATCAGGAAGGCCACCTTCGCCAGCAGCCACCAGATGCCGGGCGCCGCGATCCAGGAGAACGGCGCGCCCATTTCCCGCAGGAAGGCGAAGTTGAAGGGCGACAGCCACCCGCCCATGAACACCAGCGAGCTGATGAACGAGATCAGGATCATGTTCGCGTATTCGGCGAGGAAAAACACCGCGAACATCATCCCGGAGTATTCGACGTGGAAACCGGCCACGATCTCGCTTTCGCCTTCCGAGACGTCGAACGGATGGCGGTTGGTTTCGGCCAGCCCGGCGATGTAGTGGATGAGGAAGAGCGGGAAGAGCGGGATCCAGAACCATTCGAGGAAGCCGTAGGCGCCGTCCTGGCGCGCGACGATTTCCGAAAGTTTCATGCTTTGCCCGGCCATGAGTCCGCCGACGAGCGCGAAGCCCATGGCCAGCTCGTAGGAAACCATCTGCGCCGCGGCGCGCATGGCGCCGAGGAACGCGTATTTCGAATTCGACGCCCAGCCCGCGATGATGATCCCGTAGATCCCCATCGATGTCAGCGCCAGCATCACGAGGATGGCGGCGTCGACGTTGGCGATCACCCACGTGGGCGTGAAGGGGATGATCGCCCATGCAGCCAGCGCGGGTGCCACCGCCAGCACCGGCGCCAGCAGGAAAAGCGCCTTCGAGGCGCCCGAAGGGATCACCTGCTCCTTCATCAGCAGCTTGATGGCGTCCGCGATCGGTTGCAGGATGCCGTTCCAGCCGACGCGATTGGGGCCCTTGCGCACCTGGATCCAGCCGATGACCCAGCGCTCGACCAGCTGGTAGTAGAGCACTGTCAGCAGCACCGGCACCAGCACCATCACGATCATGGTGAGCGACTTGCCGACGAGATACGCGGCGGGATAGGCGCCTTCGAACGCGGCGCGCTGGGCCTCGAGCGCGGCTAGCTGGGCGTAGATCCAGCTCAAGCGGCAACCTCGACGGCAACCTTCTCGATCGCGATCGCGCCCTCGCCCAGCGCGGCGGTTTCCGGCATGCCGCGCGCGATGCGCACGGCCCCGTCGGGCAGGCTCGGGTCGATCACCACCGTGAGGCGCGCTTCGCCGCCGCCTTGCGAGGCACGCACGCGATCACCGGCCGCGAGGTTCGCGGCGGTGGCGGTGGCGGCGTTCATCGCGACGGCGCGTCCCGCCTTCGCGGCGGCGGTGCGCTGCAACGGCGGGGAGCGGCGCACCACCGGGTCGGTGGCGTAGAGGCCGAATTCGGAAATCCTCTCGAGCGCGGATCCACCCGCGGCCTGCAGTTTCCAGTCGGATGGCGCCGTGGCCCGGCCCAGCCCCGCGGTGGCGAAGGCCTGCAGGTCCGGGGCGATGGCGTTGCGCACGTCCTGCAGCGTTTCGGCCTCGAAGCCGGGCAGCGCCAGCAGCGAACCCAGCATGCGCAACACCTTCCAGGCGGGACGCGCCTCGCCCTGGGGCTTGACCACTGCGTTGAACAACTGCGCGCGCCCTTCCATGTTCACGAAGGTCCCGCCCGTTTCCGTGAACGGGGCGATGGGCAACATCACGTGCGCCGCTTCAGTCGTGGCGTTGCGGTAGGCCGAAAGCGACACCACGAAATCGGCCTGCGCGATCGCAGCCAGCGCGGCCGGGCCCATGTCGAGCTCCGCTTCCACGCCGGCGACGACGTATCCCTTGAGCGGCGTGGCGACCATGGCGCGGGCATCGAGCCCCTTGCCCGGCACCGCGGCCACGAGGTGGGCGCCGACGGCGTTGGCGCCATCGGGCAACACGCCGACAATCGCGCCGGTGACACGGCCGATCTCCTGCGCGATGGCCAGGAGCACGGCGTAATCGGGATGCTGCTGGGCGTAGTGGCCCAGCACGATCGCGGAGCGCTTGCCCTTGAGCGCCGCGGCGATCGGGCTTTCTCCGGCGCCGGCGACCGCCTTGGCAACTTCCGCCAGCGCCCCGGCGAGGTCCGCGGGGCGTGCCGTGACGCGGCTTGCCAGCGGCATCAGCAGGTCGTCGTTGGCGACATGCAGCACGTGGACCGCAAGCCCCTTCTTCGCGGCGGCACGCACACGGGCGGCGAGCAGCGGCTGCTCGCGGCGCAACGTGGAGCCGATGAAAAACACGCTTTCCAGCTTCGAGATATCCGCCACCGCCATGCCGAGCCACGGCGCTCCTTCGGGCTTCGCGCGGAAATCCGACTGGCGGATGCGGTGGTCGATGTTGTCCGTGCCCAGGCCGCGGCCCAGCTTCGCGGCCAGGTGCAGCTCCTCCAGCGTGAGGTTCGGCGCGAGCAACATGCCCAGCGCACCGGCGCCGTGGCGCTCCACCACATCGTGCAGGCCGTGGGCGGCGGCTTCCAGCGCCTCGGGCCAGTCGACCTCGGCCCATTCGCCCGCGCGCTTGACCATCGGGCGCAGCAGGCGCTCCGGGGAATTGAGGCCTTCGTAGGCGAAGCGGTCGCGGTCCGAGATCCAGCACTCGTTCAGGTCGTCGCTTTCCAGCGGCAGGACGCGCATCACGCGCTCCTGCTTCGACTGCACCACCAGCGTGGAGCCGAGGGAGTCGTGGCCGCTGACCGATTTGCGCCGCGAAAGCTCCCAGGCGCGCGCGCTGTAGCGGAAGGGTTTCGACGTCAATGCGCCGACCGGGCACAGGTCGATCATGTTGCCCGAAAGCTCCGAATCCACCGTACGGCCGACAAACGACAGGATCTCCGAATGTTCGCCACGGCCGGCCATGCCGAGTTCCATCACGCCGGCGACTTCCTGGCCGAAACGCACGCAGCGCGTGCAGTGGATGCAGCGCGTCATGTCGGTGGAGATCAGGGGCCCCAGGTTCTTGTTCACCACCACGCGTTTTTCTTCCTGGTAGCGCGAGGCCGACGCGCCGTAGCCCACCGCGAGGTCCTGCAGCTGGCATTCGCCGCCCTGGTCGCAGATCGGGCAATCGAGCGGGTGGTTGATCAGCAGGAATTCCATCACGCCCTTCTGGGCGGTGACGGCGGGATCCGAATGGGTGAAGGCCTTCATGCCCTGGGTGGCGGGCGTGGCGCAGGCGGGCAGCGGCTTGGGCGCCTTTTCCACTTGCACCAGGCACATGCGGCAGTTGGCCGCGATCGACAGCTTCTTGTGGTAACAGAAGTGCGGCACGAAGATGCCGAGTTTGGTCGCGGCATCCATCACCGTGGATCCGTTTTCGACCGTTACCGGCTTGCCGTCGATTTCGAGGTTGATGGGCATGTCAGTCCGCCGCGAGCTGGTGGCCCACGGTATTGGAGTCCGCGTGATGCTCGTTCGTGGAGCTGTAGCCACCCGGCTTCACGCTGCAGCACTTGTGGTCGATGTGGTGCTGGAATTCTTCGCGGAAGACCTTGACGAAAGCGCGGGTCGGCATTGCCGCGGCATCTCCGAGCGCGCAGATGGTGCGGCCCTGGATGTTGTCGGCGAGGTTCAGCAGGAGGTCCAAGTCTTCCTGGCGGCCCTGGCCATGTTCGACGCGGTGGATGATGCGATAGAGCCAGCCGGTGCCCTCGCGGCACGGCGTGCATTGCCCGCAGGACTCCTCGAAGTAGAAGTAGGCCAGGCGCTCGGCGGCTTTCACCATGCAGGTGTCTTCGTCCATCACGATGACGGCGCCCGAGCCCAGGAAAGAGCCCGCCTTCGCGATCGAGTCGTAGTCCATGTCGAGGGCCATCATGGTCTCGGCGGTCAGCACCGGCATCGACGAGCCGCCCGGGATCACGCCCTTGAGCTTCTTGCCGCCGCGCATGCCCCCGGCCATCTCGAGCAGCTTCGCGAACGGCGTGCCGAGCCTGATCTCGTAGTTGCCGGGCTTCTGCACGTGCCCCGAGATCGAGAAGATCTTGGTGCCGCCGTTGTTGGGCTTGCCCAGGCCCAGGAACCAGTCGGCGCCATTCACGATGATGCCGGGCACCGCCGCGAAGGTTTCGGTGTTGTTGATGGTGGTGGGCTTGCCGTACAGGCCGAAGCTGGCGGGGAACGGCGGCTTGAAGCGCGGCTGGCCCTTCTTGCCCTCGAGGGATTCGAGCAGCGCGGTTTCCTCGCCGCAGATGTAGGCGCCGAAGCCGTGGTGCGCGTGCAGCTCGAAATCGAAGCCGCCGCCCAGGACGTTTTTGCCGAGCAACCCGGCATCACGCGCCTGCTGCAGCGCCTTTTCGAAGATCTCGTATTCGTTCCAGATCTCGCCGTGGATGTAGTTGTAGCCGACGGTGGCGCCGATGCAATAGCCCGCGATCATCATGCCCTCGATGAGCGCGTGCGGGTTGTAGCGGATGATGTCGCGGTCCTTGAACGTGCCCGGTTCGCCTTCATCAGAATTGCAGACGATGTATTTCTGGCCGGCGAAGTTCTTCGGCATGAAGGACCACTTCAGGCCGGTCGGGAAGCCCGCGCCGCCGCGTCCGCGCAGCGCCGACTTCTTCACTTCCGCGATCACGGTTTCGGGCGTGAGCTTCTCGTTCACGATCTTCGCGATCGCCTGGTAGCCGCCGCGCGCCTTGTAGCCTTCGAGGCCCCAGTTGGCGCCATCGAGGCCCTTCATGATCACGGCGTCGGGGCCGTAGTCGAGCATCCGGGGGTCAGCCACCGGTTTCTCCCGGGAAAGTGGTGTCTGACACCAGTTTTTCCACCAGTTCGTCGATCTTGGCGTTCGACATCGAGCCGCACATGCGCTTGTTGTTCACGATCAGCACCGGCGCGTCGCCGCAGGCGCCCATGCATTCACCTTCCTTCACGGTGAAGCGGCCGTCGGCGCTGGTTTCGTTGAAGCCGGACACGCCGCACTTGTGCAGCAGGTGGTCCGCGGCCTGCACCGCGCCCGAAAGCGCACACGGCAGGTTGGTGCAGATCGTCACCTTGTACCTGCCGGTGGGTCTGGTGTTGTACATGTTGTAGAAGGTCGCGACCTCGTAGACCCAGACCGGCGGCATGCGCAGGACGGTGGCGACTTCTTCCATCACCTCGTTGGTGAGGATGTGGTGCTGGTCCTGGGCGATGGCGAGCGCGCTCATCACCGCGGACTGGCGCTGCTCCGGCGGGTATTTCGCCGCCTCGCGCTCGATCCTGCTCAGGGATTCCGGGGAAAGGAGCGCCATGGTCATTCGCCCTTCCAGTAGTCGACCCGGCTCGAGGCCTCGGTGATGTGGCGGATGCGGCCTGCGCCCTCCCCGCCGAAGGCCGCGACCTTGCCGGAATCGGGATATTCGCAGACCTCGGCCGGCATCATGGTGGACACCGAGATGTAGCCCAGCTCCGCGGCCGAGTTGTTGATGATCTGGTGCGCCGTATCCGCGCCCCCCACGGGGCAGCAGATGAAATCGCCGGCGCGCACCTTGCGCGTCTCGTTGCCGTAGCGCAGCAGGCCCGTGCCCTTCACGATGAAAAACATCTCCTCCTCGGCGCGATGGCTGTGGAACGGGCACGAAGCCTTGCCGGGCTGCACCACGTCGTAGGAGAAGCCCAGGTCCTTCGCGCCGACCCGCGGGCCGATGCGCACCGCGTCGGATTCGAACTTGCCGCCGACCGCGGAGAAATGCTCGAGCTTGAGCTCGTCGATGTTGACCACGCGGGAATCGATCACGCTCACCGGTCGATCTCCCCGAAAACGACATCCATGGTGCCGATGATGGCGACCACGTCGGCGATCATGTGGCCCCTGGCCATCTCGTCCATGGCGGCCAGGTGCGCAAAGCCCGGGGCGCGGATCTTGAGCCGCCACGGCTTGTTGGCGCCGTCGCTCATCAGATAGATGCCGAACTCGCCCTTGGGATGTTCCACCGCTGCGTAAGCCTCGCCCGGGGGCACGTGCATGCCTTCGCTGAAGAGCTTGAAGTGGTGGATCAGCTCTTCCATGCTTTCCTTCATCTCCACACGCGTCGGCGGCGCCACCTTGTGGTTGGCCGTGATCACCGGGCCGGGGTTGGCGCGCAGCCACGCGATGCACTGCCGGATGATGCGGTTCGATTCGCGCATCTCGTGTACGCGCACCAGGTAGCGGTCGTAGCAATCGCCGTTGGTGCCGATCGGGATGTCGAAATCCATCCGGTCGTACACCTCGTAGGGCTGCTTCTTGCGCAGATCCCAGGCGATGCCGGAGCCGCGCAGCATCGGGCCGGTGAAGCCGAGGGCCTGCGCGCGTTCGGGCGTCACGATGCCGATGCCGACGGTGCGCTGCTTCCAGATGCGGTTGTCGGTGAGCAGCGTCTCGTAGTCGTCGACGCAGCCGGGAAAGCGGTTGGTGAAATCCTCGACGAAGTCGAGGAAGGAGCCCTGGCGGTTCTCGTTCAGCGCCTTCACCTTGTCGGCGCTGCGCACCGTGGAAGGCGCGTATTGCGGCATCTTCCCCGGCAGGTCGCGATAGACGCCGCCCGGGCGGTAGTAGGCCGCGTGCATGCGCGCGCCCGACACCGCCTCGTACATGTCCATCAGGTCTTCGCGCTCGCGGAAGGCGTAGAGGAACACCGTCATGGCGCCCACGTCGAGGGCGTGCGCGCCGATCCACATCAGGTGATTCAGGATGCGCGTGATCTCGTCGAACATCACGCGGATGTATTGCGCGCGCAGCGGCACGTCGACGCCGACCAGCTTCTCGATCGCCATCACGTAGGCGTGTTCGTTGGACATCATCGACACGTAGTCGAGGCGATCCATGTACGGCAAGCTCTGGATGAAGGTGCGCGTCTCGGCGAGCTTTTCGGTGGCGCGGTGCAGCAGGCCGATGTGCGGGTCGGCGCGCTGGATCACCTCGCCATCGAGCTCCAGCACCAGCCGCAGAACCCCGTGCGCCGCCGGATGCTGCGGGCCGAAGTTCATCGTGTAGTTGCGAATCTCGGCCATCTACTTCTTCCCCGATTCGCCGTACGCATCCTCGCGCACGACGCGCGGGACGATTTCGCGCGGCTCGATGCTCACCGGTTCGTAGACGACGCGCTTCTGTTCCTTGTCGTAGCGCATCTCGACGTAGCCGTGGACCGGGAAATCCTTGCGGAACGGATGGCCCACGAAGCCGTAATCGGTGAGGATGCGGCGCAGGTCCGGGTGGCCGCGGAAGACGATGCCGTAGAGGTCGAAGGCCTCGCGCTCGTACCAGTTGGCGCAGGGCCAGACGTTGATCGCCGAATCCACCGCCGGGAAGCTGTCGTCCGCGCAGAAGATGCGCAGGCGCACGCGCGTGTTGTGCTCGATCGACAGCAGGTTGTAGACCACCGCGTAGCGCGGGCCTTCCCAGCCGTGATAACCCTGGTAATCGATGCCCAGCAGGTCGAGCAGGGTGGTAAATTTGAGCGCGGGCTCGTCGCGCAGCGCCATGCCGACGTCGGCGATGTCGCCCGGATGGGCCTCGATGGTGAGCTGGCCGCGGTCGACCTGGCTCGACTTGAGTCGCGAGCCGAGCGCCATGGTGAGCGCGGCCTGGAGCTCACCCACCGTCATCCGCGCCTCGCGATGGTGTTGGTGCGCTTGATCTGGTTCTGCAGCTGCATCAGGCCGTAGAGCAGCGCCTCGGCGGTCGGCGGGCAGCCCGGCACGTAGATGTTGACCGGCACGATGCGGTCGCAGCCGCGCACCACCGAATACGAGTAGTGGTAGTAGCCGCCGCCGTTGGCACACGAACCCATGGAAAGCACCCAGCGCGGCTCGGCCATCTGGTCGTAGACCTTGCGCAGGGCCGGGGCCATCTTGTTGCAGAGCGTGCCGGCGACAATCATCAGGTCCGACTGGCGCGGGCTCGGGCGGAACACGATGCCGAAGCGGTCGAGGTCGTAGCGCGAAGCGCCGGCGTGCATCATTTCCACCGCGCAGCAGGCCAGGCCGAAGGTCATGGGCCACAGCGAGCCGGTGCGCGCCCAGTTAAGGACGTTGTCGACCTGTGTGACCACGAAGCCCTGCTGGCTCACGCCTTCCTTCACTCCCACTCGAGAGCTCCTTTTTTCCATTCGTAGATGAAGCCCACGACGAGGATGCCGAGGAAAATGAACATCGCGATCAGGCCGAACCAGCCGATGTCCTGCAGCACGACGGCCCAGGGAAAGAGGAATGCGATCTCGAGGTCGAACAGGAAGAAGAGCATCGCGACCAGGTAGAAGCGCACGTCGAACTTCATGCGCGCGTCCTCGAAGGCCTCGAACCCGCATTCGTAGGGAGAGAGCTTTTCGCTATCCGGCTGGTGGGCCCCGGAAAGCCGCGCGAGGCCCCCGCTGACCACAATGGTCCCTACGCCGACGGCGGCACCGATGGCGAGGAACAGCAGGATCGGAAGGTAACTCTCGAGCAATGCTGGGATTCCAGCTCTATCAAGAAAATGGTGCCGTCGAAGAGACTCGAACTCTTACGCCTTTCGGCACTGCCCCCTCAAGACAGCGTGTCTACCAATTCCACCACGACGGCATTTTGCTACTAGGGCCTAACGTACAGCTTACTTCGGGATCTCCGTGGATTTCTCCGCGGGGACCGCCGGCGCCGGAGCCGAGGGAGCAGGCGCCGCCGGTTTTGCATCGCTCTTGCCCGCGGGGACCGCCAGGCTTTCGGTCACGCCACCGGTCTTGGCGGGCGCTCCCAGGTACGTGAGCCCGAGGCTCGTCACGAAAAACATCGCCGCGAGGACGGCGGTGGTCTTCGAGAGGAAATTGGAGGCGCCCGCGGAGCCGAAGAGGCTGCCGGCCGAGCCGCTGCCGAAGGCCGCGCCCATGTCGGCGCCCTTGCCGTGCTGCAGCAGCACAAGCACGACGATGCCGATGGCGGCGATGATGTGTAGGACCAGAACCAGCGAATGCATCTGCGTTGCCTCTTTATGGACTATCGACCTGCGGCGCCGGCTGCACGCCAGATCGCCACGAATTCTTCCGCTACCAGCGAAGCCCCGCCGACCAGACCGCCGTCGACATCGGGCATCGCGAACAACTCCGCCGCGTTGGCGGCCTTCACGCTGCCCCCGTACAGGATGGGCAAGCGGGCCGCCACTTCCTTTCCCTGCGCCGCGATGCGCCCGCGGAGGTACCCATGGGCTTCCTGCGCCTGCGCGGAAGTTGCCGTCCTGCCCGTTCCGATGGCCCACACCGGTTCGTAGGCGACGATCCCGCCTTCCAGCTGCGCCACGCCGCATTCCTGCATCAGGGCGTCCACCTGCCTTGCCAGCACCGCCTCGGTGCGGCCCTGTTCCCGCTCTTCGAGCGTTTCGCCCACGCAGAAAATCGGCGTGAGCCCCGCGCGCCGGGCAGCGGCGTATTTCTCTGCCACAACGGCGTCCGAATCGCCGAATACACTGCGGCGCTCCGAATGGCCCACGATCGCATAACGGGATCCGAATTCGGCCACCATCGCCCCGGAAACGTCACCGGTGTAGGCGCCCTTGTCGAAGCGGCTCACGTCCTGCGCGCCCCAGCCGATCCCAGACCCGTCGAGGAGCTCCCTGGCTTGCGCCAGATAGGGGCTCGGCACGCAGACCACACATGCCACGGGGCTTTGCCGGGGGATTTCCCGCAGGACCGCTTTCAGGAGCGCCTCGTTCGATGCGAGGCTTCCGTTGAGCTTCCAGTTACCGACGACGACTTTGGACCGCATGCTGAACCCTTGAAACCATGCGATTTTAGCGCAAAATAGGGTCGAGACCCAATTCAGGGCACGAAATGGCCCGGTTCCGGTCTCATTGCCCGAGCCCAACCAGCCACCCGAACGCTTGAAGCGCACCCTCGCCAAATCGCAACCAAAGCCCATGGATGCCCCTGGCATTGCGGCGACCGCCATCCTCACCTGGGTTTCGGTGCAGTCGCGGCTCGCCCCGATCATCGGTGAGGACGGGTTTCGCGTGCTCTTCGCCCGCAGCCTTCACCGAGCCCGGGTCGAACATCCGTGGCTTGCCCGCGAGGCGGTTCAGCCGGACAACCCGTTCTCGATGCTGAAGGCGAGCCTCGAATCCCAGGCGGACGGGAGCGCCGAAGAAGGCAGCCGCGCGCTCATGGCTCATTTCAAGGAACTGCTGGGCTCGCTGATCGGCGAAGATCTGGCGGGTCGCCTGATGGGCACGGCATGAAACCGACGGTGGCTGGAGCAAACAAACCAGAGGATCGATTGATGCAGAAAAAAGTTCCCATTCATCTCATCAAGACCGGAGTGCCCGGGCTGGATACGATCCTCGGTGGCGGACTGCCGGAGTTCTCCTTCAATTTGCTCGCCGGCACTCCGGGGTCGGGCAAGACCACGCTCGCTCACCAGATCATGTTCTCCGCGGCGAAGGCGGGCCGGCGCGCGATCTATTTCACCGTGCTCGGCGAGCCGCCCTTGAAGATGCTGCGCTATCAGCAGCAGTTCACGTTTTTCGATGCGGACAAGATCGGGAAGTCGATTCGCTTCGTGAATCTCGCCCCCGAGCTCCTCAAGGGCGATTTGAGCAAGGTGCTGAAGACCATCCTGCAGGAAGTCGAAGCCGACTCGCCGCGCCTGGTGTTCGTCGACTCGTTTCGCTCGATCATGCTGGCGACCAAGGGGCAACCGAAGGGAGAAAACGAGCTGCAGCGCTTCGTCCAGGAGCTCGGCATGCACCTCACGAGCTGGGAGGCGACCACGTTCCTGGTGGGGGAATACGACGAGGCCGACCAGAGCAACCCGATATTCACCGTGGCAGACGGACTGATATGGCTCTCGCAGGATACGTACCAGGGTTCGATGGTCCGCAAGCTCGAGGTCAAGAAAATGCGGGGCCTGGCGACGCTCCCCGGCCAGCACACCGTTCGCATCACCGACGAGGGCATGCGGGCGTTTCCGCGGGCTATCCTGGCAGCACCGGAGCAAACGGCGAAAGCCGCGCCGGCGCTCGCCGCGATGAAGCGCATCAGCATGGGCGTGGCGCGCCTCGACGAGATGCTGGGTGGGGGCTTGCCCAGGGGATATTCGCTGCTGGTCGCGGGCCCCTCGGGTTCCGGCAAGACGATCATGGCCACGGAATTCCTGGCCGAAGGGGTCCGCCGGGGCGAAAACGGGGTCATCGCGGCATTCGAAAAGAGTCCCGGCCTCGGGCTGAGCGTGGGCCTCAACCGCATGGTGAGCGCCGGGAAAGTGGCCATTGTCAGCACCCGCGCGCTCGACCTGTCGATCGATGCGACTCTGTACGAGATCACCGAGGCCGTTCATCGCCTGAAGGCGAAGCGTGTCGTGATCGATTCCCTGTCCGGCTTCGAGCTGGCGCTGGCGCCGACCTATCGAGAGGATTTTCGCGACTCGATGTACCGCATGATCTCGGTGCTGACGGGCCTGGGCGTTTCGGTCCTGGCGACTTCGGAGCTCGAGGATCGCTATACCGACCTGCGGTTCAGCCCCTACGGCACCGCGTTCCTGACCGATGCGATCATCCTGCAGCGCTACGTCCAGCTGGAGGGCGAGTTGCGGCGCTGCATCGCCGTCGTGAAAGTGCGCAACAGCGATCACAGCAAGGAGCTGCGCGAGTTCAGGATCGTCAAGGGCCGCCTCGTCATCGGCGACGCGATCAGGGACTACGAGGGTCTGCTCGTCGGAAATGCAACGCTCGACCAAGGCACGCTTGCAGGCAAGCATGACGCAACGAAAAGGCGATAGGGCGCCGTCCGGCGAGGAAGTTTCCCGGCTCCGTGACGAAGTGGCGCGGGCCCGTGAAGAAATCGCGTCGCTTCGGGAAGAAGCAACGCGCGCGAAGCAGGCCGCTGTGGATGCGAATGCGGAGCCTGCCCTTCGCATGGCTCTGCTGCGCGAAGCGAACGAGAAGCTGGTGCTCGCCACCTTTCGTGCCCAGACCGCCACCGAAGCGGCCGAGAACGCGAGTCGGCAGAAAGAACAATTCCTCGCCATGCTGGCCCACGAGCTGCGCAATCCCCTGGCGCCGATCGTCAACGCCCTCGCGATCATGCGCCGCGGCACCTCCGCGAATCCGACCCTGACCTGGGTGCACGACATCATCAAGCGGCAAGTCGATCACCTGACTCGGCTCCTCAACGA
The DNA here is from genome assembly GCA_038203035.1 of Burkholderiales bacterium. Lineage (GTDB taxonomy): Bacteria > Pseudomonadota > Gammaproteobacteria > Burkholderiales > Usitatibacteraceae > Usitatibacter. The sequence continues at coordinate 15,105 of JBBREI010000081.1, forward strand.
GCTGCTCGAGGCATCGCGCCTGACCACCGGCAAGGTCATGTTGAAGAAGCAGCCGACCGATATCTCCGAAACCATGCGCTTCGCGATCGAAGCCTCCCAGCCGCTGATTCGCGGCCGTGGCCAGCACCTGAGCGTCACTTACCCGCCACAACGCCTGGTGGTGGACGGCGATCCGACCCGGCTCACGCAGATATTCAGCAACCTGCTTCACAACGCGGCCAAGTACACGCCGAAAGGAGGCTCCATCCACTTTTCCGCGGGACAGCAGGCGGACGCCGTGGTGGTGCTCGTGAGCGACAACGGCTGCGGAATCGCGGCGGAGGTGTTGCCGCACATTTTCGACCTGTTTGCGCAGGAGGGCCGCTCGCTCGACCATGCGCAGGGCGGGCTCGGCATCGGCTTGACGGTTGTGCGCAGCCTCGTCGAGCTTCACGCCGGCACCGTGGAGGCGGCCAGTCGCGGCCTCGACCAGGGCAGCGATTTCTCGGTCGCGATCCCTCTGATGCAGAACCCTCCACTCGAAATTGCTGCGAACAGCGCGGCGAAACTGGAAGCGCCCGGAATATCCCTTCGCATCGCGCTCATAGACGATAACGTCGACGCGAACGAAAGCCTTGGCGCGGTGCTCAAGGTCATGGGCCACGAGGTTTCCAGCGCTTTCGACGGCAACGCCGGATTCGAGCTGATCCGCGATACCCACCCACAGCTCGTCGTGTG
>JBBREI010000082.1:0-15751 GCA_038203035.1 Burkholderiales bacterium
TTCGCGATCGACGCGATCCGCGGCGGCAGCGTCGCGGAGACGAGCACCGTCTGCCGCTCGGCCGGGGTCTCCGACAGGACCGTCTCGATGTCGTCGGCGAAGCCCATGTCGAGCATCTCGTCCGCCTCGTCGAGCACGACGACGCGAACGCTGGACAGCGGCAGGCTTCCGCGGCGCAAGTGATCGAGCGCACGGCCCGGCGTGGCGATGACAACATCGACGCCGGCGCGCATCGCGTACAGCTGGCGCCCGATCGGCTGCCCGCCGTAGATCGGCAACACGCGCACGCCCATGGCCTTGCCGTAGCGATGCACGGCTTCGGCCACCTGCATCGCGAGTTCGCGCGTCGGCACCAGCACCAGGGCGATCGGGCCCGGGCCGCGCCCTTCGTTGAGGATGCGTTGCAGGATCGGAAGCGCGAAGGCGGCCGTCTTGCCGGTGCCCGTGGCCGCCTGTCCGAGGAGGTCACGCCCCGCGATCAGCGGGCCGATGGTCTGCTGCTGGATCGGCGTCGGCTCTTCATAACCGAGCGCCGTCAACGCGGCGACAATGCGCGCGTCCAGGCCAAGGGCCAGGAAACCGGCATTTTGCGCCGGGGTGGATGGGGGTTCGTGGGTCACGCGGGCCGCCTTTCGTGTACCGCCTGTGCAAGCGTGCCGCTATCGACATGCTCGAGCTCACCCCCAACAGGCAGGCCACGCGCGATCCGCGTGATGGTGAGACCCTTGCCCGCGAGCAGCTCGCTGATGTAGTGCGCGGTCGCTTCGCCTTCGACCGTGAAATTGGTGGCGAGGATGAGTTCGCGCACGGCGCCATCGGTTGCGCGGCGCACCAGCCGATCGAGATGGATCTCGCGCGGCCCGATGCCGTCGAGCGGGGACAACCGCCCCATCAACACGAAGTAGAGGCCCGAATAACTCTGCGACTGTTCCATCATCAGCAGGTCGCCCGGGCTTTCCACCACACACAGCAGCGAGGGATCGCGCCGCGCGGAGGCGCACACCGTGCATGTGTCCGATTCGGTGAACGTGTTGCAGCGCGCGCAATGGCGGATGCGCCCGACGGCGCCGGTGAGAGCTTCGGCGAGGCGCTCGGCGCCTTTCACGTCGCGCTGCAACAGGTGATAGGCCATGCGCTGCGCCGATTTCGGGCCGACGCCGGGAAGGCAGCGCAGCGCGAGGATCAGCTCCTCCAGCGTGGCGGGTTTTTCCAAGCGCGCCTCAGAACCCCGGCAGGTTCATTCCGGGGGGCAGGTTCATGCCCGCGGTGAAGCCCGCCATCTTGGCCTGCGTCGTCGCGTCGGCCTTCCTGACGGCGTCGTTCATCGCGGCCATCACCAGGTCCTCGAGCATGTCCTTGTCCTCGCCGAGCAGGCTCGGGTCGATCGAGACCTTCTTCACCACGTATTTGCAGGTGATGGTGGCCTTGACGAGGCCCGCCCCCGATTGCCCTTCGACCTCGATGGCCGCGAGCTCTTCCTGCGCCTTGCGCATGTTCTCCTGCATCTGCTGCGCCTGCTTCATCAGCTGGCCCAAGCCGCCTTTCATCATCGCGTCACCTCTTCTCTTTTGTGGGTTCCGGCGCGGGCGCTTCGGCCGGCCGGATGGACGAAGCCACTACCTCCGCGCCGAGGTCGCGCACCAGGTCTCGCACGAACGGATCGCCCTCGATCGCCTCGGCTGCGCTTGCCTGGCGCTGCGCCATCTCCTTCGAGCTGCGCGCCGCGAGGCTTTCGCCCGCAACGCTGCCGACACGCACGGTCAGGCGCGCGCCGGCGCCGAAGTGGCGTTGCAGTTCGCCCTTCAGCTTGTCCTGGTAGGCCCTTTCCGCGTACATGCGATGGGTCTCGGGAACCACCAGTTCGAAGTTGCCGCTTTCGTGCGAAACGAGCTCTCCGTGCCGCGCAACCATGCCCGCCATGCCCGTGAGGTTGAGGCGATCCACCAGCCCTTGCCAGTCACCATCGAACTCCACGGCCGCGGCGGGAGGAGGCTTCGGCGCGTCGGGGGCGGCAGCGGGGCGCGCCGCGGCAACCGCGCCCGCCGGGGAAGCCGCACTCGACGACGGGCCAGGCTGCGCCCGTGCCACAACGGGCGCGGGCCGCGGCGCGTGGGCTTCCCCCGCCTGCTGCGCGAAGGTGAGCATCCTCAGCAGCGCCATGGTGAAGCCCGCGAATTCATCCGGCGCCAGCGCGAGGTCGCGCCGGCCGAGCAGCGCGATCTGGTACATCACCTGGACACGCCCCGGCTCGAGCCGCGAGGCCATCGCGGCGATGCGATCGGCATCGGGTTCGTCGGGCGCGGCGCCGGCGCCGGCCTGCGCGAGGGCCACGCGATGCAGCAGCGATGCGAGCTCCTCGAGGGCCGCGTCGTAGGACAGGCTGCGGCTTGCGATGCGCTGCGCTTCCTCGATCGTGCCCTTGCCGTCCGCGGCCGCCACGCGGTCGAGCAACGGCCAGATGAGGTCCGACCCGAGCGAGCCCAGCATCTCGGCCACCTGTGCCGCGGCGACCTTGCCGCCACCGTGGGCGATCGCCTGGTCGAGCAGGCTCAGGCTGTCACGCAGGCTGCCCGATGCGGCCTTGGCGAGCTGCGCGAGCGCTCCATCCTCGAAGGCAATACCTTCGGCCGCAAGCACGTGCTTGAGGTGGCCGGCGATCAGCTGTGGCGTGAGCGGCTTGAGGTTGAACTGCAGGCAGCGCGACAGGATCGTGACCGGCAGGCGCTGCGGATCGGTGGTCGCGAGGATGAACTTGACGTGTTCCGGCGGCTCTTCGAGCGTCTTCAGCATCGAGTTGAACGCATTGCGCGAGAGCATGTGGACTTCGTCGATGATGTAGACCTTGAAGCGCCCGGAAGTCGGCATGTATTGCGCGTTTTCGAGCAGCTCGCGCATCTCGTCGACCTTGGTGTTGGTGGCGGCGTCGACTTCCATCAGGTCCACGAAGCGGCCGGCGTCGATATCGGTGCACGCGCCGCATTTCCCGCACGGCTTCGACGAGATGCCGTTGGTTTCGCAGTTGAGCGCCTTGGCCAGGATGCGCGCGAGCGTGGTCTTGCCGACACCGCGCGTCCCGGTGAAGAGATAGGCGTGGTGCAGCCTGCGCGAGTCGAGGGCGTTGGCAAGCGCGGTGACCACGTGCGGCTGGCCAACGATCTCCTCGAAGACCCGGGGACGCCACTTGCGGGCGAGAACTTGGTAGGCCATTGGATGGGCGCTGGGCCCCGTTCAACGGGGCCGGGATCGGAATTCGGATTGGCGAGGCTGACCCCCGGCACTTGAAGGGATCGACTGTGGCTGCTTCGTTCCCGACCTGACCAGATTCATCGGCCTTCAATGCGGGGAGCCCCGCCACCCAAATTATGACACAGCGCCACCACCGTCAGACGGGGCAGGTTCGAAACCCCGCAAACATGTCGCTGCGCCCGGGCAGGTAGAAATTGCGCAGGCGCGGATGCACGAGCCGGCCGCGCGTGGCGAAGCTGCCGCCGCGCAACACGAAATGATTCCCGAACCACGGCGCTGAGTATTCGCGGTAGGGTCCGGGCACGAATCCGGGGTACGGCTCGAACGCCGTGGAGGTCCATTGCCAGACGCCTCCGGTCAGTTGCTCCAGCTCGCCCCGGTTGTGGACCGCCGCGAACTCCCACTGCGCTTCCGTCGGCAGGCGGCGCCCCGCCCACTCGCAATAAGCGTTCGCCTGGGTCAACGACACGTGGACCATCGGCGCATCGGGATCGAGGGATTCCCAGCGATCGAAGCGCCGAGCAAGCCAGGCAACCTGCGCGCGGCGCCAGTGAGCCGGGGCCGCGCCGCCGTCTTCCACGAAGGCTGCGAACTCCCCCTGGGTCACAGTACGCGACGAGATGGCGAACGGCGCGATACGCACCGGATATGCCCATTGTTCGTTATCAAACACGAATCGCGCCGCGCCACGCGTGGACCCCATCGTGAATTCGCCCCCCGCAAACGCGATATCCGCCGCCGGGCGCAACGCCGAAGGCGCGGGTCCGACGGCCGGGATCGCGGGGCCGGGCAGCGCCAGCGTCTGCAGCGTCATCAGCAGCGCCTCGCCATGCATGTCTTCGTGCAGCAACGCGAGGCGGAAGAAATAGTCGTCGCCACCGGCGGGCAGGGCTCGCAGCGCCTCGAGCGTATCGGCAAGTGTTGCAGCCATGTATCCGGAAAGCCCAGCCCCCGGCGGCAACTCCAGGCTCCAGCGCGAATCGTGCGCAACCGCGCTCGAATCGAACAAGGCGTCGGCGCCGGCAAGGATCGAGGCGCGCGCGCGCCCACCCGATGTCGTGTCGTGGCGCAGGCACCAGAGCTCCTGGAACCAGGCGATGTGTCCCCACTCCCAGCGCGGCGGGTTGACCAGCGGCAGGCACGGCACCTCGAGCGAGGCGAGGTCGAGGTGCGAATAGATCGCGAGGGTGCGCGCGCGTGCATCGCGCAGGCATTCGGCAAGGTCGTCGCCTTTGTATAATGGCCCGATGGGCTCGCTTGCCAAACCTGTTGTATGCATCGTGACGCCCGGGACGAGGACCGCGAATAACGGCAACTGGCGCACCGCGGCGCGGTGGGCCGAAATGTTGCACGGCCGCTGCAGGATCATTCTACAGACGGACTGGGACGGCGCGGCCTGCGACGCGATGATTGCGTTGCACGCCCGGCGAAGCGCCGAATCGGTGGAGCGGTTCCACGCCGCCAACCCCGGGCACCGCGGACTCTGCGTGGTGCTTACCGGCACCGACCTCTACCGCGACCTGCCGGAAAGCGCCGCAGCCGCGCGCAGCCTCGACCTCGCCGATCGCATCGTGGTGCTGCAGGAGGATGCGCGCCGCATCCTGGCGGCGCGCTGGCGCACGAAGGCGGAGGTGATTTACCAGTCGGCCCGCTTCCTCGCGCCCGCCCGCAAGCCGCGCGATGTCCTTCGCTGCCTCGCCGTGGGCCACCTGCGCGAGGAGAAGGATCCGCGAACCTTGTTCGCAGCCATGGGTCTCACCCCACGCTCGCTACCCATCACGCTGCGCCACATCGGAGCGCCACTGGATTCGCGGCTCGCGGCAGCGGCGCGCGGGCTGCAGCGGCGCGATGATCGCTTCCGCTACGTGGGCGCCCTTCCCCATGGACTCGCACGGGCCGCCATCAAGGCCGCGCATGTGCTGGTGCATCCTTCGCGCATGGAAGGCGGTGCAAACGTGATCGTGGAGGCGGTGACCTCGGGCACGGCAGTGCTGGCGAGCCGGGTCTCGGGCAATGAAGGCATGCTCGGCAGCGCATACGGCGGATATTTCGAACCCGGCGATGCATCCGGCCTGGCCCGATGCCTCGTACGTGCTGTGGAGGAGCGCGGTTACCTTCGGGACCTGGAGCGCCAGTGCGCGCATCGGCGCGCCCTCTTCAACCCGAAGGCCGAATCGCGCGCCCTGAACGCCCTGCTGTCGCGCCTGGAGGTGTAAGCGCGGCGTTAGAATCTCGACCTACCCAGAAGCGAGGCACGGACGCATGGACATGCAACTCAAGTTGACCCAGTTCAGCCACGGCGGCGGGTGTGGCTGCAAGATCGCACCCGGGGTGCTCGAGCAGATCCTCGCCAAGTCGGCGCCGGGCCTGGTCCCGAAGGAGCTGCTGGTGGGCATCGAGACCAGCGACGACGCCGCGGTCTATCGCATCAACGACACCCAGGCCATTGTCGCCACCACCGATTTCTTCATGCCGATTGTCGACGACCCATTCGATTTCGGCGCCATCGCGGCCACCAACGCCATCTCCGATGTCTATGCCATGGGGGGCCAGCCCCTGTTCGCCCTCGCCCTGGTGGCCATGCCGGTCAACCAGATCCCGCTCGACGTGGTCCGCCGGATCCTCGAGGGCGGGGAATCGGTCTGTGCGCGCGCCGGCATCCCGATCGCGGGCGGCCATACCATCGACTCGGTCGAGCCCATCTACGGCCTGGTCGCCATCGGCCTCGTCGACCCGCGCAACATCAAGCGCAACGCGGGCGCGGTTGCGGGCGACAAGCTGGTGCTGGGCAAGCCGATAGGTGTCGGCATCCACAGCGCGGCGCTGAAGAAGGGCCTGCTGGACGACGCCGGCTACAAGGCGATGATCGCCACCACGACCCAGCTCAACACCCCGGGCGTTCGCCTGGGCCGCATGGAGCAGGTTCACGCCCTCACCGACGTGACCGGCTTTGGCCTTGCGGGCCACCTGCTGGAAATCGCCAAGGGCTCGAAACTCGGCGCGCGCCTCGACTGGAAAGCCATTCCGCTGCTTCCAGGCGCGCTCGATTTCGCCCGCGAGGGAATCCTCACCGGCGCCTCGGGTCGAAACTGGGCGGGGTATGGGGACCGCGTGCAACTGGGGGCCTCGATCGGCGAAGCCGAAAAAGCCGTGTTGACGGATCCGCAAACGAGCGGTGGCCTGCTGGTCGCCTGCGACGCGAAGGGAGTGGACGAAGTGCTGAAGATATTCCGTGACGAAGGGTTTGCGCACGCCGCGGTGATCGGCGAGATGGTCGAAGGCACACCCGCGATCGTGGTGGGCTGAGCGTGCGCGCGCCCCCGCAGCACCGGCCCCTGCGCCCCGGCGTGCTCGCGGAGCGTTTCCATGCCGTGCGCAACGCCACGCGCGCACTGGCCGCCCCGCTTTCGGCCGAAGACTGCGCGATCCAGTCGATGCCGGACGCGAGCCCGGTGAAGTGGCACCTGGCCCACACCACCTGGTTCTTCGAAACCTTCATCCTCGGGCGCCACGAGCCACAACGCGCCCCGTTCCATCCTACCTTCAAGTATCTCTTCAACTCCTACTACAACGCGATCGGCGACCGGCATCCGCGCCCATACCGGGGCCTGCTCTCACGCCCCGCGCTCGCGGAGGTCCTGGCGTACCGCGACCACGTGGAAGCGCGCATCCTCGCCCTGCTTGCAGAAGGCGCGCTGCCCGCGGATCTGCTCTCGCTGGTCGAGCTGGGCCTGCACCACGAGCAGCAGCACCAGGAGCTGATCCTCACCGACCTCAAGCACCTGCTTTCGTGCAACCCGCTTCGCCCGGCCTACCAGAAGACCTGGCCGCTCACGCCGGTCAAGGCACGCGCGAGGAGCTGGGTGCGGTTCGCCGAAGGCGCCCGTCAGGTCGGGCACGAGGGCGAAGGCTTCGCCTTCGACAACGAATCGCCGCGGCACACCGTGTGGGTCAACGAGTTCGAGATCGCCTCGCACCCGGTGACACACGGCGATTTCGCACGTTTCATCGAAGACAGCGGGTACCGGCGCCCCGATCTCTGGCTCGCCGCCGGCTGGGACCAGGTCGTCGCGCGCGGCTGGGAAGCGCCCCTCTACTGGGAACGCGCCGGGGATTCGTGGCAGACCTTCACGCTGCGCGGCATGGTGCCGATCGAACCCAACACCCCGGTGTGCCACATCACCTTCTACGAAGCCGAAGCGTTTGCGCGTTGGGCCGGCGCCCGGCTGCCGACCGAGGCGGAATGGGAAGTGGCCGCGGCCGATGCGCCACGCGAGGGAAACTTCGTGGAAAGCGGCGCGCTGCACCCCCTCGCCATGCGCGAGGCGCCCCCGGAAGGCGCCATCGCGCAGATTTTCGGCGATGTCTGGGAATGGACGCGTAGCGACTACGCGCCCTATCCGCGCTTCCGCACCGCGCCCGGCGCGGTTGGCGAATACAACGGCAAGTTCATGGCCAACCAGTACGTGTTGCGCGGCGGCTCCTGCGCGACGCCGGCCTCGCACATCCGCGCCACCTACCGCAACTTCTTCCCGGCCGACGCGCGCTGGCAGTTCTCCGGCCTGCGCCTGGCGCGCGACGCGTGACGCGATGGACGGTGCCGACCTCGACGAGGCGGTAGCGCACTACCGGGACCTCGCCCCGCGCTACGACCGGCGGACGCGGCGAATCAACGTAGTGCGGGAGCGCGCCATCGCGGCGCTGCGGTTGCGCCCCGGGCAGACGGTGCTCGATGCGGGCTGCGGCACCGGCTGGTGCTTCGGCGCGTTGTCCGCCGCGATCGGCGCGCAGGGACGTGTCATCGCGTTCGATCCGTCCCAGGACATGCTCGCCGTGGCCGGCCACCGCTTGGTTGCCGCCCGCCTCGACCTGATCGAGGCCACCGGGGAAAACATCGTGTTGCCCGCCGCACCCGATGCGATCCTCTTCAGCTACACCCACGATCTCATCCGTTCGTCCCGGGCGCTGGACAACCTCTTCTCGCAGGCCCGTCCTGGTGCACGCGTGGCGGCCACCAGCACGAAGCTGTATGCCCGATGGCTCTTTCCCGCCAATTGGTACCTGCGTGCCACACACCGCGGCTACATCACGAACTTCGACGGATTCGCCGCGCCGTGGTCCCTGCTCGCCACGCGGCTGGACGATTTCCGCGTCGAGACCGGTGCCCTCACCCAGCACTACGTCGCCACGGGACGCGTGCGCGGCTGATCAGGCAGTGGCGTAGAAGACGTAGTAGCTGTTTTCGGCGCTGGTCCAATGGCGCACCGATCCGAAACCGGCGCGCCCGAGCAGCGCCTCGAACTCCTCCGGACGGTACTTGCAGGAATTCTCGGTGTGGATGCGTTGCGCGTGCTCGAAGCGGCGCTTGCTGCCCGCCAGGTCCACCTCCTGCTCGCGCGCCGATTCCAGGTGCATCTCCACGCGCCCGGCCTCCGCGTTGTAGAACCCCCGGTGAACGAACGCACCGGGGTCGAAGTTGAACGCGAAGCGCCGGTTGAGATGCACCAGCACGTTGCGGTTAAAGGCTGCGGTCACGCCCAGCGGGTCGTCGTAGGCGGCATCCAGCACCGCCGAGGCCTTCTTCCCGTCGACCCCGATGAGCAGGCCGCCGGCGCGCGGCGCGCAATACGCGCGCACTTTCGAAAGGAACGCCACCGCCTCGTCAGGCGTGAAGTTGCCGATGCTCGATCCGGGATAAAAAAACGTGGCAGGTGACCCATCCAGCACGCCGTCCAGCGGCAGGCCCGCGGTGAAGTCGGCGACCACGCCCACCATTTCCACCCGCGGAAACTCGGGCGACAGCCGGGCCAGCGATCGCTCCAGCTCCCCCGCGGCAAAATCCACCGCGACGTAACGCGACGGCGTGAGGAACGGCAGCCACCCCTGCGCCTTGCGACAGTCACCCGAGCCCAGGTCGACGAACTGCCGTCCGGTACCGAGCACCCGGGATATTTCCTCGCGCCGGTCGCGGAAGAGCGCCGCCTCGGTGCGCGTGGGGTAATACTCCGGGAGCAGGCAGATGGCGCCATAAAGCGCGCAGCCGAGGTCATCGTAGAAATATTTGGGCTCGATGCGCGGCGGATCCTCCAGAAGCGCCGCGACCACGCGCGCGCGCTCGTCGCCGCTTTGCGCTCTGGAGCGATCGACGATCCGGTAGTGGATGGGCTTGTTATCGGGCACGTGTGGCCGGATTCACGGGGGTCTTTGGCGGGGTCATGCGCCGACCAGATTACTATGGATCGCAGCGCCGGCACGTTGGGCCGGAAACAGCGCCTGCGCACTATCGAAGATCCCCCGGATGAGGGAAAATGGGCCCCTTACGAGAGGGAGGACAGGATGCGAAGGTTCACGGGACTGGCGCTTGCATGTTGCCTGGCCGCAATGCCGGCGGGCGCGCAAGCCATCCAGGATCTCTACAGCCCGCTCGTCGAGTGGCGCCAGGCCTCCGGCTTCGAGGTCACGCCCATCCACATGGGGCTGCTGCCCAGCGGCAAGCTCTTCCTGGTGAACGAATACAACTACCTTCAGCACCCGGAGGTGATCCTCACCAAACCCGGGTTCGAGCCGGAATTCCTGTTCATCATACCCACCACGCCCCCGTTCACGACGCAGCCGGCGTCCGTCCTCATCACGCCGATCAAGAACGCCGCGCCCTTCAAGCCGGTGGTCAACACACGCACCAACATGTTCCGGATGAAGAGCCTGGTTTGCAGCGGCCACGCGCTGCTTGCCAACGGCAACCTCTTTTTCGCGAGCGGCGCGGACGGCATCGTGGACCTGACGCTCTACAGGAGCGGCAACCTGATCGACGCGCTGACCGTCGACGGGATCGCCGAATCGGCCACCTACAGCCCCACCCTCAATACCTGGACGGTGAATCCAAAGACGATTGTGAAGGGTCCGCTGGGCGAGCCGCTGCGCTGGTACGCCACCGTCACCCGCCTTGCGGATTCGCGCATGCTCGTCACCGGGGGATACGACGCCGTCCTTCCCCTGAAGTCGTACAACCTGAGCGTCGAGGTGTTCGACTCGGTGCGCAAGACGTGGACGGCGGTCTCCGGCCTGGCACAGACGCCACCGGGCGTCGAGAATCCGGACTACCCACACGTATTCCAGTGGCCCTACGCCGATCCGACAAGAAGCGTGATGATGATCGGCGGCTCGGCGGAACCGCTCTTCCTGCTCATGCCCTCCCGTGGCGCGGCGACCTGGCAACACACCAACAATTTCCGCCCCGGCGCGAAGGATCTCATCGACGCCTTCGCGCCCGAGAAGGTGTTTCCCAACTTCGGCTCGTCGAGCGCGCTGCTGCCGCTGCGCCTGCCGCAGGACAGCTGGGGCTATGCGAACGGGAGCGTCCTCTACGCGGGCGGCGAACACGACACCGTCCTTGAGGGCAACGTGGACGTCTACGACCCCGTCGCCGACGTGTGGAGGCCGTCGATCCCGATGCACGGCAACCGCCACCATCCGTCCACGGTGATATTGCCCGACGGCCGCATCCTCATCCTGGCGGGCCACGACGACGAGAGCCCGGCCAGCGAAACCGGTTATGCGGAATACGTCGATCCGAGGAACAACTTCGCGATCGCGCGCGGCACCTCCTTCATGCCCGAAGTGCGCGGCTATCACACCGTGACGGTGCTGCTGCCCGACGGGCGCGTCGTGGTCGGCTCCGGCAACCGCGACGGCAGCGACGGCATCGAACGCAGCGACTTCCGCTACTACTATCCCGACTACATGTTCAAGGTTCGCCCGACGATGATGACGGCGCCGGCGGCGCTCAGGTTCGGCGGCCTGGCGCAAGTGACCGTGCCCAGGGGCACCGTCGTGAGCGAGGCGGCCCTGGTCGGCCTCGGCTCACAGACCCATTCGTTCGACATGAACCAGCGCCACGTCCAGCTTGCCCTTACCGGGCCGGTCTCGTCGTGCCGCGGCGCATGCATCGACACGTATACGATCACGGCACCCGCGGCGCGCGAACTGGCGCCGCCCGGGCACTACATCCTGTTCATGCTCGACCACGACCGGGTGCCGTCGCTCGGGAAAATCGTTTCCCTGCAGTAGCGCCCTCCAGAGGCTTTGGTGGATATCCGATAAAATCGGCATCCCTTGGCTGTGCGCACCTCGATGTCCCCCACCTCGCAGACCCTTACGCTCGCCTTCGGCCTCGCGTTCGAAGACCTCTATCGCCGCGCCGGCCTCGAGAAGGTTGATGCCGCATTCGCGCAATCCCTCCTCGAGGCCGATGCGCCCCTGCACACACGCTGGGTCGCGGCGCGCGCCGATCCCGCGGCCCTCGAATACAAGGCCGAAGCGCAACTGCTGCTTGCGGTCGCGCCGCACGTCGACCGCTTCGTGGCGAAGCTCTTCGCCATCGAGGAGGATTGGCAGGACCTGGTGGAAAGCCACCACGAGCTGGCGCCCCTCTTCAAGGTCAAGCGCAAGTTCGTCCAGCGCCGCGCGATGCTCAAGATCAAGGCCGACGAGGCCGCGAGCCTCGATGGTCCCGCGCTGCTGGCGCAGCTCACCCAACGCCTCGGCGGCGCCTTCGACGAGCTGCTGTTCGCAAACACCGTGATCCTCTGGGTCGAGGACGAGGCCAACCACGCCGACGACCTGGCGCTGGCGGAGAGGTTCGCCGCGTGGGCCGCGCACACCCGGGACGGACGGCGCGCGTTCAAGGGCGGCGTGCTTTTCAAGCCGCCGCAGCGTGTCGACCCGATGCGCCTCGTGCCGGTGCACACCGAGCGCGACAAGGGCTACACCGTCCACACGCTGCACCACATCCGCCGCCGCGAGGGATTCGCGCTCACGGACCATGGCACCCACCTCGCGGGCGCCCTCGACGAGGCCAACTACTGCATCTGGTGCCACGAGCAGGACAAGGATTCGTGCTCCAAGGGCCTGAAGGAAAAGCCCGATGCGCTAGGCAGGGTCGCCTTCAAGAAGAGCCCCTTCGGCGTACCGCTCGCGGGCTGCCCGCTGGAAGAGCGCATCTCCGAATTCCACAAGCTGAAGACCGAGGGCTGGGCGATCGGCGCGCTGGCGACCATCGTGATCGACAACCCGACCGTATGCGCGACCGGACACCGCATCTGCAACGACTGCATGAAGTCGTGTATCTACCAGCGCCAGGAGCCGGTCAACATCCCGCAGGCCGAAACGCGCACGCTCAAGGACGTGCTCGAATTGCCGTGGGGCTTCGAGATCTATTCGCTGCTCACGCGCTGGAACCCGCTCAACCTGCGCCGGCCCCTCCCGCTGCCGGCCACCGGCAAACGCGTGCTGGTGGTGGGCATGGGGCCGGCGGGGTTCACGCTGTCCCATCACCTTCTCAACGACGGCCATACGGTGGTTGGCATCGACGGGCTCAAGATCGAGGCGCTGGAGGCGGCGATCTCGGGCGTCGACCCCTTCGGCAAACGCGTGCCCATGCGCGCCATCCACAGCCTCTCGGAACTGCGCGAGCCGCTGGAATCGCGTGTGATGGCCGGCTTCGGCGGCGTGGCCGAATACGGCATCACCGTGCGCTGGGACAAGAACTTCCTGAAGATGGCCCGCCTGCTGGTGGAGCGCCGCCACGAATTCGCGGTCATTGGCGGCGTGCGCTTCGGCGGCACCCTCACCGCGCAGGACGCATTCGCCATGGGTTTCGACCACATCGCACTCGCCGCCGGCGCCGGCAAGCCCACGGTGCTGGACATGCCCAACGGCCTGGCGCGCGGCGTGCGCACCGCATCCGACTTCCTCATGGCCCTGCAGCTCACCGGGGCCGCGCGCACCGACTCGATCGCGAACCTGCAGGTGCGCCTGCCGATCGTGGTGATCGGCGGCGGCCTCACCGGCATCGACACCGCGACGGAATCGCTCGCCTACTATCCGGTCCAGGTTGAAAAGTTCCTCGCGCGTTATGAAACCCTGGTCGCCGAACGCAGCGCCGCAAGCGTGCGCAACGAATGGAACGAGGAGGAAACAAACGTCGCGGAGGAATTCCTCACGCATGCGCTCGCGATCCGCGCGGAGCGTGAAGCCGCCACGCGTGAAGGACGCGAGCCGCGGGTCCTGGAGCTGCTGCAATCCTGGGGCGGGTCCACCCTGGCGTACCGCAAGCGCCTCGTCGACAGCCCCTCGTACACACTCAACCACGAAGAGGTGGAGAAGGCGCTCGAGGAAGGCATCCGCTTCGCCGAGAACCTCACCCCGCGCGAGGTGAAGCTCGACCAATACGGCCATGCCTGCGCGCTCGCCGTGCGTTCGACGGCGACCGACGCCGAAGGCAACATGACCGAACAGGACATCGAGCTGCCGGCGCGTACCGTGCTCATCGCCGCCGGTACCCAACCCAACACCGTGCTGGCGCGCGAGGACGCGGAGCATTTCGTGCTCGATGGCCGCTACTTCCGCGCGGTCGACGAAAACGGCGATCCGGTCAAGCCTGAGCGCTCCGCCAAGCCCGCGGTGCCGCGGGTGCTGATGTCGCGCGACAGCGAAGATCGCTACCTCAGTTATTTCGGCGACCTGCACCCGTCGTTTTTCGGCAACGTGGTCAAGGCGATGGGCTCAGCCAAGCAGGGATATCCCACCGTCAGCCGCGTGCTGCTGCGCAGGCCCTCGCGCCCCGCCGGAGACGCGGCGACGTTCATCACCCACCTCAACTCCCAGCTGCGCGCGACGGTGCATCACGTCGAGCGGCTCACGCCCAGGATCGTCGAGGTTGTGGTGCACGCGCCGATCGCCGCGCGCAAATTCCTGCCCGGCCAGTTCTACCGCCTGCAGAATTTCGAGACTCAGGCGGCGCGCCCCGATGGCACCACGCTTGCGATGGAGGGCCTCGCGCTCACCGGCGCGTGGGTCGATCGCGACAAGGGCCTGGTCTCGACCATCGTGCTCGAGATGGGCGGCTCCAGCGACCTGTGCGCGGTGCTGAGGCCGGGCGAGCCGGTGATCCTCATGGGCCCCACCGGCTCGGCGACGGAAACGCCGTCGGGCGAAACCGTGGCGCTCGTCGGCGGCGGGCTCGGCAATGCGGTGCTGTTTTCGATCGGCGCCGCGCTTCGCGCGGCGGGGTCGAAGGTGCTCTACTTCGCCGGCTACAAGAAGCTGCAGGACCGCTACAAGGTCGCCGAGATCGAAGCGGCCGCGGACGAAGTCATCTGGTGCAGCGACGAGGCGCCCGGGTTCGCGCCCTCACGAGCGGGCGACAAGACATTCGTCGGCAACATCGTCGACGCCATGGCCGCGCACGCTTCCGGCAGCCTTGGCACGGCGACCTTGCGCCTGCAGGATGCCGACCGCATCGTGGCCATCGGATCCGACGGCATGATGGCCGCGGTGGCGCGCGCGCGCCACGCGGTGCTGGCGCCGTACGTGAAGAAGGCCCACGTCGCCATCGGATCGATCAACTCGCCGATGCAATGCATGATGAAGGAGATCTGCGCGCAGTGCCTGCAGCCGCAGGTCGATCCGGCCACCGGCAAGGTTCGCTACGTCTTTTCGTGTTTCAACCAGGACCAGCCGCTGGACGAGGTGGACTTCCCCGGGCTGCGCCAGCGCCTCGGGCAGAACTCGCTGCAGGAAAAGCTCACCGCGCAGTGGATCGATCACGCGCTCGCGATCGAAGGCGTGCGTCCCGCTTACCCCAGGCCCAGGTAAGTCGAGACACACGATGCCAGCTTCCGGTATCCCTCGGCATTGGGATGGTTGTCCCGTGCGTAGTACTGCCCCTGCGACAGGGGGCAGCGGGCGAGGACGCTGAAGTACTCGATGCGCGTGCCCTCGAGGATTTTCGCGACGTCAAGCGTGTAGCGGCCGGCGGCGGATTCGTATTTGTCCGGCACCTGCACGAGCCGGATCGTCGCCTCGGGAAACCGGGCGCGAATTTCGCGCAGGGCCGCGACATTCTCCTCATAGGCGCGGGCCCGGCCGGGCCTGCTCCCGAACGCGGCGGGAAGGCGCGCGAGGAACCTGAGTAGCGCGGATCGCCGCAGCAACGCCCGCAACGGCGAGGGCGGCGCAGCCAGGCGCCGGCGCAACGCCTCTGCCACCTGCTGCACCGCGGCCGCCGGCTCGTCGAGCCCCACGCCGTAAAGGAGTTGCCTCGTGCAATCCGTGTCCGCGCTTCCGGGGGCGCACATCAGCACGCCCTGGTTGTTGATCAGCGGTCGCCACAGCGGCCGATGGAAGTCGTCCGAAATGGCGATGATCACGATCTCCGGAAACGCGGCCACCTGCCGGAAGCCCGCCAGGGCGCGCTCGAAATGCTGGATGCCGGTCGCGGGTGTGCCGAGGTTGTACAGCGTCGCGCCGGTTCGCTCCCGCAGGCTGGGCACCCAGGGTTCGCCGCCTTCCGCTCCGACACCATACGAATCGCCAACAAAGGCGATGGTTCGCGTGCCCGACGCGGGCAACGGATAGTCATGATCGTCCACGTACCCGAGGTTGTTGGTCCGGAAACGCGGCCACCTGCCGGAAGCCCGCCAGGGCGCGCTCGAAATGCTGGATG
>JBBREI010000083.1:0-15709 GCA_038203035.1 Burkholderiales bacterium
GGTGGCGGATCCGGCGGCAATCGCTTTGAGCAGGCTGCGGCGTTTCATTGTTGGTCTCCTCGGTAAATTAGGTGTCAGAGACGAATTTCGCTCCTTGAAATTCGTCTCTGACACCAGTTTTTGGGTTCAGCGTTTGAGTATCTGCATTTGGTTCAGCTTCTCCTGCATCTCGATCATCGACGGCACCATCTTCTCGCCGAAGCCCTGCGCCACCGCCATCTCGAACGACTGGTGCGCGGCCTCGCCGATGAAACTCGGCACCGGCAGCGATTCGGCGAGGTGGGTGTAGTAGCGCAGGTCCTTGGCGGCGTTCTGGATCGTGAACTTCATGCGCGTGAGGTCGCCCGCCACCGCGCCGCCCGCCATCATCTGGAAGATCGGCGAGTTGATCGCGCCCTGCGAGACCACCTCGAAGAGCTTGTCGAGCCTGACGCCCGCCCTGGCGGCCACCGCGAACGCCTCGCCGATCGAGGCCACGATGGTCAGTGCCATGAAGTTGCTCACCAGCTTGAGCGTGTGGCCGGCGCCCGGGGGGCCGACGTGAAAGATGTTCTCGCAGAACGCGGCCAGCACCGGCTTCACGCGCTCGAAGTCCACGGCGCTTGCCCCAACCATCGTGTTGAGCCGGCCTTCCTCCGCTTCCTTGGGCGTGCGCGCAAGCGGGGCGTCGACGAAGGCGGCGCCCTTCGCCTCGAGGGCGGCGCGGATCTTCGCGGTGGATTCGGGCTCGGCGGTGGAAGTGTCGATCACGGTGAGCCCCTTGCGCGCGGCGCCCAGCAGGCCGTTGTCACCGAAGACGTTGAGCTCGACCTGCGGCGAGCCCGTGACGCAGAGGATCACGACGTCGCTGCCGTCGGCGACCTGCGCCGGCGTCTTGACCTCCTTCGCGCCTGCCGCCACGAGGTCCCCGATGCGCGAGCGGTCGCGGTGGACCATGAAAGTCAGCGGGAACCCCTTGGTCACCAGGTTCTTCGCCATGCCGTGGCCCATCAGGCCGATACCGATGAAACCGATGCGGGGATTGCTCATGCCGTCTCCTTTTGTTCTTCGCGGGTTGCTTCTTCCCAGAGCTGCGTGACCTTCGAATAATTGCGCGCGATGTCCTCGATCGCCGCCGCGTCGCCCCAGCGCCCCGCGAACCATTCCTCGGCCGCGTGCGCGAAGATCGACCGCCCCACGGCGAACCCGCACACGCGCCGGCTGCCGGCGGCGGCGGCGAAGCCGGCGAGCAGCTCCGCATTGCCCGCCTCCATCCCCAGCACCAGCACGCCCCGGCACAGCGGGTCGTTGCGATCGATCGCCTCGTCGACCAGCCGCCAGGTGTCGCGCTGCGGGCTAGGCGGCAGCTTCCACCAATCGGGCCGGATGCCGGCGGCGTAGATCGCCTCCATCGCCCACGCGGTGGCCCTTGCCTCCGGCTCGCGTCCGGGCGGAGGCACGATTTCGATCAACATCTCGTGCCCGGTGGTTTCGCAGGCGTGCGCCAGCGCGGCAAGGCTGGCGATCTGCCGGGCCTGCAGCTGCGGGGCGTCGTCGGGGTGGAAGCAGACCAGGCACTTGGCGACGTGCCCCGCAGGCCACGCATGCATGGCAAGCCCGAGGCCTTCGCCGCGTTCGAATTCGAGCGGGATGGCGTTCGGCAGCTCCACCGGGCGCGCGATCCAGAAGCCACGCGCGGTCAGCCGCGGCAGGACCGCGGCGCCGAAGCGGTCATCGACGATAACGCCCGCGCCACGCCGATGGGCGGCGACACGCAGGAAGGCTTCCGCCACCAGGCCCTTGAAGGTCTCCACGCGCTCCGGGGCCGCGTGGTTCGCCCCAGCCAGCACGTCGAAGTGGGTGCGATGGTCGAAGGCCAGGATATGGAGCGGCGCCTGGATCGGCCGCCGCGTGGTGGCGCGGTGGATGTGGGCGAGGTCGCGGTCCTCGCGCAGGCGCGGGGTGGTGACGCCGTGGGTGAGGAAGTGCTGCAGCTCGATCGCCGTCGGCATGGCGGGGGCGCAGCCGTGGCGTGAGACCACGATGGCCCCGCAGGCGTTTGCGTATTGGCAGCAGCGATCCACGGGTTCGTCGCGCAGCCAGCCGAGCAGGAATCCCGCCATGAAGGCGTCGCCCGCGCCGAGCACGTTGAACACCTCCACCGGGAAACCCGGCGCGATGGTCCCCGATTCGATCGAGGCAGGGATCGGGCCCTCGAAGGCCATGCAGCCGCGCGGCCCCAGCTTGAGCACCAGCAGCGCCCGGGTGCGCGCGCGCACGGTGCGCAGGGCGGTGACCACGTTGGCGGAGCCGCCGGCGATGCGGAATTCCTCCTCGGTGCCCACCACCAGGTCGCAATGGGGCAGGAAGCCCGCGATGCGGGAAGTCGCTGCGTCCGAGGCGGCATAACGTTGCGCGCCCTCGCCGGGGCGCGCCAGCCCCCAGAGCGCGGGGCGGTAGTCGATGTCGAGGATGACGCGGCGCTTCGAGGCGCGCGCGGCGGCCACGGCGCTTTCACACGCCGCGCGCGTCGATTCGCGCGACAGGTGGGTGCCCGACAGCAGCAGGCCGGCGCAGCCGGCGATGAAATCGCCGTCGATGTCCGCCGCCGTGATCGCCATGTCGGCGCAGTTGTCGCGGTAGAAGACGTGCGGGAAATCGTCGCGATCGCGGATGGCGAGGAACACCAGCGCGGTCAGGCGCTGCGGATCGGTGGTGACCTGCGAGACATCCACGCCCTCGCGCTGGAAGGTGGCGCGCACGAAGCGGCCGTTCTGCTCGTCGCCCACGCGCGTGACCATCGCCACCTTGAGTCCCAGGCGCGAGGCGCCCACGGCGGTGTTGGCGGGTGAGCCGCCGAGGTAACGGGCGAAGGTGGAGACTTCTTCCAGCGGCGTGCCGATCTGCTCGCCGTAGAGGTCGACGGCGGCGCGGCCCAGGCAGGCGAGATCGAAGCGGGGGGCGGTCATGAACGCTTGCCCCGGGTGGTGGCGGGCTTGAGCTCCGCCAGCTGGTGGCCCACGCTCACTACCAGCGCCTGCGCGAGGCAGATCGGTTCGACCAGCGAGCGGAACGGCCGGTCGCTGGGGTCTCCGAGGTCGAACGCCACGGTTGCGCCGCGCGCGAGCGGGCTCACGGGACTGTCGGTGATCACGATCACGTCGACGCCGCGGCGATGCGCGTCGGCGGCCAGCTCGATCACCTCGGGTGAATAGTTGCGGAAGCTCACCGCCACCAGCACCTCGCCCTTGCGCATGGCGCGCGCCTGTTCGCGCACCATGCCGCCGACGCTGTCGAGCAGGGTGACCGGCAGTTCGAGCTGCGCGAGGGCGTATGAAAGGTAGCAGGCGACCGGAAAGGCGCGCCGCTGCGCCAGGACGTGGATGCGGCCCGCCCTGGCCAGCAGCGTCACGGCGCGCTCCAGGCGGTCCGGGGAGATGTGTTCCTCCAGGTGCGACAGGTGCGCGATCGAGTCCGAGACGAAATCCTGCAGGACCGTCCTCGGGCGTGAATGGGCGGGCGCCGCGCGCCGCAGCGTGGCGATGCGCTCGCGGTAGCTGCCGCTCCTTTGCACCAGGCGGTCGCGGAAGATGCGCTGCATGTCGGTGTAGCCGTCGTAGCCCATCGCCTGCGCGAAGCGCACCATGGCGGAGGGCTGGACGTCGACCTTGCCGGCGATTTCCGCCACCGTATCGAGGGCGATGTCGTGCGGGTGTTCGAGGGCGAAGCGCGCGATGCGCTGCAGCTGGCGCGACAGCGCCGGAAAGCGGCGGCTGATCTCGGCCTGGATCTGCTCGTAATTCGCGGCGGGTGCACCCATGGGACGCATTAGAACAAACGTTCTTGCTTATTGCAACTTTGGAACGTATATTGCGCGGGTGAACGCGCCCATCCCACGCGCCGCGACCTTCCCGCCCGCGCTGCTCGCCACCGTCGCCCTGCTGGCCACCGCGCCGCTGTGGATCACCAAGGTCGGCCTCTATCCTTATATTGCCGTCGAAGTGATGATCTGGATGATGTTTGCGCTCGGCTACAACCTGCTGCTGGGTTACGCCGGCCTGCCGTCCTTCGGGCACGGGGCGTTTTTCGGCATCGGCGCCTATGCATTTGGGCTCGCGCAGCTCAAGCTCGGCGCGCAGCTCTGGGGGGCGCTCGCCGCGGGTGTGGCGGCCGCGGTGGTCGCCGGCGCGCTTGTCGCGGCCTGCATCTCCCACCGCCGCGGCATCTACTACGCGCTGCTCACCATCGCCTTCGGGCAGGTGTTCTGGTTCGTGTCGATCAAGTGGCACGCGGTCACCGGCGGCGAGGATGGCCTGCTCAACATCAGGCGCCCGGCCCTCGACCTCGGGTTCGCGCAGTGGTCGCTCGCCAGCAACGAGGCCCTGCACTACCTGGTGTTGGTCGCGCTGGTGGTGGTGGTGATGCTGCTCGCCCGGCTGGTGCATTCGCCTTACGGGCGCATTCTCGGCGCGGTGAAGCAGAACGAGGCGCGCGCCGCGTTCTCCGGGCACAACACCTGGCTCTACAAGTGGAGCGCCTTCGTGATCTCGTGCGCCGTGACCGGCCTGGCGGGCTCGTTTTTCGCGCTCGCCCAGCAATCGGCCTATCCCAACGTGATGAGCCTGCACAGCTCGGGTTTCGTGGTGATGATGGTGCTCGTGGGCGGCGGCCTCGTGAGTTTCTGGGGCCCGCTGGTGGGCGCCGCTTTTTTCCTGCTCGCGCGCGACCTGCTCGGCGCCTACACCGAGACCTGGCTGCTGTGGTTCGGGCTGGTGTTCATGGCGGTGGTGCTGTTCAAGCCGGAAGGCATCGCGGGCATGTGGCGCGACGGCGCGCGGCGCCTGCGCCCGGCCTCGCCATGAGCGCGTTTTTTTCGGCCGAGGGCCTGGCCAAGCGTTTCGGCGACCGCCTCGTGCTCCAGGACGTCACCTTCGCCCTCACGGAAGGCGAGGTGCACGGCATCATCGGTCCCAACGGCGCCGGCAAGACCACTTGTTTCCACGTGCTCACCGGCAAACACAAGCCCGACGCGGGGCGTGTCATGTTCCGCGGCCAGGACATCACCGGTTTGGAGCCGCGCGCCATCGCGCGGCTGGGCATCGCGCGTTCGTTCCAGCTCATGAACCTCTTCGACGACTACAGCGCGCTCGAAAACGCCATGATCGCCACTCGGCCGTTGCGCGCAGTGGGGTTCGACACCTGGCGCCCGGCCGCCGATGCCAGGGCGGCGATCGACCGGGCCGGCGCCGCGCTGGAGGAAGTGGGCCTGGGCACGAAGATGGCGGTGAAGGCCGGCAGCCTCTCCTATGGCGACCGGCGCGCCCTCGAGATCGCCGTGGCGCTGGCCGCCGACCCGCAAATGTTGTTCCTCGACGAACCCACGGCGGGACTCGGCGCCGAAGGCATCGATCGCCTGGCGGGCCTGGTGCGCAAGCTCAAGGGCAGGATCACGATGCTGGTGATCGAACACGACATGCGTTTCCTGCTTGGCCTCGCCGACCGGGTCTCGGTGGTGCATTGGGGCCAGGTGATCGCGCGGGGAACACCCGCCGAGCTGCGGGCCGATCCGTGGGTGCGGCGATCGGGCATGGCGGCGTGATGCTCGAGGTCGCCGGCATCGAAACCTACTATGGCGAATCGCAGGCGCTGTTCGGGCTCTCGCTCACGGTTGGCGCGGGCGAGGTGGTGGCGCTCCTGGGGGCCAACGGGGCGGGCAAGACCACCACGCTGCGCTCGATCCTCGGCCTCACGCGGCCGCGGCGCGGGCGGGTCAGCTTCGACGGGCGCGAAGTCACGCGCGCGCCCACCCATGCCATCGCGCGCGCCGGCGTGGGCTGGGTGCCCGACGACCGCCGCATCTTTCCGGCGCTGACGGTGGCGCGCAACCTCGCCATCGCCGCCAAGCGCTCGCGCTTCCGCTCGTGGAGCCTCAAGGAATGTTTCGAGGTGTTCTCGGCGCTCGAGCACCTGTACACCCGCGAATGCGAAAACCTTTCGGGCGGGGAGATGCAGATGGTGGCGATCGCGCGTGTGTTGATGGGTGGGCCGGGGCTGGTGCTGATGGACGAACCCAGCCAGGGGCTCGCGCCGCGCATGGTGCAGCAGGTGATGGGTGTCGTGCGCCGGCTGCGCGCAGAGGGCGTGGGTGTGCTGCTGGTGGAGCAGAACCTGGATACCGCGCTTGCTGTGGCGGACCGGGTCTATGTGCTCGACCGCGGCTGCGTGGCCTTCGAGGGTGAAGCGGGGCTCCTGCGCGCGGACGAGGTCCTGCGCCGGCGCCTGCTCGGGATCTGACGCGATGCTGCGCGTGGAGCAGCTCCGGAAGGTGTACACGCGCGGGCGGTTCGACCGGACGCCGACTTTCACGCTCGAGGCCGACTTCTCGGTCGAGGCGCCGGCCATCGTCGGGGTGCTGGGGCCCAACGGATCGGGCAAGACAACGCTCTTCGAGCTGATCACGGGCAGCAACGCCCCCACCTCGGGGCGCGTGTTGTGCGCCGGGCAGGACATCCACAGAGTGCGCTACGGCGAGCGCTCGCGCCTGGCCATGCACTACCACCAGTCCTACCAGGTACGCTCGTTCCGCAAGCGCCTGCCCGCCTTCATGCTGGAACACGCGCGTGGCCTGTCACCCGGCGTGCACCTCTTCGACGAGCCGCAGTTCAGCACCCAGGACGGCTACATCGGCTTCATGCTCGATTTTTTCCGCCGCCTGCGCTCGGAAGGCAAGGTGGTTTTTGTCTGCGTCCACCCGAACGAGGCGTTCCACATCGAGCTGCTGCAGGAGCTGTGCGAACGCTTCATCTTCGTGAGCTGCGGCCGCCTGGCCGAGGCTCCCAGCCTGGGCCGGCTGGCGGGCCAGCCGGCCTTTGCCGAATACCTCGGCGAGCTCGCCACCCACATCAGGCGCTGAGCCGGAACCCGGTTTCTTTCAGCCGGCGCGCAGGTGCCAGGCCTTGGGCCGCGTGAAGGCCTCGATGCCCTCGGTGGAAAGCGTCAGGCCGATGCCGGAATCTCCGACGCCCGACCAGGGCAGGCGCGGGCTGACCCGGTCGCAGCAGTTCCAGTACACCGATCCGCTGTGGACCTGCGAGAGCACCTTCTCCGCGCGCAGGCGATCGGGGGTGTAGATGCCCGCGGTCAGGCCGTACGAGGTGTCGTTCATCAGGCGGACGGCCTCGGCGTCGTCCTTCACCGACATCAGCCCGATCACCGGGCCGAAGGTTTCTTCGCGCATGACCGCCATGTCGTGGGTCACGTCGACCAGCACCGTGGGTTCGAACCAGTTGCCCGGGCCCTTGACGCGTTTGCCGCCGGCCAGGATGCGCGCGCCCTTTTTCACCGCGTCCTTCACCTGCGCCTCCAGCACCTTGAGCTGCGGCGCACGGGTGAGCGGGCCGATGTAGGTGCTTTCATCCGCCGGATCGCCGCGCCTGAAATTGCGCACCGCGCCCACGAAGGCGTCGACGAAACGTTCGAAGATCCTTTCGTTCACGTACACGCGCTCCACCGAGCAGCAACTTTGCCCGGTGTTGTAGAACGCGCCGTCGGCGATGCCCGCCGCCGCGCCGGCGATGTCCGCGTCCTCGCAGACGTAGATCGGATCCTTGCCGCCGAGCTCGAGCTGCAGCTTGACCATGCGGCCGCGCACGGCTTCGGCGATCTTTTTCCCGGTGCCCACGGAACCGGTGAAAAACACGCCGTCCACCGGCTGGCGCAGCAGGGCCGCGCCGACGTCGCCGCCGCCGATGAGCGCGATGAAGGCGTCCTGGGGGATGCCCGCCTCGTAGAGCAGGCGCGCGATCTCCACGCCGGTGAGCGCGGCGAATTCCGAGGGCTTGTAGAGCACCGCGTTGCCCGCCAGCAGCGCCGGGATGAAGACGTTACCGCCGACGAACCACGGGTAGTTCCAGGCCGAGATGTTGGCGATCACGCCGAGCGGCTCTCGCGAGATGCGCTCCTCCATCGGCTCGCCCCTGCCGCCGGAGACGCGCCGGATGCGCAGCGCGTGCGCGGTCTCTTCGAGGAAGAAATCGATGCGCGGCAGCAGGCCCTTGAGCTCGTTGCGCGACTGGGCGATTGGCTTGCCGACCTCCGTGGTCAGCACCGTGGCGAGCCGTTCGGCCTGCGCCACCAGCAGCGCGCGGAACTTCACGATTGCATCGAGCCGTTGCTTGAGCCGGGTACGCGCCCAGGCCGGCTGTGCGGCGCGCGCGCGCAGGTACTTTGCCTTGACGGATCTTGCGTCGTCGGAAGGCAGCGTGGCGGCGAGTTTACCGGTGGCCGGATTGAATATCTTCAGGGTCATTGGATGATGGCGTCCCCGCCTGCGCGGGGACGGCGCCGGTCATGCGGCCCGGGCCGCCATTATGGAGGTCGCCTTCCCGGTTTTCTTGCGCGACTCGCAGGCAGAGAGGAATTCGCGCAGCAGCGGGCGCCCATCGAGCAGCGAGGAGTCTTTCGGATCCATGAATTCCGGATGCCACTGCACGCCGAAGACGAAGCTGTGGCCTTCCCAGCGCACCGCCTCGACCATGCCGTCGGGTTCGCTGCGGGCCTCGGTCACCAGCCCCTCGCCCAGCGCCTTCAGGCCCTGGTGGTGGATCGAATTGATGCGCGCCTGCCGCACCTGGGGATAGACGCGCGAAAGCCACGTGTCCGGAAGGATCGTCAGGTCGTGGAAATGGTTGTCGTAGCGCCCATCGTCACGGTGCGCGCCCATCCCCGGGCACTGCGTGGCGATGTCCTGGTAGAGCGAGCCGCCGAGCGCCACGTTGATCACCTGGTGCCCGCGGCAGATGCCGAATACCGGCTTGCCCTGCGTGACGAATTCGTGGAAGAGCTCGATTTCGTAGGCGTCGCGGATTTCGTCGCCGGCCCACAGCGGGTTGAGCGGCGATTCGCCGTAACTCCTGGGCGACATGTCGGCGCCGCCCTGCATCAGCAGGCCGTCGAGCGCATCCACGTAGTGTTTCGCCTTGAGCGCCCGTGGCATGTGCGGCGAGGCGAGGCTCATTTCCGGGATCATGAAGGCGAGGACTTCGCCGGACATCACCCAGTTGGCCACCGACTGCTCCAGGTACTGGACCGATTTCGTCGGCAGGAACTGGCGCGAGGAATCCGGGTAAAGCAGTCGGGCCGAAACGCCGATTCTGAGAGGTTCCATAGGGGTATCAATATGATAGCGGAACCGTGCTCAAGGTTCCGCACGCCGGTCCGAAAGCACCTTGCGCGCCACCGCCGCAAATCGCTTTGCGCGCGCCCTGTTGCGCATCGGCGTCAGCAGCGCGAAGCCTTCGCCCTGGCGGATGCGATCGAGGGTCGAGAGCTGGCCGGGCGGCACGTTGATGAACGTGAGGGCGGGCCTGAGCGTGTCGAACACGCGCGCGCAGTGGTCGAAATACGGCGGGTTGAACGGGCGCTTGAACCAGAAGAGCGGCAGCCCGGCGAGGTCCTGAAGCGAGACGAGCTTGCGCCGCGCGCCGACGTGGCGCGAGGGCAGCGTCACCACCAGCGCCACGGTGTGCACCGTCTCCTTTTCGAAGCCGGCGAGGTCGGTGGGGAAGCCCAGCAGCGCGAAGTCGAACTTCTGACGCCGCAACCTGGGCAGCAGGCTGCTGGGTTCGCCGGCCTCGATCTCGACACGCGCCGACCGAGGTTTCCAGCTCGCGGATCGCGCGGCTCAACGGCGGCTGCGAGATGTGCAGCCGGGCGGCGGCACGCCGGAAATTCAGCTCGTCGGCAACCGCAACGAAGTATTCGAGGTGGCGCAACTCGAACGGGATCCTCATACCCGGAAAGTATCACGCGAAAAGGCAATTCGCGGCCGGCCATGTGGCGCCGGTGAACCTGTCTGCGTCACCGGCGGGGCGGCGGTGCGCGCTTTCGGGTAGATTTGGCGCCCGTGTTCGCAAATCCGTCCCCTCGATGCCCTCGATCGCCGCCAACGGCCTCACGTTCGAATACGACGAACGTGGCAACCCCTCCGACCCCGTCATGCTGATGATCATGGGGGTGGGCGCGCAGATGATCTTCTGGCCCGAGGCGCTTTGCGACATGCTGGCCGCGCGGGGTTTTCGCGTGGTCCGCTTCGACAACCGCGACATCGGCCTGTCTAGCAAGCTCGACCACCTGGGCATGCCGAAGATCGCGCTCGAGGCGGTGAAGTTCGCCCTGCGCCTGCCGCTCAAGGCGCCGTATTACATCGAGGACATGGCGCGCGACAGCGCGGCGCTGCTGGGGGCGCTCGGCATCCCGCGCGCGCACGTGGTGGGCGCCTCCATGGGCGGCATGGTGGCCCAGAACCTCGCCGCGAACGCACCGGGAAAAGTCGCGACCCTTACCTCGATCATGTCGACCACCGGCAGCCGCAAGCTGCCCTCGCCGGCATCACGCGCGCGCAGGGCCCTGTTATCGGCGCCGCGCAAGATCGGGGACCCCGGGGTCGCGATCGCGCACCTGATGAAGCTGCTGCGGGTAATCGGCAGCCGCACGCACCCGATGGAGGAAGGCGAGTTGCGCGCGTTCTGCGAGCGCCAGGTCCTGCGGTCCCAATATCCCGCGGGCGCGGCGCGCCAGTTGGTGGCGATTGCCGCGAGTGGCGACCGGACGCCGGTTGTGCGCCGCATCAAGGTGCCCACGCTGGTGATACACGGCGACGAAGATCCGCTGCTGCGCCCCGCATGTGGCGAAGCCACGGCGCGGGCGATCTACGAGGGCGGCGGCAGCGTCGCGCTGGAGAGGGTCGCCGGCATGGGGCACGACTTTCCCGGGCCGCTGCACGAGCGCATCGCCGACCGCATCGCCGGGCACTGCCGGCAGGCGGCCACGTCCTAGCCCGCGGTTCGCTTCACCTCGTCACCGCCCAGTACGCGCCGGCGAAGGCCGCGGCATAGGCGATGGCCACGATGATCCAGATGAGCCCGAACTTCTCCGGCAGGTCGCGCTCGAGCACCGACTCGTTCGGGTTCGCCGGGTCGTAGTAGACCGGGACGCTCGCGCCCACCTTGTAGCGTTGCAGCGCCTCCTGGACCGCGGGCGTATTCGGCAGGACCTCGCCGATGCTGATGCGCTTGCCGCGGAATTTCTCGAACTTCACCGTGAACTCGTATTCGACTCGCGCGTGCTCGAGCGTCTGCTTGCTGTCCGTCTCCGTGTCCGTGCGCGTCTGCCTGCGGAGCTCGGAACGCACGATGCGCGCGGTGCCCCTGGTCCACGTCGAGGCGCGCTTCACCTCGCGCAGCTTGACGACGATGATCGCGGTGAAGGCGACCGGTAGCGCGATGAACACCAGCGCCAACGCCCACATGCCGTTGCCGAAGATCGCCAGCGGCGCGAGGGTGGCCGGGATCAGCAGCAACAGCAGCTTGGCCTTGTCCTTGTTCATCGCCGCGCGCTCGACCTTGGGATCCGGGGGTTTCGGCTTCCTCCAGCCGGTCATGTCGCGCCAGCGCTCGTCGCCCGCGAGGAAGCTCACCAGCACCTGCTGCAGCAGGTCCCGGTCCATTTCCGACATGTAGTACTCACGGCCCACCTCCACGCCGACATCGAACGGGTCGCCGGCGTGGTCGAGGCTGGCGTCGATCACGTCCCCGTTGGGCAGCGTGAGGTACAGGCACCAGTCCTCCTCGAAAGGCGCGTGGTCGAGCGCTTTCGCGATGTCTTCGGGACCCGTCGGCGGCGGCAGGTCGTCGCCATTGATGTTCAGTTCGACGGCACCGGCCTCGGTCATGTCTAGATCGCCTCGTTGAACAGCCGCTCGAAGTCCGCGCGGCTGCACGGCTTCGGATTGGTCTTGTGGCAGATGTCGTCGATGGCGATGTCCACCAGCTTCGGAACGTGCTGCGCGGTCACGCCCCTGGCGCCGAGCTTCGCCGGAATGTTGATCCGCGCCTTGAGGTCCACCAGCCACTCGACGAAGTCCTGCGCGGTGGAACCCGCGCCGCAGACGCGCGCCAGTTCGGCCATCTTCGTCTGCGCCGCATCGAGGTTGAAGCGCATCACGTGGTCGATCATGATCGCGTTGGCCAGGCCGTGGTGCATGTCCATCACGGTGCCGAGCGCGTGTGCGCAGGAGTGGACCGCGCCCAGGTCCTTCTGGAACGCGATCGCGCCCATCATCGAGGACATCATCATGTCCGAGCGCGCCTTGAGGTCGCGGCCGTCTTTCACCGCCTTCTCCAGCGCATGCGCCGCGATGCGCGCGCCTTCGAGCGCAATGCCGTCGCACAGCGGATGGTAGTCGGGCGAGAGGTAACTTTCCACGTTGTGCGTCAGCGCGTCCATGCCGGTGGCGGCGGTCACCGCGGGCGGGAGGTCGAGCGTGAGCTCGGGATCCGCGAACACGGCCTTCGGAAGCAGCACCGGGTTGAAGACGACCTTCTTCACGTGGGTGGTGTCGTCGGATATCACCGAAGAGCGGCCCACCTCGCTCCCGGTGCCGCTGGTGGTGGGCAGGGCGATGAAGTAGGGAAGCGCGTGGGTGATCGGCAGCACCTGCGGGTGGTCCCAGGCGTACTGGAGCACGTTGCCTTCGTGCACCGCCATCATCGCGACCGCCTTCGCCACGTCGAGCGCCGCGCCACCGCCGAAGCCGATGACGCAGTCGGCGTTGTGGTCCCTGAAGGCCTGCGCGCCGTCGTCGACCTGTTTCTTCACGGGGTTGCCGTGGACTCCGGCGTAGACCCTCACGTCGAGGCCCGTGAGGTCCGCCGCGAAATCCTTCAGGATCGAAAGCTTCGCCAGGCCCTTGTCGGTGACGATGAGCGGGCGCTTGAGGCCCTGCTGCCGGAGGTGCTCGGCGACCAGCTTGCGCGCGCCGGCGCCGAAATGGATGGTGGTGGGGAACGAGAATCGGGAGAGGGACATTTTCAGGGCCGTGTCATGCGGTAGATGAGGATGGCGGCGCGGATGGTGCCGCGCTCGATGGAGGCGATCTCGAGGTCCTCGTCGTCGGAGTGGGCGTGGTTGCCGTTCGCCCCCAGCCCGTCGAGCCCGGGAACGTAGGGTGCGGTGAACTGCACGTCGCCGGCGCCCCGGGAGCCGGGATCAACCGCGACGATCGGGCCGAGCCCAGCATCCATGCTCGCCCTCGAGTAGGCCTCGAGCAATCCGCGGTTGGCCTCGGTGGGCGCCATGGGCGGATAGGTCTCGTTGAAGGTGATCCTGGCGGTGGTGCCGGGAAGGCTCGTCGCCACGATCTCCTGCATGAGCTTGCGCGCGCTCGCGCCCTGCTCGGGCGTGAGGTAGCGGATGTTGCCGCGCACGGTGAGCTCCCTGGGGATCACGTTCGTCTTGCCGAACGCCGTTCCGCCGGCCGATGAGGCGTCGTACTTCACCTCGGAGCCGCCCAGCACGACGCCGGCGCTGAAGGTGAGGTCGGGCTCGATCACCTGCTGGCGGAAGGCATCGAGGATGCGCGCGGCCTCGAAAATCGCGCCGTAGCCGAGTTCGTCGGTGAAGATGCGCGAGGAGTGGCCGGCCTTCGCCTTCACATCCAGGATGAACCCGCCGGAGGAGCGGCGCGCGATGACCGCGGCCTCCTTGCCCTGGTGCCTGGCGATCCCTTCGAAGGAGAGCGCCACGTCGCTGGCCCTGGCGAGATCCACCATGTCCGCGCGCGAGCGTTCGATGGGTCTGCCCGCGGCCTCTTCGTCGCCCGTGAGGATGGCCGAAATGGCGGCGCCGTCGAGCACCCCCACCTTGTGCAGCGCGCGCAGCGCTTCGACCATGATGACGTCGCCGCCCTTCATGTCGACCACGCCCTGGCCGCGGACCCGCGCGCCGCGCGGATCCCAGGCGGCTACGGGGCTGTTCTTCTCGAACACGGTATCGATGTGGCCGAGGAGGAGCAGGCGCTTTCCCTGCTTGCCCGCGCGCGTGGCGACGAGGTGGCCCGCGCGCTTCATCTCCGGCGGCATCTCGGCCCAGCGTGTCGTGAAGCCAAGGGCCTCGAACTCGGCGCGGAAGAGCCGGCCGACCTCGCGGACGCCCTCGACGTTCAACGTACCGCTGTTGATGCGAACCGATTTCTCCAGCAGCTCGAGGGCGGCGGGCGAACGTTCCTTCACCGCGGCGACGATGCGCTGCTCGGTTTCGGAGAGCTGCGCTGCAGCTGCCCCCGCAGTGAGCGCGAAGGCGACGGCGGCGAGGCGGACGAGGAGCCTCACGATTGTTCGCTACCTTTCAATGCTGCGCATCCGGGCCAGATCGGAACACGGAAAACACGGGATCATCCGCCTTTCCCGTGGTTGTCTAGATGATTTCAAAGTAGCGCTTCAATTCCCAGTCGGTCACCGCATCGAGCCACTGGCGCCATTCCCACTCGCGCGTCGCGGCGTAGTGGTCGACGAAGTCGTCGCCGAACCAGTCGCGGGCGACCTTCGATTCCCTGAAGACGCGCGTCGTCTCGATCAGCGTGCGCGGCGCGCGCGGGATGTCCTCCGAGCCCTGGTTGCTGCCGGTGATCGGCGCCGTGGTGAGCTTGAGGCCTTTCTCGATGCCGTCGAGGCCGGCGGCCAGCACCGCGGCGGTGGCGAGGTAGGCGTTCATGTCCGCGCCCGGCGCGCGTGTTTCCAGCCTGGTGGCCTTTGGCGAGCCCGGCAACACGCGGAAGGTGGCGGTGCGGTTGTCCACCGCCCAGGTGGGTTTGACCGGCGCCCAGAAGCCGTCGACCAGGCGCTTGTACGAGTTGACCGTCGGCCAGAACATCGGCGCCATGCCCAGCAGCGAGTCGAGCTGGCCCTGCAGGTAGCTTTCGAAAAGTTTCGACATGCCGCCGTGGCGCCCCTTCGGATCGTGGAAGAGGTTTTTCCTGCCGTCGGTGAGGCTCTGGTGCAGGTGCCCCGAGCAACCGGGGTATTGCGCGCTCCATTTGGCCATGAAGCTCGGCATGATGCCGAAGCGCGCGCCGATCTCCTTCGCGCCGGTCTTGAAAAGGACCGCGCGATCCGCGGCCTCGAGCGCCTCGGTGAACACGAGCGCCGCTTCGTACACGCCGGGCCCGGTTTCGGTGTGCAGGCCCTCGATCGGCACGTTGAACGCGGCCATCTCGTCCATCAGCGCGTTGAAATATTCGCGATTGAGGTTGGTGCGCAGCAGCGAGTAGCCGAACATGCCCGGGCTGATCGGCGTGGGCCCGACGCCTTTCTTGTCGGCCCAGCTTTGCGGGGTCTCGCGGAAGTTGAAGAACTCGTATTCGGATCCCACCATCGCGCCGAAACCCATCTTTTTCGCGCGCGCGAGCACGCGCTTCAACACCTGGCGCGGGCAGACCGGATGGGGCTTGCCTTCCGGCGTGACGAAGTTGCCGAGGAAAAACGGCACGTTGTTGTCCCAGGGCACGGTGCGGTAGGTGCCCAGGTCGATGCGCGCGAGGGCATCCGGGAAGCCGTGTTGCCAGCCGGTGAGCCGGGTGTTGTCGTAGCACTGGTCGCCCGAATCCCAGCCGAACACCACGTCGCAGAAGCCGAAGCCGCCCTCTACCGCGGAAAAGAACTTGTCGCGATGGATGTATTTGCCGCGCAGGATGCCGTCGATGTCGGTGACCGCGACCTTCACCTTGGCGATCGGGTGCTTGCGGATCGCATCGAGGATGGCGGCTTCGGTGTTCGGCTTCTTCATCTGCGCCTCCGGCTGGGAATTGCCGCCGGGAAAACAGAGGCACGGGGGTGCAGGGGGGCGCCGGGGAAAAAGCTTGTGGTGGGGGGGCTGTTGAAAAAAGGCAAGACAG
>JBBREI010000084.1:0-15420 GCA_038203035.1 Burkholderiales bacterium
GCGCGAAATGGCGGCGGACAACCGTCCACTCGGTCAGTTCGACCTTGTCGGCATTCCGCCCTCCCCGCGCGGCATGCCGCAGATCGAAGTGCAATTCGACATCGATGCCAACGGCATCCTGCACGTGCACGCCAAGGACAAGGCCACCGGCAAGGAAAACAAGATCCGCATCCAGGCGAGCTCGGGCCTCTCGGAAGACGAGATCCAGCGCATGGTGAAGGACGCGGAACAACACGCCGACGAGGACAAGAAGCAGCTGGAGATCGTCACCGCCCGCAACCAGGGCGAGGCGCTGGTCCACTCGATCCGCAAGTCGCTCACCGAATACGGCGACAAGCTCGACGCCGGCGAGAAGGAAAAGATCGAGGCCGCCATCAAGGACCTCGAGGGCGTCGTGAAGGGCGAGGACAAGGCCGAGATCGAGGCCAAGACCCAGGTGCTCGCCGCGGCTTCGCAGAAGCTCGGCGAGAAGATCTACGCCGACTCGCAGGCCAAGAACGCGCAAGGTGCACAGGGCGAACCCCAGCAACCCGCCGGCGGCCCCGGAGCGCAGCAGGAGAAAACCGTCGAGGGCAACGTGGTGGACGCGGAGTACACCGAAGTCAAAGATAAAAAGTCGGCGTAGCCGACGTGGTTGGCAGCGGGGCGATCAATTGAGCGGACGACCTCGTCGCCGCTCAATTCCTCGAGCAGCATGGAATCGGGGCCAGGGTTGAACCTGGCCCCGATTTTCAGTTTTCAAGACTAGGGATACATGGCGACCAAAAAACGCGATTACTACGAAGTCCTGGGCCTGAACCGCGATGCGCCCGAGGAGGACATCAAGAAGGCCTATCGCAAGCTCGCGATGAAGCACCACCCCGACCGCAACCCCGACAGCAAGGACGCGGAGGAGAAGTTCAAGGAAGCCAAGGAAGCCTACGAGGTGCTCTCGGAAGGCGACAAGCGCAAGGCCTACGATACCTATGGCCACGCCGGCGTGCACCCGCAGATGGGCGGCGGCGGCGAGGCGGGCATGGGCGGCTTCGCCGAAGCCTTCGGCGACATCTTCAGCGACATCTTCGGCGGCGGCCAGGGGCGCGGGCGCTCCAACGTCTTCCGCGGCGCGGACCTGCGCTACAACCTCGAGATCACGCTGGAGAACGCGGCGCGCGGCACCGAAACCAAGATCCGCATCCCCACCATGGAGTCGTGCGAGACCTGCCACGGCTCCGGCGCCAAGCCGGGCACGCAGCCCAAGACCTGCGAGACCTGCCATGGATCCGGCACCGTGCGCATCTCCCAGGGCTTCTTCTCGATCCAGCAGACCTGCCCCACCTGCCACGGCAGCGGCAAGATGATCGCCGATCCGTGCACCACCTGCCGCGGCCAGGGACGCATCAAGAAACACAAGACACTTTCGGTGAAGATCCCCTCGGGGGTTGATGAGGGCGATCGCATCCGCCTCACCGGCGAGGGCGAAGGCGGCGTCAACGGCGGCCCGCCCGGCGACCTCTACGTGGTGATCCACCTCAAGGCACACGGCGTCTTCCAGCGCGACGGCGACGACCTGCACTGCGAGATGCCGATCAGCTTCAGCCAGGCGGCGCTGGGCGGCGAGATCGAGATCCCGACCCTCGACGGCTCGGCCAAGATCAAGGTGCCGCCCGAGACCCAATCGGGACAGGTGTTCCGCCTGCGCGGCAAGGGCATCAAGGGTGTGCGCTCAAGCTACCCCGGCGACCTGATGTGCGAGGTCGTGGTCGAAACCCCGGTGCGCCTGACGGACCGGCAGAAGGAGCTGCTGCGCGAACTGGAGGAGTTCAACACCCGCGACGGCAGCCGCCACAACCCGCGGGCCCGGAGTTTCATGGACAAGGTGCGCGAGTTCTTTGCGGGGTAGTAGGATGGCTGCACTCAACGGAGGGGGGAATCCATGAGCTTCAGAACCATCCTGCTGGCGGCGGTCCTGGGATTTGCCGGGCCGGCCCTCGCGCAAGGCGTGACCGATACCACGGTGGTCCTCGGCCAATCGGTCGCGCTCACCGGCCCGGCGGCCCAACTGGGGCTGGACATGCGGCAGGGCGCCCAGGTCTATTTCGATTCGGTCAACGCGCGCGGCGGGGTGAACGGCCGCAAGGTCGTGCTGAAGACCCTCGACGACGCCTACGAGCCGGCCAAGGCCGCGGAAAACACGAAGAAGCTGATCAACGACGAAAAGGTCTTCGCGCTCTTCGGCTACGTGGGCACGCCCACCTCGGCCGCGTCGATGCCGATCTTCACCGAGGCCAAGGTGCCCTTCGTCGGGGCCTTCACCGGCGCGGAAAGCCTGCGCAACCCGCTCAACCGCTACATCTTCAACGTTCGCGCGAGCTACTTCGACGAGACCGAGGCGATCATCCAGCACCTCACCGCGACGAGCATCGACAAGATCGCGATCTTCTACCAGAACGACGCCTACGGGCAGGCGGGCCTGGCGGGAGTGGAGCGCGCGCTCGCCAAGCGCAACCTCAAGCTCGCGGGCAAGGGCACGGTGGAGCGCAACACCATCGAGGTGAAGGCCGCCATCGGTTCCCTCTTGAAGGCGGATGCGCAGGCGATCGTGATGATCAGCGCTTACAAGTCGTGCGCCGCGTTCATCAATGACATGCGCAAGGCGGGGGCCAACCCCACGTTCTGGAACGTTTCGTTCGTCGGCAGCAAGGCGCTGGCGAAGGAGCTGGGCAAGGAAGGGCGTGGCGTGCAGATCTCGCAGGTCGTCCCGTTCCCCTGGGACAACATCATCCCGGTGGTGAAGGAGTACCGCAAGCTGATGGACGAGGCCAAGGGCGAACCGGGCTTTGGCACGCTCGAGGGCTA
This sequence comes from Burkholderiales bacterium, assembly GCA_038203035.1. Taxonomy (GTDB): domain Bacteria; phylum Pseudomonadota; class Gammaproteobacteria; order Burkholderiales; family Usitatibacteraceae; genus Usitatibacter. The sequence continues at coordinate 2,839 of JBBREI010000084.1, forward strand.
CATCGCCGCCAAGGTGATCGTGGAAGGCCTGCGCCGCGCGGGCAGGAAGCTCGACCGTGAAAGCTTCATCAAGGCGATGGAGACCATGGATTCCTTCGACACCGGCGGTTTCCGTGTCGGTTTCTCGCCGGCGAACCACAACGGCTCGAAGTTCGTCGACCTCACGATCATTTCCCGCGACCAGAAGTTCGTTCGCTGAACCCCGGGCCTGGCCCGGCCTATTGCGCCAGCGGATCCGAACGCTTTCCCGCCGCGGCGCGGTTCGCCGGCGCGGGCTCCAGGTCTTTGCGAGGCAGCGTGAAGCGGAAAGTCGCTCCCTGCCCCGGCACGCTTTCCACCGAAACCGTGCCCCCGTGCGCCTCGACGAAGGTTTTCACGATCGCCAGGCCCAGGCCGAGCCCCTCGCGTTGCGGATCCGTTTCCAGCGGGTCGAACACCTTGCCGAGGCGCTCGGGCGCAATGCCTGCGCCGTTGTCGGTGACCCAGCACTCGACGCTATCGCCGGTGTCCAGCTCGCGCGCGCCAATCGTCACTTCGCCGCGCGGTGCGTATTCCAGCGCGTTCGTGACCAGGTTCTGGAGGATGCGCCGCACCAGGCCCGCATCCGCGCGCACCTGGAGATCGTCGGGCACCTGGTTGACCAGGCGGGTCGACGCCTTGGCTGCGATCGGTTGAAGGTCCTGGGACAACAGCTCGACCACCGGCCACAGGTCGAAGTTGCGCCGCTCCAGCTGCACGCCGAGTTCCGTCAGCTGTTGGGTGTTTTCCTTGAGCACGTCCCTCACCAACCCCTCGAGCTGCTTTGCGTTGCGCGTGAGGGTCTTGAGCAGGCGCGCCGTCTCCGCGTCATCCCCGCCCGCGGGCAGGCGCTGCTGCAGGATATGGGCCGAAAAGGTGATCGCGCTGAGCGGCGTGCGCAGGTCGTGTGCGATGAAAGCCAGGTGTTCGGCGCGCCGGCGCTGCACATCGCGCGCCTGGCTTTTGGCGAAGGCCTTCACCGCGCCCGCAATCGCCTCGTCGAAGGCCGTGTCCACCGCCCGCCGGCTCGCGCCGGCCAGGCCGATCTGCTGGCGCTCGGCGATTTCGTAGACACAGTCGCGCAAGATGCCATATTCGACAACAATTTCCTCGATGTCGAAGCCGTCCTCGAAGCGCTGCAGGCCGTGGGCGAGTGGTATCGGCTCGGTGCCGGCATCCTCCCCGAGGTTGCCGCCGTCCGCCTGCGTGAGCTGGATGGCGAGGTCGGCGATCCATCCCGGGACGTGGTCGTTGAGCGCGGGTGTGTCGAGTGCGGCGGCAGACGGAAGCGCGCAGACCTGCTCTCGCCAGCGCTCCATGAGGGCGTCGCGCTCCTCGGTGAGGAAGCCGGCGAGGCGGACAAGGTTTTTCATGGAATCCTCAGCAATGGCGGCCACGTCAAGTTTACGGCCCCCAGGTTCACCCCGCCCGGTCCGGATGGACTGCGGAAAGCGCGACGGCCTGCAGCTATTTGCGTCGCCACTCGGTCGCGCCACCAGGTTTGTCCTCTAGGATGATGCCGGCCGCCTCGAGTTCCCTGCGGATCGCATCGGCCCCGGCGTAATCCTTCGCCTTCTTCGCCGCAGCACGCGCGGCGATCTTCGCCCCCACGTCGATCCCGGAGCCCGCGCCCTGGAGGAATTTCTCCGGGTCGGCCTGCAGGAATCCCAGCGTGCCGCCGAGGGCCTTGAGCAACCCCGCGAGCTGCGGGGAGCGGGTACGGTTCACTTCCCCGCGCAGCTCATGCAGCACGGCAAAGGCAATCGGGGTGTCGAAATCGTCGTTCATCGCGTCGCGGAAGCGCGCGGCATACGTGTTGGTCCAATCGATCGGCGCGTCGGCGGGTGGCACTTCGCGCAGCGTGGTGTAGAAGCCGCGCAGCGTGTTGCCGCCATCGGCGAGCGTGTCCCAGCTGTAGTTCACCTCGCTGCGGTAGTGCGCGCGCACGAGAAAAAAGCGCAACTGCTCGCCGCCCTGCACGCTGTCGAGCTTGTCCAGCACCTCGCGCGTGGTGAAGAAGTTGCCGAGCGACTTCGACATCTTCTCGGCGTCGATGTTGAGGAACGCCGCGTGCATCCAGTAGTTCACGAACGGCTTGCCGGTGGCGCCCTCGCTTTGCGCGATTTCGTTTTCGTGGTGCGGGAACTGCAGGTCCCAGCCGCCGCCGTGCAGGTCGAAGGGGATGCCGAGCACCTTTTCCGACATCGCGGAGCACTCGATGTGCCAGCCGGGCCGGCCCGCGCCGAACAGCGACGGCCACGACGGCTCACCCTCCTTCGCGTGTTTCCACAACACGAAGTCGAGCGGGTCTCGCTTGCCGGCGTCGACCGCAACACGTTCGCCGGCGCGCAGGTCGTCGAGGTTGTGGCGCGACAACTTGCCGTAGCCGGGGAAGCCGCGCACCGAAAAACACATGTCGCCGTTGCCCGCCTTGTACGCAAGGCCTTTTTTCTCCAGCGCCGCGATGATGTCCACCATGCCCCCGATATGGTGCGTGGCACGCGGCTCGTGGTCGGGCGGGATCCATCCCAGGCGCCCGCCGTCCTCGTGCAGCGCGGCGATCATGCGCCCGGTGAGCGCCTCGATCGGTTCGTTGTTGGCGCGCGCGCGCTCCATGATCTTGTCGTCGACGTCGGTGATGTTGCGCACGTAGGTGACGTCGAGCCCCATCACGCGCAGCCAACGTGCCACCATGTCGAACACGCTGAAGGTGCGCGCATTGCCGACGTGGAAGAAGTCGTAGACCGTGGGGCCGCAGACATACATGCCAACCTTGCCGGGAACGCGCGGCGTGAAGACTTCCTTCTTGCGGGTCAGCGTGTTGTGGAGGTGGATCGTTGGCATGTTCGTGGGGCGCGAAGGCGCCGGGAAGTGCGGGGGATCAGGTGTCGTGCGGCAGGGGCCGCAGCGGGTATCAGCTGGCGGTGACGGGACAGCACCGGCAGCGCGGCGCATTGTGAAGGCCCCGGAAGGCAGGTAGAATATTGTTTCCCATTAAATTCAACAGATTATACACCGCCTGACACTATGCCGCAGCGCTCCCCGATGTTGAAGACTCTGGTCCTGGCGCTGTTTGCCGCGGGCTGGATCGGCGCCGCTTGCGCGGCCCCCGCCGACGACCTGCGAGATGCGCAGCGGCTCTATTCCCAGGGCAAGTCCGCGCCCGCGCTGGAAAAAGCCGACGCCTTCCTCAAGGCGCAGCCGCGCGATCCGCAGGGCCGCTTCCTCAAGGGCCTGCTGCTGACCGACCAGAAGCGCGTGCCGGAGGCGATCCAGGTCTTCACCGGCCTCACGGAAGATTTCCCGGAGCTGCCGGAACCGTACAACAACCTCGCGGTGCTCTACGCCTCGCAGGGCAACTACGACAAGGCCAAGTCGGCCCTCGAACTGGCCATCCACACCCATCCCAGCTACGCCACCGCCCACGAAAACCTGGGCGACATCTACGCGCAGCTGGCCAGCCGCGCTTACGACCGCGCGCTGCAGCTCGACAAGAACAACGCCACCGCGCAGCTCAAGCTCTCGATGGTGAAGGACCTCTTCACCGGCAATCGCACCGCCGGCACGGCGCCGCAAAAACCCGCGGCCCCGAAGGTCGAACCGAAGCCGGAACCGGCGCCCCCGCCCAAGGTCGCGGAGGCCAAGCCCGCCCCGGCGAAGGTGGAGCCGCCGAAGGCCGAACCCGCCAAGCCCGCCCCGGCCAGGGTCGAACCGCCGAAGGCGGCCGCGGCGGGGACCCAGACAACCGCACCGGCAAAACCCGCCGCCGACGAAAACGCCGCCGTGGTCGCGGCGATCGAGGGCTGGGCCAAGGCGTGGAGCGCGAAGGACGTCAAGGGCTACCTCGCCTCCTACGCCGCCGATTTCGAAGTGCCCGGCGGCCTCAAGCGCGCCGCCTGGGAAAAGCAGCGCACCGAACGCATCGAGGCGCCCAAGTCGATCGATGTCGACGTGGTGGTGAGCAACGTGAAGGTAAGCGGCAGCGAGGCCAGCGCCACCGTGCGCCAGACCTACAAGTCGCCCACGCTCAACAACACCACGAGCAAGCCCATGAAGCTGGTCAAATCAGGCGACCGCTGGCTCATCAAGCAGGAGCGGTGAGCGGGGCATGACCGGGCACCCCCTGCGCCAGGCCCTGTCGCTCGCGCCGCGGCTTTTGCTGGCGGCAGTGGGCATGGCGGCCGCTTCGGTCGCCGACGGCGGCACGCCCGCGGCCATCGCGGTGCGCCCCAGCGCCACCACCTACACCAACGAGGTCGAAGGCTCGCTCATGCGCGCCTTTGCCGGCCTGCGCGAAAGCAACCTCAAGCAGGCGATGGTGGAAATCGACAAGGCCCTCGACAGCAACCCCAATTTCCGCCTCGGCCACCTGGTCAAGGGCGACATGCTGATGGCGCGGGCCGGCAGGCCCGTCGCCTTCGCCTCGCTCGACGCCAGCGCCGCCCGCGTGGCCCCCCTGCAGGACGAAGCGCGGGTGCGCGTCCAGCACTACCTGGACGCGCCGCGCACCGATTACCTGCCGGCCCCGGTGCTGCAGCTTTCGAAGTCGCAGGCCCACGTGCTGGTGGTGGATACCACGCGCTCGCGCCTCTTCGTCTACGCCAACGAGCTCGGCCGGCCGCGTTACGTCGCCGATTTCTACATCAGCCTCGGCAAAAGCGGCACCGACAAGGAACGCGAAGGCGACCAGAAGACACCCATCGGCGTCTACCGCATCACGTCGGTGAAGGAAAAGCTGCCGGATTTCTACGGTCCGCGCGCCTTCCCGATCGACTACCCCAACGAATGGGACCGCATGAACGGCCGCAAGGGCCACGGGATCTGGCTGCACGGCACGCCCTCGGAAACGTACAGCCGCCCTCCGCGCGCAACCGATGGCTGCGTGGTCCTGACCAACGACGACTTCGCGCGCCTGTCTCGCTACGTGGACGTGAGCCGCACGCCGGTGGTCATCGGGCAGTCGGTGCAGTGGCAGGAAACGCGCGCCTGGGAAGGCGAACGCGACCAGTTCCTTTCCAGCTTCGAGAAGTGGCGCGCCGACTGGGAAAGCCGCGACGTGGAGCGCTACTTCAGCCACTACTCGCCCGCGTCGCGCAGGGATTTCGCCGCCTGGAAAAACACCAAGCGCAAGACCAATTCGGGCAAGGCCTGGGTCAAGGTCGGCGTGAACGACATGAGCCTTTTCGCCTACCCCGGCGCCAGGGACATGATGATGGTCACCTTCGAGCAGGACTATCGCTCGAACAATCTTTCCAACCGGACCCTGAAGCGCCAGTACTGGGCCCGCGAAGGCCGCGAGTGGCGCATCGTCCACGAAGCGGTCATTTCCTAGCCGCACACAAACAACCTACCCCCCGGAACAAGCCATGAACCTCACCCGAAGCATCGCCCTCGCCTTCATCGCCGCCGCAGCCGCGCTGCCCCCCGCCGCCATCGCGCAGGCCAAGGCCGCCCTGTGTTCACCCAGGGACGGCGCCCTCAAGGTGCGCCTGACAACCACCATGGGCCCGATCGTGCTGCAGCTCGATGACCGCAAGGCCCCGGTGTCCACCGCGAACTTCGCCAAATACGTCGAATCCGGCCACTACAACGGCACCATCTTCCACCGCGTGATCGACGGCTTCATGATCCAGGGCGGCGGCTTCACCCAGGACATGAAGCAGAAGCCCACCAACGCCGCGATCAAGAACGAAGGCGCCAACGGCCTGAAAAACGAGGCCTACACCGTCGCGATGGCGCGCACCAACGTCGTGGATTCGGCCACGTCGCAGTTCTTCATCAACGTCAGCAACAACGCGGCGCTCGATGCCGTGCCGCCCAAGCCCGGGTATGCAGTGTTCGGCAAGGTCATCGAGGGCAAGGAAACGGTGGACAAGATCCGCGCGGTGCAGGTGCGCGACCACGCCGGCCACCAGAACGTGCCGAAGGACCCGGTGACGATCGAGAAGGCGGAGTGCCTCTGATGAGCAAGGTCAGGATCACCACCAGCATGGGCCCGATCGTGATCGAGCTCGACGAAGGCAAGGCCCCGATCAGCTCGGAGAACTTCCTCAAGTACGTCGACGCCGGCCACTACGACGGCACCATTTTCCACCGCGTGATCCCGGACTTCATGGTCCAGGGCGGCGGCTTCTCGGCGGACATGAAGCAGAAGCCGGTGCAGGCCTCGATCAAGAACGAAGGCGCCAACGGCCTGAAGAACGACCGCTACACGGTCGCGATGGCGCGCACCGGCGTACGCGATTCGGCCACCTCGCAGTTCTTCATCAACGCCAAGGACAACGACTTCCTCAACTACAGCGGTGAATCGCCGAACGGCTGGGGCTACGCGGTGTTCGGCAAGGTAGTCGAAGGCACGGACACGGTGGACAAGATCCGCAAGGTCGCCACCGGCAGCAGCGGCGGGCACCAGGACGTTCCGCGTGAAGCCGTCGTGATCGAGAAGGCCGAGCGCGCCTGAGCTTGGTCGCGGCCACCGCGCGCACGCTGTTCGCCTCCGACCTGCACCTCGACGCGTCGCGCCCCGCGATCGTCGCGCAGTTCGAGCGTTTCCTCGAGAAAGTCGTCCCCGGATGTGATGCGGTCTACATCCTGGGCGACCTGTTCGAATACTGGGTGGGCGATGACGGCCTCGCCCTGCCCTTCCCCGCCCTCGTCGCGGCGCGCCTCAGGGCTGCTGCCGCGAACACTCCGATCCACTTCATGCACGGCAACCGCGATTTCATGGTCGCGCGCGGCTTCGCGGAAGCCTCGGGCGTGCGGCTGATCGACGATCCCACCGAAGTCGATCTCTACGGCACGCGCACGCTGCTGATGCATGGCGACACGCTCTGCACCGGGGATACGGCCTACCAGGCGTTCCGCGCCCAGGTGCGCAACCCCGCATGGCAGCAGGCCGCCCTCACGCGCCCGGTGGCAGAACGCCTGGCGCTCGCCGAGAGCCTGCGGGAAAAAAGCGAAGGCGCCAAGCAGGGCAAGGCGATGGCGATCATGGATGTGGCGCCGGATACGGTGGCGCAATCCTTCGCGCAGAGCGGCTGCACGCTGATGATCCACGGCCATACCCACAGGCCGGCGCGCCACGTCTCGAACGTGGACGGCGTTGAGCGTGTGCGCTGGGTGCTCGGCGACTGGTACGAACGCGCGAGTTACCTCGAGGCCACGCCCGCCGGGCTGCGTTCGGTCGAAGCGTTCTGAGGCCCGGGCCACGGCACGCCCGCGCGCGCGTAAGCGGCGCGAATCGCCGGCAACTGCTCCCGTGTATAACTCTCGGCCTGGCCGATGACGCGCCGGCGATAACTCTCGTCATGGCCCGCGTAGTAGCCGATGTTGGGGTGCAGGACGATGTCGGCCTGCGGCGCTTCCGCGGCCACCTGGCGCGCGCGGCGCAGGTCCTTGTCGCGCCACGCCTGTGGCGCCGAGGGCGGCGTGTCTTGCTCGTAGGCCGATACGTCAACCGCAATCACCAGCCGCGCGCCCATTGAACGCGCCGCGCCGATGGGCACCGGCGCCGCCTCGTCACCGTCGATGAAGAGGTCGTTGCCCACGCGCACGGGCTCGAACTGGCCGGGGCTCGCCGACGACGCGCGCACCGCAAGGCCGGCGTCGCCGCGGTTGAAAAGCGCCAGCCTGCCGTCGGATTGACGCGTGGCCGCGACGACGAAACGTATGCCGAGATCTTCCATGCGCTTGTGGTGCACGCGCTCGTTGACGTAGGACTGCACCGCGGAGCCCGTTGCCAGCCCGCCGCCCAGCATCCGGAACTCGAAGAATTCCAGCACGTTGATGTCGCGCGCCAGCTTTTCGAGATCGCCCGCGCCCATGCCGGCCGCGTAGATGGCCCCCACCATCGCGCCGACGCTGGAGCCCACCACGAGGTCGGGCCGGATGCCGTTTTCCTCCAGCACCTTCAACACGCCGATATGGGCGAAGCCGCGCGGGCCCCCCGAGCCGAGGGCGATCGCCACGGTCGGCGCGGGGCCGGAAGGGGTTTCGAAACGCGGCATGCGGTCGGAGGCCACGTCATCGGCGAAGTGGCAGGCCGAAAGGAGCAGCGCGGCGGCCAGGCCCGCCGAAAGGATGCGGCGCATGGCTTAGGTGCAGTGCTCCTGGTACTTCTGCTTCCAGGCCTTGAGCTCCTTCGCGCGGACCTCGTCGGTGGCGTAGACGCGTTCGCCCTTGGCGTCGCGCGTGAAAACCGGCGCCTGGCTTTCGAGGATCCGGATCTCGCGTTCGGCGGCGCGGCAATGGCGCTGGCGTTCGGCGGTGTTTGCGGTTGTGGCCTGCTTCTGCGCTTCTTCCGCGCGCTCCTTGTCCAGCCGGCGCGTGCGCAGGTCGCGTTCCATGTCCTTCCACTTTTCGGGCGTGTTGGCGCGTGCCGGATCGGAAGGCGGGCTGGGCGCCGCGATGGGTGTGGCGGGGGTTCCGTCGGCGGGTTTTTCCCCGTAGTGCGTGCGCCCCTGCGCATCGACCCACTTGTAGATCTGCGCCTGCGCCCCGCTCGCGGCCAGCGCAATCGCCAGGAAGGCGGCGCAAACGCCGGCGGCCCTCAGGGCTCGTCGAGTCTCAGGGTGAGGCATTTGGCGGACCCTCCGGCCTTCATGAATTCGGACAGCGGCGACTGCAGGACCTCGAACTTCTTCGCGCCCAGCGCCTTGACGAACGCGGGGGTCGCGCGGTTGACCACCACCGTGGAATCGATGTTCACGGCGTTGCAGGCGAAGGCGAGCGCGTCTTCCTCCTGGATGGCGATGCGCCGCGCCGCCGGCACGCGCGCCTCGATCACCTTGCGCGATTCGTCGTCGAACGCCGGCGGGAAATACATGAGGTAGCCGCCTTCCAGCGGGCAGAAGCAGGTGTCGAGGTGGTAGAAGCGCGTGTCCACCAGCTTGAGGTTCACCACCTCCACATCCAGGCGCTCGTGCAGGATGGCGCGCGCCTCCGAAATCGAGCGGTGCCCGTGGGCCATCCACAGCAGCTCCTCGGAGCGGTCGAAAAGCGCGTCGCCCGCGCCCTCGAAGGGCACGTCGCGCGGCATGAGGGAGACGTCGTAGCCGCGGTCCATGAACCAGTCGGCGAAATACGGCTCTTCATACTGGCGCTCCGGATAACGGAAGCGCGAGACGATGAAACGCCTGTCCTTCACCAGGCCCGCGTTGGCGGTGAAGACCATGTCGGGCGATCCCGGCTGCGGCAGCACCAGGCGCACCGTCGCATGGTCGGTGAGCGTGTCGTACAACGCGCGCCACTGCTGCTTGGCCACGGCGTTGTCGATCTTGCGCAGGTTGCCGTGCATCCAGGGGTTGATGATGTACGCGACCGTGAAGTATTCCGGCGGGCACATCAGGAAGACATGGCTGGAAGTGGGCATGGCTATTTCTTCGCGTCCAATCCCCGCGCCAGGTCCTCGCGGATGTCGTCGATGTCTTCCAGGCCCACGGCCAGGCGCACCAGGCCTTCCGCGATGCCCGATGCCTCGCGCTCGGCGGGCGGGATGCGGCCGTGGGTGGTGGTGGCCGGATGGCAGACGGTGCTTTTCACGTCGCCGAAGTTCGCGGTGATCGAGACCATGCGCACGCCGTCGATCACGCGCCAGGCCGCCTCGCGCCCGCCGCGCACGACGAAGGAAAGCACCGCGCCGCCCGCGGATTGCTGCTTCATGGCGAGCGCGTGCTGCGGGTGTGATTCGAGCGCCGGGTAGTTGACGCGTTCCACCGCCGGGTGCGACTCGAGCCAGCGTGCCATGGCCAGCGCGCTTTCGCTCTGCGCCTTCATGCGCAGGCGCAGCGTCTCCATGCCCTTCAGGCAGATCCAGGCGTTGAAGGGCGAGATAGCCGGGCCCGCGGTGCGCACGAAGCTGAACAGCGGGCCGCTTACGAGGTCGGCGCGCCCCGCGATGGCGCCACCCAGCACGCGCCCCTGGCCTTCGAGGTACTTGGTGGCCGAATGGACCACCAGGTCCGCGCCGTGTTCGATCGGCCGTTGCAGCGCCGGTGAACACATGCAGTTGTCCACGGCCAGGACCGCCTTCGCGTCCCTCGCGATCTGCGCGAGCCCGGCGATGTCGGCGATTTCACACACCGGGTTGGAAGGCGTCTCGGTGAAGAGCAGGCGCGTGTTGGGCCGCACCGCAGCGCGCCAGGCGTCGAGGTCCGGCAGATCGACCCACGTGGTGGTGATGCCCAGCCGGGCGAGGATCTGGTCGAACAGCGGCACGATGGTGCCGAAAACGCCACGCGCGCAGATGAGGTGGTCGCCGGTCTTCAGCAACCCCAGGGTGGTCGTGGTGATGGCCGCCATGCCGGTTGCGGTGGCCACACACGCCTCGGCACGTTCGAGCGCGGCCAGGCGGTCCTGGAACATCGTGATCGTGGGATTGGTGAAGCGCGAATAGATGTTGCCCGGCTCTTCGTTGGCGAACTTGCGGGCAGCTTCCGCCGCGCTGCGGTAGACGAAGCTGGTGGTGAGGGCGAGCGCTTCGGAATGCTCCTGGAAGTCGCTGCGCAATCCCCCGGCTCGCACACCGAGGGTGTCGGGCTTGTAGTTGCTTGGCATTCTGGTTGAGCACCCTCTCCCCGGCCCTCTCCCAGGGGAGAGGGAGATTTCAGTCGACGCGAGACAGGCCCAGGTCGAGCTGGTAGCTGGACAGCCGCGTCTCGCTGCCGGATTCTCCGTCGCGACGATCCGCGGCGATGCCTTCCAGGTATTCCGGCGAGACGTCGCCCGTGATGTAGACGCCATCGAAACACGAGCAGTCGAATTCCTTGATCGAGGGGTTGAGGCTGCCCACCGCTTCGATCAGCGCCTCGAGGTCCTGGTAGATCACGGCATCGGCGCCGATGGCGGCGGCGATCTCTTCTTCGGTGCGCCCGGTGGCGATGAGCTCGTTGCGCGTCGGCATGTCGATGCCGTAGACGTTGGGGTAACGCACGGGCGGCGCGGCCGAGGCGAAGAACACTTTCTTCGCGCCGCTTTCGCGCGCCATCTGGACGATTTCGCGGCTGGTGGTGCCGCGCACGATGGAATCGTCCACCAGCAGCACGTTGCGGCCCGTGAATTCGATCGCCATCGCGTTGAGCTTCTGGCGCACGCTTTTCTTGCGCAGCTCCTGGCCCGGCATGATGAAGGTGCGGCCGATGTAGCGGTTCTTGATGAAGCCTTCGCGATACGGCTTCTTCAGCTTGGCGGCCACTTCGAGCGCGGACGGGCGGCTGGAATCGGGAATCGGGATGACGACGTCGATCTCGTCTCGCATCCCCAGCGCGATGATCTTGTCGGCCAGCGTCTTGCCCATGTTGCGGCGGCTTTCGTAGACCGAGATGCCGTCGATCACCGAATCGGGGCGCGCGAGGTAGACGAATTCGAAGATGCAGGGATTGAGCTGCGGGTTGGCGGCGCACTGGCGGCTGTGGAAGTTGCCGCTTTCGTCGACGAGGATCGCTTCGCCCGGCGCCACGTCGCGCATCACCTTGAAGCCCAGCGTATCGAGCGTGACGCTTTCGGAAGCGACGAGGAATTCCACGCCTTTTTCCGTATCCGCGCGCCCGATGATGAGCGGGCGTATGCCGTGGGGATCGCGGAAAGCGAGCATGCCGTGGCCCGCCACCATCGCGACGACGGCATATGCACCCTTCACGCGGCGATGCACGCCCGCGACGGCGGTGAAGATCACGTCGGGACTGAGGCGATCACGCCCGGCGCTTGCGTCGTGGATTTCGTGGGCGAGGACGTTGAGCAGCACCTCGGAATCGGAATTGGTGTTGACGTGCCGGCGATCGTCCAGGAAGAGCTCGCGACGCTGCTCCTCGGCATTGATCAGGTTGCCGTTGTGGCCGAGCACGATGCCGAAGGGCGAGTTGACGTAGAACGGCTGCGCCTCGGCTTCCGACGCGGCGGAGCCCGCCGTCGGATAGCGGCAATGGGCGATGCCCATGTGTCCGGACAGGTTGCGCATGTCGCGCGTGCGAAAGACATCGCGCACCAGGCCCTTGCCCTTGTGCATGTGGAAGCTGTGGCCTTCCGCCGTCACGATGCCCGCGGCGTCCTGACCGCGATGCTGCAGCACCGTCATGCCGTCATACAGCAGCTGGTTGACGGGACTGCGCGCCACCACTCCGACGATGCCGCACATGGCCTTAGGTTTCCTTCCCGGGTCGCAGGGCGCCCGCGTCTGAGGTTAGGACATGGGGATACATGCCGCAGTTTCCAGTATTTCTCACGGCAACGGGACGACTTTTCCGTCGAGGGCCACGCGCTTGAGGCCGGCCTGCGCCGCCTCGGCCACCTCGCGGGTCGGGAAGGGACCCGCGCGCAGGCGCGTGAGCGGACCACCCGGGGATTCCAGGCGTTCGGTGTAGTGGACCACCTTGGCGGCGAGCAGCTTGTCGCGCGCCTGCTTGAGTTTGGCCTCATCGCGGAATGCGCCGACCTGGACCGCGAAGCCTTCCAGCTTCGGGGCGGCCGCCTTGGCCGGGGTAACGGCGGGTTTTGCGGCGGCCGGGGGATCCCTGGCCTCGGCCTTCGCCACCGCCGTAGAGGCCTTCGCCACCGCCGTAGAGGCCTTGG
>JBBREI010000085.1:0-15407 GCA_038203035.1 Burkholderiales bacterium
GACCGCGCTGTTGCGGGTGCTGTAGCAGGTGCTGTCGCTGGCGCATTGATTGGAGCGCTCATATTCCGCTCTGGTGGCGGCTCTGGTAATGCGGGCGCAACCTTCGGCGCCGGAGTCGGCGGTCTCTCGGGCGCGGCAAACGCGGGCGCTGCCGGTGCCCAGGATTACAAGACGGTCCTGCGCAACTGCATGATCGGCCGCGGCCACTACCCGATCAACTAGTTTAGGGAGAAGACGCACCGTAGTCCTGTAAATGCCGCGTTCTATCTGCCACACGCGGACAATCAAATGGACGAACTCGGCCGACCGCGGCGTTGCTGCCTCGCGCATTACCCACAGCCCCGCTTCGGCGGGTTTTTTCATTACATGTAAGCTAACTGCCGTGGCATAGGACACCCAACGACTCTAACAGCGAAACGGGAGACTTCAATGCGCGCACTTCTCATTGTTCTGAGCGCCCTTCTTCTTGGCGGCTGCGCCTTCGGGCGTACGTACAGCTACAGCGATGCCCCCATAAACCTGCCCGGCCCGTCCGCCGCGTCCGTGAAGCTCGCGGTGGGAGTGCAGGACCGGCGCGCCTACGTCCTTTCGGGCAGCAAGTCAGAGCGCTTCGTGGGGCTCATGCGCGGTGGCTTCGGCAATCCATTCGACGTGAATACATCGTCCGGTGGCCCGCTATCGGGTGAAGTGCGCGATGCGCTATCGCGCTCCCTCACTGCGAAGGGCTTCGTCGTGACGCCCGTTACCTTAGCGCCGAATGAAGCCACCTCCGATGTGCGGCGAAAACTTGTCGCGAGCGGCGCACGGCGGATTGCATCGGTCACTCTCACAGAGTGGAAATCGGACTCTATGATGAATACCGATATTCACTACGACGTCGCGCTTTCCGTGCTGAATGAAAAGGGCGAGGAGCTGGCGGCCAAGTCGATTAAGGGGCGCGACAACATTGGTTCGATGGGGCTATCGCCTGGGGCGGGAATCTCCGCAATGTTCGCGCGAAAGCTCGAGGCGCTGTTCGACGACGAGAAGGTAACGGCGGCCCTCCGCAGCTAGCGCGGAAGGGCATGATGCAAGCCTGGCGCGAGGCTGAGCAGAATGATGGCTAGGTCTGCGCGCCCATGAGGACGACGGTTTCTTGCATCAGGTCGCCGCGCAGGCTCTTGATTTCGTCTCGCACACTCACGGTTTCCGTCGCCAATGCGCGCGCTGCCGTGCTGCTCTGGTGCCCGAGGCCGGACTCGAACCGGCATGGCCGTGAGGCCGAGGGATTTTCGTACCACCTCGGCTTTCGCCGCCGGCATCGCGCCGTTCGTGGTCTGGAGCACGCCTTCGCCGTAGCCGAAAAGAAACCTTAGGCGCCCGCCGTCTGCTCTCTACACCTTCCCCTCGCGGGGCTTGGCTCGGTGTTGGCTCGGGGATCCCCAGGGCTTTCGCCGACTTTGACGGGTTACACCTGCGGCGTTTCCCCCGCAGGGCTCAATTTCTCAAGTCCCTTGTGTATACCATTCCACCACTCGGGCGCTGCACATCGGCGTCCATGATACCGCCCGCCACTTGTCAAGCGACCATGCCACGCGCCAGGTGTGGCGTTTTGGCGCCCGCGGATGCCATCCAATCGGCCGATTCAAGCGTCCTGCTTCTGTACAATCTGCGCGAGCCCTCGATGGCGCACAGCACAACCACGGAGCGCAAACACCAATGAAATTCCAACCCGACGATCCCCGCCGCCGCACCCTCATCCAGATGCTTGCCATGGGCATGCTCGGAGGCGGTTCGATGGCCTCGAACCTCGCCCTGGCGCAGATCCTCGGCAGCCCTCCCTCCAAGCTGCCACCCGGCAAGTCGATCTACCGCATCTCCGGCGACGTGCAGATCGACGGCAAGGCCGGCACGCTGGAATCGAAGATCGCCGGCGGCACCACGATCAGGACGGGCCGCAACGCGGAACTGGTGTATGTCGTGGGTGAAAGCGCCTATATCGCGCGCCCACAGACCGAGATCGTGATCGAGACCGGCAGCGACAGTGCCATCGTCACCGGCCTGAAGCTGCTCACCGGCAAGCTGCTCTCGGTCTTCCCCAGCCGCCGACCGGTGCAGCTGACGACGCAGGTGGCCACCATCGGCATCCGCGGCACCGGCGTGTACATGGAATCGGACCCCGAGCAGACCTACTTCTGCACCTGCTACGGGGTGGCCGACGTGGCTGCCATCAAGGATCCGCAGAGCAAGGAGACGGTGACCGCGCAGCACCACGACCGTCCGCTCTACATCCTCGGCAACGAGCAGGCGGGCAAGAACATCCGCAACGGCCCGTTCATCAACCACACCGACCAGGAATTGATGCTCATCGAGACCCTGGTGGGGCGCACGCCGCCGTTCATCTTTCCGAAAGCGGACTACTCGGGCCCGCGCCGCAGCTACTAGTTGTTACTGCGGGGCGCCGCTCAGGATCCAGTTCTGGAACAGGTCATAACGCGCCCGGGCCGCGTCGCCGGGTAGCGCGTCGGAGTTGAAGCCCGCCAGCAGGTTGCCCTTGTGGTGGTGCCCCGAGGGCTTGCGCAGCAGCGGGCTGGCCGCGACATCGGTGAAATTGATCCGGCTGCGCACCTCGCTGTAGAACCACGTGTCGTCGGTTGCGTCGCCTACCGTGCCATCCCCGTTGCGGTCCTCGTTGGTGTAGAACACCGGTGGACGCGGTTCCGTGCCCGTGGGGCTGTGGCATTGCGTGCACAGGTTGTTGCCCTGCATTACCGCCTTGATGTCGGCGAAGCGGATCGAGCCGGGGGCGTTGGCCAACGCGGGGTCGACCACCACGCGAACCTGCACCGGCGCGCTCGTGAGCGAGCCGCCCGTGGTCACCAGTTGCAGCACGTAGGTGCCCGCCGCATTGGCGGTCAATGTCGCGCGCACGGTCGAGGCATCGGCGAGTGTTGCACCCGCGGGACCGGAGGCGAGCGTCCACGCATAACCGGTTGAGAAGAGACTCTGGGCCGCCGAAAGCTGCGTCGCACCCGGAAGCACCACGCGATCCGGACCCGGATCCGCGATGGGGCGGCCTGGCCGCAGAACCGCGCCCGAGGCATCACGCACGTTGTGGCCCTGTCCTTGCAGGAAGATCGCCATCGCCTGGGGACGTGCCGATCCCCAGAATGCGTCGTAGACGATCTTCGCGAGCGGCATGTTGCCGCGGTCGATCACGTGCGCCTTGATGCGGTCGGTGTAGCCCACGAATTTTTCGTAGGAATCGAAGTCGATGTCCGCCGGCGCGATGGTGCCGCGCATGATGTGGCAGGTGCGGCACGAGGTCGCCACCACATCGCGGTAGAGCGTCGATTGCCCGGCCTGCAGCCACGATTGAGGCACGTAGTCGTCGACGAACCGCGCGTTCGGCAGCCCATCGCCGCCATATGCCGACTTGATGAGCGCGGACGCGGTGCCCTGCCATTCGCTGTTGCCCGTGGGGCGGCGGCAGGCATCCTCCGGCGCGGAAGACGGGGCGGGTATCGGGTAGGTGCACAGGATCATGCGGTTGATCGTCTTGATCGCCGCCTCCTGCTCGGAGCGCGAGAAGCCCGCGCGCGTGGTGGAGAAATCGAAGACGTCGGGCTCGAACGGATGCATGCGGGCCTGGACGTCGCCGCGGTGCTGCGAGACCGAGTTCTGCACCAGGTTGAAGAGGCGCTTGCCGCTGGCATCGGGAGGCGTCAACGCGTCGCCTCGCCCCCCATGGCAGCTGATGCACGGCCCCGGCATCGCCTTCGGGCCGCGGCCGTCGAGGTCCACGAACGTCTGGCGGGCACCTTCGGGATTGAAGTTGTAGAACTTCGGGAAGGCCACGCCGCCATTGGGCCCCGGGCTGAACTCGATTGCGTTGATGCCCACCATCCAGCGCGTATCGCGCACGATGGCCGCATCGAGGTTGAGCGGCGAATAGGCGTACTCTCCGCCGGCCTCGATGAGGTAGTTCTCCACGTAGAACGCATAGGTACCGTCGGGGTTGCTGCGGGCATACATGCGGCGCCCGTAACCGAGGTCGCGCTGGTCGCCGAACACCACGTTCACCTCGCTGCCGGTGCCGGTCTCGAACCCGTTGGCGGCCTTCCACTTCGCGAGCGTGTCCTTCGAGTTCTGCGGGTCGATCGCCCGGTAATACGCCTGCGCGTATTCGGCGGTGTCGGTCTGCAGCGTGCCGTCCGCCTGCTGCTGCGGATTCGGGAAGAGCAGGAAGGCCTTCGGTCCATCGGGCGGCGCAGGCGCCGAGGCATCGGGTCCCGGGCGCGTGTCGCCGGGGCTCCCGCCCCCGCCGCAGCCGGACAGCGCGATAACGCCGGCGGTGGCGACGATGCAGCAGGCGAAGAGGCGTCGGAATTGCATGCTCGTGTTCCTCAGAACCGCGTCAGGTAGACGATCGAATACTGGTTATCGATGTAGCGCGTGGGCCCGGAGAAATCGAAGGCCGGCTTGCGCGTGGGCGTCGCCTCGATGCGGCGCCACGAGAAGTCGATGGAATCGCGGGCTCCGAGGGGGTGGTTGTAGCCCAAGGTGCCGATGACCGTGCGTGCATCGAAGCGGTAGGAGACGAGGTGCTGCCCGTCGAACGCGTCGTCGGCCGAGAACACCTCCGTCAGGCCGATGTTGACAAGCGAGGGATGCCCCGACGAGACCGTATCGCCCCTGCGGTATTCACCCGTGGCGTACACCAGCCCCTTGCCGATCGACCAGTCGAGGTTCAGCTTCGCCGACCAGTCGCGCCAGGTGAAAACGTCGCTGCGGGCATTGCGGATATTCGCACCCGCCTCGGCGAAGGCCTCGATGCGGTCGGTGATCGCGCGCCGCGCGTTCACGCCGACGAAGTAGCGCGGCCCGGTGCGCAGGCTCGATTCGTACTTCTCGTACAACGCTCGTCCGACGAAGCCGAACGCGAGGGCGTCGAAGGCACCCGAGGTGCGGTATTGGACCTCGCCCTGTGCGCCGGCGGCGAACCGGCCCAGGCCCGCGTAGCGGTCGAATTTCTCGGCGTTCGCCAGTCCTGTCGCCACGAAACGCGTATTGGCGTTCAGCCGGAACGGACGTGTCTGCGAGAGGCCAAGGGCGAACACGCGGTCCGCAAGCTTGTCGCCCGCCTCGCGGCCACGGGTCACGTTGTCGTCCCAGGAGAATCCGGCGTCCACATTGATCGGATTGCTGAACGTGGTCGGCTCCCAACGCCAGCCGGAACCCGGCAGCGCGTCGAGCTCCTGCGTGACCAGCAGGCGGATGCCCTGCACGTTGCTCGCTCCCGAGGCGCGTTGGGCCGTGTAGTCGACGCCGATGCGCAGCCCCCCGCCGAATGCCAGGTCGATGCCGACGCCAAGCAGCAGCGAACTGCGGCTGATGCCGGCCGGCGTGATGCTGTATTCCGGCCCGCCCAGCAGGTCGGCGTAGGAAAGGCGCATCGCGCGCTCATCCTGCAACTCGCGCCGATACTCCACACGCGCGCGCGGCACCGCGAAGCCGAACTCGGTGGCGTGTTTCGATTCGGCGCGCAGGCCCGCGGCCACCTGCACGCTGCGCTGCTTCGCCTCCTCGTAACGCAACGCGTAGTTGCCGGCGCCGGTCTCGCTCACGGCATCGAGGCGATCGACGGAAAAATCGATCCTGCCGTACGGGGACACCAGCAGGTTTTCCTTGCGCGCGTCGTAGGACGCGCCCAGGGACCCGAAGACCTGGCTGCCCTTGCGACGACCATCGGCGTTCAGGTCCGCGGCTTCCACGTAGCGGCGCGTATCGAAGCGCAGCTGCCCGTAGCCCACCAGCATGTCGATGAAAAGCCGCGGCGCCGGCTGGTAGCTGGCGTAGGCCGCCACCGAGGCCACGCGTGCTTTCAGGCGCGAGCTCGCGGCGACATCGCTTTCGTCGTGGCCGTATCCAACCCCGAAGCCACCGGCCAGGCGGGTCGAGAACCGGCGATCCACGCCGGCGCTCACGCCGTCGGTGCTGAAGCGCATGCGATCACGCTCGGCCGTGGCGTTGCGACTGCCGAAGTTCGCTGTGCCGGCAACCCAAAGGTTGGTCTGCGGCGCCAGAGCCGCGGGCACGCCACCGCCGCCATTGCTGCGGGTCGCGGCCACGTCGAGCGAGCGGGACGTCACGACGTTCATCAGCGTCTGCACGAGCGAGATCGGCACCAGCGGCGAGCCCTCGGCGGCGGGTTCGGCCTCGCCGAAGGCAGGGCTCAAGCGTGCCGGGGCGCGTGCCGTGCGCTGCGCCACGGCGGCGACCGTCGGCCCCGGCTCCGGCAACGCGTAGTGCAACGATTCCATGCGGCGCTGGTAGTTGCCAACCTGTGCCGCGGAGAAGCGCCGCGCGGCCTGGCTCTGCGCATCCACCAGGCCAAGCACCTCGCGGTCCGCGCTGGGATCGGGGCGTCCGGTGACCTCGACCTGAACCGTTGCGGGCGGCGAGCTGCCGGCGTTGCCGTAGGCGACGTAGCGGAAGGAATCGGGGCCGAAATAGTTGTTGCGCGGGGTGTAGATGATTGAAAGCCCGTTTACGGCCGCGGTCCCGTGAGTCGGCGGTGTGGTGATGGCGACACCCGTGAGCCCCGAGCCGCGTGCGAACTTCGACATGTCTATGACGGTCGGCATGTTGAGCGGCACCGTGACCGAACCGGGGCCGGCGACCGGGATCAGGTCGCCGACGATGATGCTGATTGTGGAAACGCCCGAGGTGCCCGCGGGATTGGTGACCGAGTAGGTGAAGCTGTCCGAGCCCGAATATCCCGTGGCGGGCGTGTAGGTAGCGGTCTTGCTGTTGGGCAGCGTCGACAGCAGGCCGTGCGCGGGGCTGCCGATGATATTGACCGTCACCACGTCGCCAGTGACCGGCAGCGCGATCGGCGTTGCGGTCTCGAACGGCACTTCGACGCTGGCGTCGCCGGAACGCGCGACCACGTAGCCCACGATGATGCGCAGGTTGAAGGTGGTTGTCCCCGTGGCATTGGTGATCGTGATCAGCACGTCGTACGTGCCAGCGGGTGCGGCGACCGTGCCGTTGATGATCCCGGAACTGCCGTCGAGCACCAGCCCCGCCGGCAAAGAGGTACTGGTGAACGTGAACGGGCCGTTGTCCGCCGCGATCGTGTATTGGAACGACTCGCCCGGAAGCGTGTTCACGGTTGCGCTCCCGCTGCCAGTTGTCGGCGGAGACAGCGCGATGTTGAGCGTGAGCGTCCCGGTACCGGTACCCGTGGCGTTGGTCGCGCCCAGGTTCACCACAAACGTGCCGCTCGCGGTGGGTATGCCGGTGATGCGTCCGGTGGTTGTGTTGATGGACAGGCCCGGGGGTAACCCGGTGGCCGAGTAACTCGTCGGGCCATTGCTCGCGACGACCTGATAGGAGAATCCGGAGCCCGTGGCGCCCGCGGCTGAGGCGCTGGTGACCACTGGTATGCCGACGGCGATGGTGATGGTGAGCGGCACCGTCGCCGTGGCCGTTGCGTTGGTGGCGCTCATCGTGCCCGCGTAGGTTGCGTTCGTCGTGGGCGTTCCCGAAAGCAGCCCCGTCGACGTGTCCAGCGTGAGGCCCGGCGCGATGTTGCTGATGGCGTAGAGCGTGGGACTGTTGCTCGCCACGATCTGGTAGCTGAACGCGAAGCCCACGGCGCCACCGGCGGTCGCGGGGCTGCTGATCACCGGCGGTCCCAGCGAAATGTTGAACGTGACCAGATCGGTATCGGAGCCGGAACCGTTCGACGACGTGATGGTGGCGGTATTGAACGTGCCGACCGCTGTCGGCGTGCCCGATATCAGGCCGGTCGTCGTGTCCACCGTGAGGCCCGGCGGCAGGTTCGCCGCGTTGAACGATGTCGGCCCATTGTTGGCGGTGATCTGGAAGCTGTACGGCACACCCGTCTGCCCGGCGGGCGGTGCCAGGCTGGTGTTGACCGGCGCGAACTGCGAGATCGTGAGGTTGAGCGTCGCGCAGCCGGTGGTCGTCGCATTGGTGGCGCAGATCGAGACCGGATAAAGGCCTGCGGTGCCCGAGCCCGGCGTGCCCGTGATCAGGCCTGTCGGGCTAATCGTCAGGCCCGTCGGAAGCGGCGCGGCGCTGAACGAGGTGAGTGGCGGATTGGTGGCCGTGATCTGGTAGGGCGTGAAGAGGATCGCCTCGCCGCCGGTGGCGACCAGCGAAGAGGTGATCACCGGCGGCCCGAGCGTGATGGTGAACGCAACCGTGAACTGCGCGCTGGTAGCGAAGGCGGTTGCACCCGTGAATTGGACGTTGGTGGGTCCGCCCACGGCCGTCGGCGTGCCCGTGATGGCGCCGGTGCCGGTGTTGAGCGTCAGGCCCGGCGGCAAGGTTCCCGCAGCAATGGCGTAGCTGGTGTAAGCCGGGCCGGCGCCGCCGGTGATCTGGTAGCTGAAAGCCACGCCGGTCTGGCCACTGGCGGTCGCGGCGCTGCTGATGGCCGGCGCGACGTGGAACGTCACCGCCTTGGGCGCGCTCGTCGCTGTGGCATTGGTGGCTGTGAGGTTGGCGACATGGGGGCTGCCCGCCGCCGAGCTTGGCGTGCCCGTGATCGCGCCGGTGCCGGTATTGAGCGTCAGGCCCGGTGGCAAGGACCCGCTCTGCAGCGCAAAGCTGGTGAGCGGCGTATTGGAAGCGGTGATGGTGTAGCCCGAGAACAACACGCCGACGGCGGATGCGGGTGCGATCGCCGCGCTGGAGACCACTGGCGGGCCGAGGCCGACGGTGATGCTGAACGCTTGCGCCGGGCCGGTCACGCTACTGGTGTAAGTCGCGCTGACGGTGAAGTTGAACGTCCCGGTCGCCGAAGGCGTGCCGATGACGGCGCCCGTCGACAGCAGCGTCAGTCCGGTGGGGAACGTGCCGCTCGCCACCTGGAAGGACGTGACGAGGCTCGAGCAAGCCGTGACCGCGAAACTGTGGCTGTACGAAACGCCGGTTTGTCCCGCCGGCGGCGCAGTCGCGCTGACCGTCGGACCGGTGACCGGATTCAAGATGTTGACGGGCTGCGTGCGCGTTGAGGTCGTAGAGCCGCCGATGCCATGGAAGGTGAAGCTATCGGCCCCGACCTGGCAGGCACTTGGGGTATAGGTGAACTCGGCCGGGTCGATGCCATAACTGACGCCGCCCTTGGCGGGGCCCGAGACCGTGGAGATCGCGTTGACGCCGGCATACGGGCTGGAAACCGTGATGCCGATGAGCGGGAAGGTGGCGGCCGCACCGAACGGGATCGTGCGTGTGGGCGTGGCGGGCAACGCACCATTGATGTAATTGATGATCGCGGTCATATCGGGCCCGCTCAGGCCCGGATCCGCAATCATGCCGCCCGCGATCGCGGCATTAACTACGCTGATCGAGTTGGCGGCATTGAACTGGGACGGGTACGGATTGGACGGCGAGATGTGGCAGCCGGAGGTGGCGCAATTGGTCGTGTAGGCAGCAGGCTGCGCCTGCGCGCAAAGCGGCAGCAGGCCCACGGCCAGCAGCACGAGCACCGCAATTCTCGCGGCGATCACTTTCAACGGTGCGCCCTCCCTGGGCTGCGTTATTCGCGCACGGCTTCCCTTGCCGTGTACCGCCTGAAATGATACGCGAGGAAACCGTTGGAACCTACTGAATATTACGCAGATTTTGGCCGGGGCGGCCGCGGGATCAGAGCTTCGGGATACGCAGGGTCTTGCTGATCATCAAGGTGCCCGAAAGGGCAAACAGCAGCACCAGCGGATGCAGCGTCCACGGCCCGATCGACCAGGCCCCGCCCCAGAGGTCATTGCCGATCCGGCCCTGCCAGCAGGCGGCAGCCAGGATCGCCGTAAGGACCACGCTGGTGGGGATCGGCGTGCCTTCAAAGTACTTCACCTTGTCGCCGCCTTCCGAGAGGGTCTCGGCGGTGACGTTGTAGCGCGCCAGCCGGCTCACGCCGCAGCAGACGAAATAGGCCAGGATCAGGGCGTCCCAGCCGCCCTGCATGCCGGCCGCGAAGGCGAGGGCCGCGGGCGCCACCCCGAAGGAGATGACATCCGAGAGGGAATCCAGCTCGCGGCCCAGCGCGGAATGCTGGTGGCGCGCGCGGGCCACCTTGCCGTCGGCCACGTCGAAGGCGAAGGCCACTGGCGCCAGCAACGCCGCATAGAAGAAATGTTCACTCGACTGGCTTGCCATGTAGAGCATGGCCAGCAGCACGGCGCCCGTACCGCTGGCGGCGTTGCCGAGCGTGAGAAAATCCGCGAGGTGGAACTCGCGGATCATCGAGAAGTGCCGCGGGCGGGGAGGTGGGGAGGCAGCCATGATGGGGTTGGAACGCCTTACCCGCCGTTTCGTTCCCCGGGGCGCCAAATGCAACCAAAAACGCACCGATCGCTGCGGGCATTGTCAGCACTTCCGCGGCTCCGCAGCGCCCCTGATCGGGAGCGACACGGCCGGTCCGGGTAAAATTGCCCGTTTCGCTCCACCAGCACCACCCGGAAAATGAAATACGACGAACAATCAATCAAGGTATTGAAGGGCCTAGAGCCGGTGCGCGCGCGCCCCGGCATGTACACACGCACCGACAGCCCGCTGCACATCATCCAGGAGGTCATCGACAACGCGGCCGACGAGGCGCTGGGCGGCCACGCGAAACACATCGAGGTCACGATGCACGCCGATGGCTCCGTCAGCGTCGCCGACGACGGGCGCGGCATCCCGGTTGGCATGCACGCGGTGGAAAAGGCGCCGACGGTGGAAGTGGTCTTCACCCGCCTGCATGCCGGCGGCAAATTCGACAAAAAAAGCGGCGGCGCGTACGCGTTCTCCGGCGGCCTGCACGGCGTCGGCGTTTCGGTCACCAATGCCCTGTCGAAGCGCCTCGAGGTGCGTGTCACCCGCGATGGCGAGGTGCACGAGATGGCGTTCGAAGGCGGCGAGGTCGCGCAGAAACTCAAGAAGGTCGGCAAGGCCGCTCCGCGCGACGGCGGCACCGTGGTGCGCGCGTGGCCGGACCCGAAATATTTCGATACCGGCAAGGTCGCGCGCCGCGATCTCGAGCTGCTGCTGCGCGCCAAGGCGGTGTTGTTGCCCGGCCTCAAGGTCACGCTCCAGGAAGAAGGCGGCAAGAACAGGGCGCAGTGGCTATATACGGGCGGGCTCAGTGCCTATCTCCTCGAGCGCCTGGAGGGCGCCGACGGCTACGTGAGCCCGGTCTTCGCGGGGGAATCCTTCGTCGGCCCCGAAGACGAAACCTTCGCCGAGGGTGAAGGCGCCACATGGGCGATCGCGTGGGCGGAAGGCGGCGGCGAAGGTGAATCCTTCGTGAACCTCATCCCCACGTCGCTCGGCGGCACCCACGAGGCGGGTTTGCGCAACGCCGTCTACGAATCGGTCAAGGAATTCTGCGAACACCACGAACTGCTCACGCGCGGCGTCAGCCTGCAATCGGAAGATGTATGGAAGCCGCTGCGCTACGTGCTCTCGGCGCGCATCCTCGATCCCCAGTTCCAGGGCCAGACCAAGGAGCGACTGTCCTCGCGCGAGGCGTTGAAGCTGGTGGCCACGCGTGTCAAGGATCCGCTCGACGCCTGGCTCAACCTCAACGTCGAGGAGGGCAAGAAAATCGCGCAGCTCGCGATCAGCGCCGCCACCGCGCGCCAGCGCGCCGGCAAGGCGGTCGAAAAGCGCAAGAGCTCCGGGGTCGCGGTGCTGCCGGGAAAACTCACCGATTGCGAATCGCAGGACACCGACCGCAACGAGGTCTTTCTGGTCGAGGGCGATTCGGCCGGCGGATCGGCCAAGCAGGGCCGCGACCGCAACTACCAGGCGATCCTGCCGCTCAAGGGCAAGGTGCTGAACACCTTTGAAGTCGCCGCGACCGAGCTCTACGCAAACACCGAGGTGCACGATATCGCGGTGGCGCTCGGCATCGACCCGCACGCCCCCGAAGCCCCCGATTCGGTGCTCGCCAACCTGCGTTACGGCAAGGTGATCGTGATGGCCGACGCCGATGTCGACGGCGCGCACATCCAGACGCTGTTGCTTACCCTCTTCTATCGCCACTTCCCGAAGCTGATCGACAGCGGCCACGTGTTCATCGCGCAGGCGCCGCTCTACGTGATCCGCATCGCCCCGCACGGCAAGGTGAAGGCGGAAAAGCGCCTTTATGCGCTGGATGACAACGAGCGCGCGCAGATCCTCGCGAAGCTCGGGGACGAAGGCGTGCGCGACACGGCGATCCATGTCGGCCGCTTCAAGGGCCTGGGCGAGATGAACCCGGACCAGCTCAAGGAAACCACGATGAACCCCGACACGCGCCGCCTGATCGCGATGCGCCTGGCCGGAAATTCCCGCGACGCCGTGACGAAGACCTTCAAGCTGCTGATGGGAAAGACCGAAGCGGCGGGACGCCGCGCGTGGATGGAAAAGGAAGGCCACACCATCGAGGCTGACCTGTGAGCGCCGCCCGGACGCGCGCCCGCAAGGGCGAAGATCGTTCCGGCGACCTCTTCGATTCGCCGCCCTCGTCGCCTCCTCCCCCGCCCGGGGCGCCGAGTGGGCCCACCGGTAGCGACGATCCTTCGCTCCAGGAATTCGCCTCGCGCGCCTACCTCGCCTACGCGATGAGTGTGGTGAAGGGCCGCGCCCTGCCCTCGGTCGAGGACGGCCAGAAGCCCGTGCAGCGCCGCATCCTCTTCACGATGCGCGAAATGGGCAACCGCTCCGACACGCCGCACAAGAAAAGCGCGCGCATCGTGGGTGATGTGATCGGCAAATACCATCCCCACGGCGACGTCGCGGTGTACGAGGCGGCGGTTCGAATGGCGCAGGACTTCACGTTGCGTTACCCGCTGATCGACGGCCAGGGCAACTTCGGCTCGCGCGACGGCGATTCACCCGCGGCCTACCGTTATACCGAGGTGCGCCTCACGCCGTTTGCGGAACACGTGCTGCTCTCCGAACTCGACCGCGGCACCGTCGAATTCGCCGACAACTACGACGGCACGCAGCAGGAGCCGAAGCTGCTGCCGGCGCGACTGCCGGTGATGTTGCTGAACGGCGCCTCGGGTATCGCGGTGGGCATGGCCACCGAGATCGCGCCGCATAACCTGAAGGAAGTCGCCGAAGCCTGCGCGCTTACGCTCGAAGGCGACGCCGACGCGAAGCCGGTGATCCGCACCATCAAGGGCCCGGACTTCCCCGGCGGCGGCCAGATCATCTCCTCGCGCGAGGAGATCAAGAAGGCGTACGAGGGCGGGCGCGGCAGCATCCGCGTGCGCGCGCGCTGGAAGGTGGAAAACCTCGCGCGCGGCCAATACCGCGTGGCGGTCCATGAGCTGCCGCCGAACACCTCGGCCGCGAAGGTGCTGCTGGAAATCGACGAGCTCACCAATCCCAAGCCGAAGGCCGGCAAGAAATCGCTCACACCCGACCAGGCCAACCTCAAGGCCGCCACACTCGCGCTGCTCGAGAGCCAGCGCGACGACTCGGATGCCGAACATCCCGTGCGCATCGTGCTGGAGCCGCGCACCGGCAAGGTCGAGGCACAGGAGCTGATGGATTTCCTGCTGGCGCACACGTCGATGGAATCGAACGTGTCGCTGAACCTCGTGGCGATCGGCCGCGACGGGCGCCCGCGGCAGATGGGGCTGTCCGAAGTCATCGCCGAGTGGTGCTCGTTCCGGCTCGACGTCCTCGAGCGGCGACTGCGGCATCGCTTCGACGAGGTGGCCGACCGCATCCACATCCTCGACGGCCGGATGATCGCCTTCCTGAGCATCGACAAGGTGATCAAGGTCATCCGCAACTCCGACGAGCCGAAGCCCGACCTCATCAAGGCCTTCGAGCTGTCCGAGCGCCAGGCCGAGGACATCCTCGAGATCCGCCTGCGCCAGCTCGCGCGGCTCGAGGGCATCAAGATCGAACGCGAGCTGGCCGACCTGAGGAAGGAACAGTCGGGGCTCAAGAAACTGCTCGGCTCACCCGCCGAGCGCCGCCGGATGGCCGCGCAGGAAGTGCGCGAGGACGCGGAGCGATTCGGCGACAAGCGCCGCACCTTCATCGAGGAGGCCGAGCGCATCACGGTCTCGATGGTGGACGCGGTGGTTGACGAGCCGGTGACGGTGTTGCTGTCGAAAAACGGCTTCCTGCGCTCCCGCACCGGCCACGGCATCGACCGCGCGGCGCTGAGCTGGAAGGATGGCGACGCCCCCCTGGCGATTGTCGAGACACGCACCGTTCATCCGATCGTGGCCATGGGCGCCAACGGGCGCGCCTACAACCTCAAGGCCTCCGACCTTCCCGGCGGCAAGGGGGATGGCGTGCCGGTCAGCTCGCTCGCCGATACCGCGGGCACCACCATCGTGAGCCTCATTTCCGCCACGCCGGATGTGGCGGTGCTGTTCGGCACCACGGCCGGCAACGCGCTGCGCGCGAGGGTGGAAAACCTGGTCACGCGGCAACGCGCCGGCAAGGCGTTTGTTGCCGTGGGCGAGGGCGACGCGCTGCTGGCGGCCGCCCTGCTCGATCCGAAGGTGAAGGAAGTCGCCGCGTTATCGGGCGACGGCCGCCTGCTGGTGTTTCCCCTGGAGGATGTCGCCGAGCTGCCCAACGGCGGCAAGGGCGTGATGGCGATCAAGCTGCGCGAAGGCGAGAAGATGATTGGCCTGCGCGCCGTCACCGAGGCGCTGAAGGTCACCACCGTCGGCCGCGGGGACAAGCGGTCCACGGCGCAGGTGAAGGCCTCGGGGCTCCCTCACTACCGCGGCAGCCGCGCCCGTACCGGGCGCGTGCTGCAGGGTACCCACAAACGCGTGGAGGGTTTCGAGGACTAGCTCAGTCCGCCTTGATGCCCGCGTCCTTGATCACCTTCTCCCACATGCCGATCTCCTGCTTGAGGCGGGCGGCGGCCTGGTCGGGCGTGGTCAGCACCGCGTAGGCGCCCTGCTCCAGCAGCTGCGCCTGCGCTTGCGGCGTGGCGAGGATCTTCTGCAGTTCGGCATTAAGGCGATCGACGATCGGCTTGGGCGTTCCCGCCGGCACCAGCACGCCGAACATCGACTGCACCTCGTAACCCGGCATGCCCTGCTCGGCCGTCGTGGCCACATCGGGCAACATCGAGATGCGGGTGGCCGTTGTCACGCCGAGCGCGCGCAGCTTGCCCGCCTTGATGAGCTGCAGGGATGCGGGGACGGTTTCACACATGGTGTTCACCTGGCCGCCGACGAGGTCGGTCATGGCCGGGCCGCTGCCCTTGTAGGGGACGTGGGTCATGTCGGCCTTGGTCATGCCGCGGAAAAGCTCGGCGCACATGCGCTGCGGGGCGCCCGCGCCCGATGAGGCGTAGGTGAGCTTGCCGGGATTGGCCTTTGCGTAGGCGACGAATTCCTTCATGTCCTTCACCGGCAGCGACGGATGCACCACCCACACCA
>JBBREI010000086.1:0-15267 GCA_038203035.1 Burkholderiales bacterium
AGCAGGCGCACGCCCAGGGAGCGTTCCAACGCTGCCAGCGTCCGCACCATCGAGGGCTGCGAAACATCGAGCGCCTCGGCGTCCGGGAAGCGGCGTTTATCGCCGCCCGCGACAGTTTTTATCAGGCAACCGTGAGTGAAACCGGCTGGCCCTATGTGCAGTTCCGTGGCGGTCCCGCCGGGTTTCTGAAAGTCCTGGACAGCCGCACGCTGGGCTACGCGGATTTCCGCGGCAACATGCAATACATCAGCGTCGGCAACCTCGCCAATAACGATTGCGTGTCGCTCATCCTCATGGACTATCCCAATCGCGCCCGCCTGAAGATACTGGGGCGGGTGCGCATCGTCGGCCTGGACGAGGAGCCCGAGCTGATTGCCAAGCTCGAATCGGCGGACTATCGCGCACGGGTGCAGCGCGGCGTCATTATCACGGTCGAGGCATTCGACTGGAATTGCCCGCAACACATCACGCCGCGGTTTACCGAAGCCGAGATTGCAGGTGCCTCGCAGCCCGCCATGCCTGCAGTGCTCGGCAACGGCCCGCTGGCGCTGACGATCAGCGGCATACGCCAGTTGACGCCACGTGTGCGCGGCTACGAATTGCGCGCGGTCGACGGCGCGCTCCTGCCGGCCGTGACCCCGGGAGCCCATATCGACGTGCCGGTGCGGCTTGCCGCCGGCAGTGGCACCAACGTGCGCGACGGCACCCGCCGCTACTCGATTACCTCCGCCGGACCTGGCGGGCTCTGCTACGAAATCGCAGTGCAGAAAGATGAGGCCGGCCAGGGCGGCTCGCTGGCGGTGCATCGCGACTACCAGTTGGGCACGACGCTGCGGTGCGGCTTGCCGGGCAACGACTTCGCGCTGCACTTAGACCATCGGCCCGTGGTACTGATTGCCGGCGGAATCGGCATCACGCCGATTCATTCCATGGCACTCGCGTTGGCAAGGGACGGTCGCAACGTGAACCTGCATTATGCCGCGCGCTCGATGGCGGATGCCGCATTCTCGCAGCCGCTTCGAACGGCGCTGGGAGATTCGATGCGGCTTTACCTGGCCGATGCCGGCGAGAGGCTCGATGTCCGCTCGGTCGTCGCCAACGCGGCACCGAACAGCGTGTTTTACGTCTGTGGTCCCGGCCCGCTGATCGAGGCGGTGCGCATGGCCGGAATCGATCTGGGAATTTCGCCGGAGCACATTCGTTTCGAGCGCTTCGCGGCGGTAATTCAATCCGACAAAAAGCCCGTACGGGTCACGTTGCGACGCAGCGGCCAAGTCATCGATGTCGGCGCTTCGCGAACGATTCTCGATGCCGTGCAGGCGGCGGGTATCGATGCGCCGGCCGCGTGCCGGGCCGGCATTTGCGGTACCTGTGCGGTCAAGGTGGTGGAGGGTTCGCCGGATCATCGCGACCAGGCGCTGACTGCTGCCGAACGCGACCGCGCCGCCCTCATGTGCATCTGCGTTTCCCGTGCACATTCGGCCGGACTCACGCTCGACCTGTAGTTGCGGCGATTCTCGCAGTCCGGCAATACGGCCGCCCTCAGGCCTTGCGGAAGTAGAAGGGAGAAGTGACCGGCGCTGCCCTCAGCAGCCGCCTTTCTTCTCCTTCTTCTTCGGCGCGGCCTTGGTGCACGCCGCGTGCGCCGCGGTCGCTTTCTTGCACTCGGCCGTGGTCGAATTTGCCTTGGTGCACTCGGCCGCCTTGGTCGAGGCAGCCGCGCAGTCGGTCTTCGCCTCGGCCTTGGCCTCGGCCTTGACCTGCGCGAGGGCGGCGGCGGGGACGAGTCCCAGGGCCCCGGTCAGCAGGGCGGCAAGCAGTTTGCTCTTCATTGGATCTCCTAGATGGAATGGCGCTCGATGCACGTCCCGGCATTCTAGGCTGGCCGCCGGAATGAAGGTTTGAGGCAGGTCAATTGGCGGCGATGGTGAGCTTGCCCGCCTTGTCGATCTCGATATCGCCCTTCACGAAGGCGACGTTGTAGCCCTTGTCCTTGAGCTTGTGGTAGGCCATCTCCGCACGCACGCCGGTCGAGCAATGGGTGACGATTCGCTGGTCCTTCGGGATTTCCGCGAGGCGGGCCAGGATCTCCTCGTCGGGCACCAGCTTCGCACCCTTGATCATTCCCGCGTTGGCCTCGTCGCTGTTGCGCACGTCGAGGATCAGCGTGCCCGCCGGGGTGTTGCCGGCGAGGCCCTTGAACTCCGCGATCGAGATCTCGCCGGGCCGCGGCTTTGGCACGTAGGCGACGGCGCCCGCGAGCGGGCCGGCCTGCACCGGGAGCCCCGCGGCCTTCCAGGCATTGAACCCGCCCGGAATCACGTTCACGTTGACGTATCCCGCCCTGGTGATCGCCATCGCCACGTCCATCGCTGCCTTTCCGCCGTCGGCGTCGTACACCATGATCGGCGCCTTGAGCGCCTTGTCGGGAAACTTCGCGAGCGCCGCCTTCACCTGCGCGGGCCCGATGGCGACCGCGCCCTTGACGGAGCCGGCCAGCGTTTCCGCCTTCGGGCGGGCGTCGATGAGAATGTGGGGAATGTCCTTGGCGATCCACGTGTCGTTGAGATGCGCGGCCGCGAGCACGCCCACGTTCTTCTTCGTCCACTCGGGCCAGCCTTCGCGATACACGCGCACGTTGGTGTAGCCCATCGCCTCGGCGCGCCGCATCGAGTTCGGGCTCAGCATGCAGGTCACGCCCTGGCAGAAGAAGACGATCCGCGTGGCCTTGTCGGCCGGCAGGCGCTCGGCGGCGAGCTTGTCGAACCCGGAGGTCGTGAACGGCAGGTTGATCGACGTCGGGATGGTGCCTTCCTGGACGCGCGGCAGCGGGCGCGAGTCGACCAGCACGTAGCCGCCCTTCTCGGGGCCCAGTGCCACCAGCTTCGCGACGTCGGCGTAGGTGACCAGATTCTCGGGGGCGATCTTGATCGGGCCCTTGAACGAGATCAGCGTGGCGGTCTTGACGCCGTCCTTCTCGGTGTACTCGATGCGGGACTCGTGGCCCTTGCGGATATCGCGCAGGGCTTCGGCCGGCCTGGGATCGCCGGCGTCGATGACCTTCACGGTCTTCGGATCGAAGCGCACGATCTCGGTCGCCGCGTCGATCTTCATCTGGATCGCCGTCGACTTGAAGGCGACGCTCTCGAACGCGCCCTGGATCTGCCCCGGCTTGGCCTGGTGGCAGTTCATGCAGGGCTTCGAAATCGTGGGCTTCGCGGTCTCGGGGGCTTGCGCGAAGGCGCCCGGCGCCAGACCCAGCGCCAGCGTCATGGCAAGAATTCGCAGTTTCATGGTGTGCTCCTTGGGGTGATCGGTACGGGGATTCATGCGCCAGCGCCCCTCACATTCCGGTGGCGGTGACGAAATGGCTCGCCTGGCCCGCGTTCACCAGGACCCAGCGAAGCGCGAAGCCGCCCGCGAGCACGAGGATGGCGGGCAGCACGGTGTGCGCAATGCGGTGCCCGAGCTCGAGCGCCTGCAGTGCGATCGGAACCACGATGCCGAGCACCACGATGCCGCCCCAGAAGACCAGGGCATAGGGCTGCGAAAAGAGCAGGCCCACGGCCTGCTGGTGCGAGGCGGTCGAGGTGGCGAGTCCCGCCACGAGGAGCACGATCAGCACCAGCTCGACGGCGAGGAAGCCGATGTCGGCGCGCACCAGGGATCGCTGTGTGTCGGGCGCGGGCGGCCGCGGGCCCAGGGGTTGCCAGAGCGCGGCGAAGGCGCCGCCGAGCGCGCCGTCGGGCGCCGGGCGGCCGGGCAACACGCGCACGGCGAGATGCACCATCGCGGCGGCGGCCGACAGGCCCGAGAAGAGGAAAAGCGGGCCCAGCACGGCGCTATTCCAGAGCGGGCGCGCGACCATGGTGTTCAGCAGGATCCCGGTGTAGATGCCGAGCGCGATGCCGAGGCCGACGTTCGCGTACGCCAGGGCGCGCAGTCTCGCCGGGCTGCCGGCGATCGCATCGGACAGGCGCACGAGAACGGGAAGCTTGCGCGCGAGCCACGGCCAGGAATCCTGGATGCGCACCAGGGCGGAGAGCATCAGCACGCCATACACGACGAGCAGGATCCAGGACCCCCACGACATCGGCGACAGGGGTTGCAGCGTGAGGTACACCGCCCAGACGTAGAGCTTGTGGGTGAGGTCCAGGAAGAGCGCGCCCATGCCGACGTTCATCAGCACGAAGCCGAGCAACGGCGTCTGCACCGAGAAGAACCGCTCGGGATCGTCGCCGCGCGCCAGGCGCAGCATCGCGAGCCCGGCGAGGATCATCATCCCGGCAATCATGCCGCCGAAGAAAAGGTACACCGGGATCTCCCAGCCCCAGGCGTGCAGCTGCGGATCGACCAGGGGGTTCATGCGGGTGGAGGTGATTTCGAACACGGCCGTGGCTTTCATTCCAGGTAGAAGATGCGGGGCTTCGTGCCGGCCTGCGGAAGCAATGTGTGCCACTTGCGGCTGCCGAGCAGCGCGCTTACCGCGCTCTTCGGATCGTCGAGGTCGCCGAAGTGCATGCACGATGTCGGGCAGACCGCGACGCACGCGGGCAGCTTGCCCTCCTTGACGCGATGCAGGCAGAAGGTGCACTTGTCGGCGTAGCCGTCGGGGTGGATGAAGCGCGCGCCGTAGGGGCAGGCCGCGACGCACGCCTTGCAGCCGATGCAACGGCTCGCGTTCACCTGCACGGTCTTGCCGAAGGGCTCCACGTGGCTGGCGCCCGTGGGGCAGCAGTCCACGCACGGTGGGTTGTCGCAATGGTTGCAGCGCTCCGAGCGGATCTCCATCGAGAGCCGCGGAAACTCGCCGCGGACCTCGGTCACGATCCAGTCCCGGCAGTAGCCCTGGGGCACGTCGTTTTCCGTCTGGCAGGCGACGACGCAGTCCATGCAGCCCACGCACTTGCGGGTATCGATCACCATTCCGAAGCGCGGCATCTCAGGCCTCCTTCACGAAGGTGACGAAGTTGCCGTGGATGCTGGTACCGCCCATGAGCGGATCGACCTTGTAGCGCGTGTTGAGCGTCGCGGCGCTCGCGCCCTTCCGGTAGGCGCTCTTGAGCATCGGATTGCTATGGCCGAACCCATAGACCATGTAGACGGTGTCGGGGCGGATGCGCTGCGTGGCCTTCACGCGCACCCGGGTCGTCTGCGCTCCGTCCTGGTTGCGCAGCATCACGTACTCGCCGCTCTTCAGGCCCAGCTTCGCTGCGGTCGCCGCGTTCACCCACACCTCGTTTTCCTTCATCAGGCCGGACAGCAGAGGATTGGACTGCGTGCGGCTGAACGTGTGCATGGGCGCGCGTCCCGTGACCAGGCGCAGGTGTCCCGCGGGCGCCGGCTCCGGCGGCGTGTAGCGCGGCACCGGGTCGAAGCCCTTCGCCTTCAGCTGGTCGGAGTAGAACTCGACTTTCTTCGAGGGCGTGTCGAACTCCAGCACCAGGCCCTCTTCGACCGTGGTGGGCGACGGCTCGCCGAGGATCACGCCTTCGCGGCGCAGCTCGTCCCAGGACAGTCCCGCCTTCTGGATGCGCACCTTGAGGTACTGCTCGA
This sequence comes from Burkholderiales bacterium, assembly GCA_038203035.1. Lineage (GTDB taxonomy): Bacteria > Pseudomonadota > Gammaproteobacteria > Burkholderiales > Usitatibacteraceae > Usitatibacter. The sequence goes on from JBBREI010000086.1 coordinate 5,557, forward strand.
TGTGGTCGAAGGGCATGCACTCGGGAATGCCCAGCTTCGCGGCGAGCTGCTTGGCGATCCACCACCCCGGCTTCTGGTCGTGCGGCGCCTTGACCACGGGCTGGCGAAGCGCGGTCCAGCCCCGCCGGCCGGATGCAACGAGAAGCTCGTCGTGGCGCTCGAGGAACGTGCTCTCGGGCAGGACGACGTCCGCGTACCCCGCGATCTCGCTCGGGATGGTGTCCACCACCACAAGCAGGTCCAGGGCCTGGATCGCCGCGAGCGTCTCGGCCTCGTTGGGCAGCGCCATCATCAGGTTGGTCGAGTACACGAACCAGCCCTTGATCGGATACGGCTTGCCGGTCAGGGTGGCCTCGCGGATGCCGGTGGTGACGGCCTCGTCGGCGAACGGGTACTTCGCGCCGTCGGGATTGTCCGCGAGCGGCTTCGTGCTCGTCGGGTACCCGGGCAAGCCGTAGGGGGGAATCTTCATGCCGGACTGCACATACAGGCCGCCGCGGCGTCCCCAGCTTCCGAGCAGCGCGTTCAAGAGCGCGATGGCGCGGCTTCTCTGCGTGTCGTCGCCGTACCAGTTCACGCGGCGGCCCGGATGGATGAGCGTGGAAGGCCGGTGCGAGGAGAACTCGCGCGCGGCGGCGCGAATCAATCCGGCGTCCACGCCGGTCTCCTTCGCGGCCCACTCGACCGTATAGTCCTTGATCTCGGCGGCGAACTTGTCGAATCCATGGCCGTACTTCGCGACGAACTCGCGGTCGTAGCGGCCTTCGGTCACCAGCAGGTTCGCCCACGCGAGCAGCAGCGCGATATCGGTGCCGGGTTTCACGGCAAGCCAGTATTTCGCCTTGCTCGCGGCCACCGAGAAGCGCGGATCGACGACGATGATGGGAATGCGCCGCTCGATCGCGTGGGCGAATTCCTGCACCTGGGTGTTGTGCATGTTCTCGCCCAGGTGCGTGCCGATGAGCACCAGGCACTCGGTGTTGGCGATGTCGGTGGGCTCGGGCGAGCCGAGTCCGGTGCCGAAGGTGAGCGCGAAGCCGATGTCGCGGGGGCCCCGGCACTGCGCGAAGGACGGCGCGCCGAAATTGATGGCGCCCCAGGACTTGAGCACATGCTGGGGGAAGCGCTGCCCGATGCCGTGATTGAACATCGCGACCGACTCGGGGCCGTGTTCGGCCTTGATCTTGTTCATGCGCAGCGCGACATACCCGAGCGCCTCGTCCCAGGTCGCCGTCTTCCACTGCTGCTTGCCGCGCTCGCCTACGCGGATGAGGGGCTGGCGCAACCGGTCCGGGTCGGACAACGCACCCACGGCACCGGTGCCGCGCGGGCACAGGCGACCGCGACTCGCCGGGTCCTTGGGATTGCCCTCGAACTTCCAGAGCTTGCCGTCGCGCACGTGCGCGATTCCCGCGCAACGCCAGAAGCACATCTCGCAGAAGGTCGGAATCGTGGTGACCGCGCCCGGCGCGGCGGCGGCGCGCGCAAGGGACGGAATCGAATGGATGGCCGCGGCGGCGCCGGCGGCGCCGAAGGTGGCGGCGGTGATCTTCAGGAAGCGCCTGCGCGACACGGGGAGCATCGGGGACCCTCGAGCCGGAATGGCTCCTTCCCACAAGCTCCATTTGACGCTCTTTACATCAGTTGATACTGATATAGGTCAAAGGCGCGGCCGAGCCCCATTTCGGGGCGCGCTCCGGAGATCGAGGGAGAAGTCGGCGTGGCGCCAGGCTTCGCGGAAGCGTCCCTCCACCGCGGCGGCCTCGTCGCCCCGGCCCTGCGCCCGCAGCGCCTGCGCGAGCCCGTGCAGGGACCAGCCGTTGTCGGGGTAGTGCTCGAGGTCCTCGCGGTAGGCGCGTTCGGCTTCCCCGGCGCGGCCGGCCTCGAGCAGTGCGGCCCCCAACGCGTGGCGCGTGGGCGCGAGCCACAGGTGCGGCTCGTCGTAGGCGAGGCCGTCCTCGAGCGCCACCGCGGCGCGCAGCGATGCGATCGCCCCCGGGGTGTCGCCCGCGGCGCGCGCGAGCTCGGCGGCGAGCGTGTGGCGCGCGATGGCTGCGAGGGACGACGCCGTGTTGATGTTCTTCACCTTCGCCTGCAGGAGCGTCGGATCGGAGGCGATCGCCTCCAGCCGCGCGAGCTCCACACGGGCGACGTAGAGCCGGCCGGTCTTCGCGTATGCGATGCCGCGGGCGAAGTGGAAGACCGCGAGCGGATAGGGCTCGCGCGTATCCGGCGGCAACGTGCGCAGCACGATCTCGTCCCACTGCGCGAAGCGCACCAGCGCGTAGAGCGGCAGCGCGGCCAGGTGCTGCAGCGTCGCGGTGGTGAGGTTGCCGGGCCGCGGGCCACACGCCACGGTGTACGCCGCGCGCGCCGCGTCGATCGCCATTTGGCTGCGTCCGGCCATCGCCGCCGCGGCCCAGAGGAAGTGGTGGTTGTGCGCGGCGTAGCCCACGCGGTAGGCACCCTGCGCGTCGAGCTCGGCCAGGTAGCGCCGGTCGGCCTCGATGGCGCGCAGGCTCGCGGCGATGGCGTCCTCGTAGCGCCCGGTGCGCATATAGATGTGCGCGGGCATGTGCAACAGGTGTGCGGAGCCCGGCACCAGGTCGCGCAGCCGGTCGGCCGCGGCGAGCGCGCGCGCCGGTTGCGCCGACGACTCGTAGAGATGCACGCGGTAGTGCAGCGCGCCCGGGTGCTCCGGGGCGGCCGCCAGCGCCTGCTCGAGCCGTCGCTCGATCTCGGGAGTCCACGGCCTGGGCTGGCCCCCCGGACCCCACCAATCGTAGGGATGCAGGTTCATCACCGCTTCCGCGGCAAGGAACGCGAGGTCCGCATCGCGCGGGTGGCGGCTCGCAGCCGCGCTCATGCGGCGCGCGTAGCCCGCCTCGTCGAGCGCCTGGGGCGCGGCGGCGCGCGGGTGCCGGGCCGAGAGCGCCCGCACGAGCTCGCGGGTGCGCGCGCCGGCGGCGGGTGCGAGGGCGCGCGCCCGTGCCAGGGCGCGCGCCACTTCAGGCGCCGCGTCGGCCGCCATGTCGGCGTTGATGGTGGGTCCGAGGGACCAGGCCAGGCCCCACCAACAGAGCGCACACGCGGGGTCGGCGCGCGTGGCCGCGCGAAAGGCGCGCGCGCTCTCGCCGGCGTTGAAGCCGAAGGCCATGACCATGCCCTGGTCGAAGTAGCGCTGCACCTGCGGCGAGCGCGAGCCGGCGGGCATTTGGTACGCGCCCAGGCCGGGCAGCAGCGCAACGCGCTCGGCGGCGAGCGCCCCGGCGGAAACCGCGGCAACGGCGATCGCGGCGGCGAGCCGCACTACGGGCGCAGGCCCGCGAAGCGTCTCTCGGCCGCTCCCATGCCCCAGCCCGCGAGGGCGAGGATCGCGATGAAGAGGAGCACGAACCAGCCCATCGAGAGCCCGGTCAGGCTGGTGAGCGTGACTTCGCCCCGTGCCGTGCCGCGCGCCCATGCATCGACCCCGGGCAGGAATTCGGCGAACAGGTATACCCCGCCCAGCATGCCCGCCATGAAGGTGAGCCCGTCGATGCGTCCGGTGGCGCACGCGGCGATCGCGGTGCCCGGGCAATAGCCGCCGATCACGAACCCGGCTCCGAAGATGAGCCCGCCGATCGCCGCGCCCGCATAGTTGGTGGGCTCGACGTAGAGCTCGGCGAGGTCCAGCGCCCCGGCCCACGAGAGCAGGAAGAGGCCCGCCATCGCGGTGACGATGGCCGTGAACATGACCTTCACGACCGACATGTCGTAGAAGTAGAAGACCGCGGTGAGCTTGCGCGCGCTGCCGAAGCCGGCGCGCTCGAGCGCGAATCCGAAGCCGAACCCCAGGGTGAGCGCGAGCGCGAGCGTCGCGACGGCCGAAAGCTCAACGGTGGACGAGAGGGGAAACATTCAGAGCCACTCCTTGCGAAGGATCCATGCGACCGCGTAACCCGCGGCGAAAACGGCGCCCATGAAGACCAGGCTGCCCGCATTGAGGATGGCCCCGCCCGTGAGCGCCTGTCCACTGGTGCAGCCCATCGCGATCTTCGCACCGATCCCGGCGAGGACGCCGCCGCCCGCCGCGACCGCCAGGCGACCGGCGTTGGAAATCCGCGGGCCCTTCTCGATGGCGAGGTGCGCGCGCCCCGCCATCCAGCCCGACAGGGCGGCTCCGGCGAACGCGCCGATGACGAGGAAGACCAGCCACGCGGTCAGCGGCGAGCCGTCGGCGAGGTAGCGGGCGTGGACCGGATTCGCCTGGGCATGCTCGGGCGAGACGCCGCTCGCGATCCAGGCGGCCACCGAGGAGAACGCGCCGGTCGCGCCAAGCCCGCGGCCGGCCACCAGGTATGAGGCGAGGAGCACGGCGCCGAGGAGCACGCCGACGAAATAGGGATTCCAGTAGGGCTGCGCGGCGCGTGCCCGTTCCGCGTCCGGCGCGAGGCTGTCGGCAAGAGGGGGCGAAATCGACATGGATTCATGCTAGCCCCGGAGCCTCGACCGGCTTTTGTCCAGGATCAAGCTCCGCGCGTTCGAATGCCCGATGGCGTACGCCGACGCGCCCGCCAGCGCAGCCGCCCGGCGGCCCGCCGCGGCCTTCAGGCCGAGAGGGCAGGGTTGCGGTCGAGCCGGTGCAGCGCTGCCACCAGCCCCACGGTGGCCGCCACCAGGAACGCCGGGCCGAAGAGCCAGAACACCATCGGTACCGCGAAGAAGTACGCGCGCAGCCCGATGGCGAAATGGTTGCCGGCGCGATTGAGGCGCAGCGCCACGTTGCGCGGCGACAGCAACGGGGGCGCGTCCTTCGCGGGGATGTTGATCATGAACGCCACCTGGTTCGCCAGCCGCACCGCCATCGCGAAGGCGAGGAACGCCACGATGAAGTCGGCAAGCAGGCACAACACCTTCAGCATCCACACCTCGGGCGAGCCGGATCCGAACCCCACGAACACGTGCCAGGTGCGCGAGATGCCCTCGGCCTGACCCGAGAGCGTGAGGGTGCCCACCACGAGCAGCGCCGCGGTCGAGGCCATGAGGCTCGCGCCCATCACGAAGTTGCGCAGGGTCTGCACCGCCATCACGTCCCTGCCGGGGTTCGCCATGACATGCTCGACCCACAGCGTGCGCGCGAGCTGGTTCACGCCGTGGATCGTGCAGAGCGGGTCGTGGCGCACGCGCCCAAGCAGCGCCGCGTAGTAGGCCGCGACCATGGCGAGGCTCCCCACGACCGCGAGCGCGTCGGGCCCGAATTCGCGCAACCACGCCTCGAGGCTCATGTAGGCCACCTCAGTGCACGCCGGCGAGCACGCCGGAGGCGGCGAACAGCAGCACCGCGACCTCCAGCGCGCAGATGGCGGCGAACGCGCGCTCGCCGGAGGCGCGGAACACCGGGATCACCGCCGCGAGGCAGGGAATCGAGCAGCTCGCGAGCAGCGCGATGCCGGCGAGGTTGAGCATGTCGGCGCGGTGCGCGAGCCGGGCCCAGCCCCATCCCGGCGCCGCGCCGGTCGCGCGCAGGAACTCGCCCGAGGGCAGTGCCCACAGGCGCGGCAGCATCTCGATCGGCACGTGCGGATCGATCAGTCCCGTGGCGTAGGCCCCGAAGGCGAGCACCAACACGGCGAAGCTCGTGCGCGTGCCCCAGCCGAGCCAACGGGCGTAGCGCAGCTGCGCGGCGTCGGGCGTCATTTCGACTCGATGCCGATCACGGCCGGGCGCAACGGCCGGCCGCCGGCGCGCGTACCCGGCCGGGAAACGTGCGCGCCGTGGCTCGCGCTCCCCGCCCCTTCGGCCAGCGCGGCGAGCCGCGCGGCCTGCGCGGAGAGCGACTCGGTCGCGTTGCCCACCTGGCCCACCAGCGCCGCGTTCTGCTGCGTGGCGCGCTCCATCTCCTGGATCGTCCGGCCCACCTGCACGATGCCCGCCGACTGCTCGGCGCCCGCGGCGACGACCGCGTTCATGAGCTCGTTCACCTCGGCCACGCGGCCGTTGATCTCCGCGATCGCCTCGGCCACCTGGTCCACCACCTCGGAGCTCTCGGCGACCTGGGACGCGGCCGAGGCCACCAGGTCCTTGATCTCCCGCGCGGAGCCCGCGGCGCGCTGCGACAGGCTGCGCACCTCCGTGGCCACCACCGCGAAGCCGCGTCCCTGCTCGCCGGCGCGCGCCGCTTCCACGGCGGCGTTGAGCGCGAGGATGTTGGTCTGGAACGCGATGGAGTCGATCATGCCCACGATGTCGGCCACCTTTGCGGTCGCCTCGCGGATCGATTCCATGCGCGCGATCACCTGCGTCGCGGCGTCGATCGCCTTGCCGGTCGCCTCGCCCGCGCGCTGCGCGATGCCCTGCGTCGCGCGGGCGCTTTCGGTGTTGCGCTTCACGCTCGCACCGAGCTCCTCCATGCTCGCCGCGGCCTGCCCGAAGGCGCTCGCCTGCGCCTCGGTGCGCTCCGACAGGTGGCGGTTGCCGCGCGCGACACTGTCGGCCTCGGCGCCGATGGTGCCCGCGGCGAGCCGGACCTCGTCGCGCGAGGCGGCGATCAGGCGGCGCGCGTCCTCGGCGCCCGCGAACACCGAGTCGAGCCCGATGCGCACGCTGCGCAGCAGCGCGAACACGGCCAGGGCGGCGACGAGGAGCGCGACCCCCAGCACGAGCAGCGCCGCCTGCGGCTGCACGACCCACAGGGCGAGGGCGAGCGGCAGCGGCGCGGCGGCGGCGGCGAGCGCGAGGGTGAGCTTGCGGGCTACGGTCGTGGCGTTCATGGCGTTGTCCCTCAGTTCCACAATCCGAGCCCCTTGGTGAGCGCCCGTACGCCGGCAAACGCAAGCAGCACGAGCACGAGCTTGCGCACCGCGGAGGCTCGCAGGACGTGCAGGAGGCGCGCGCCGATGCGTGCGCCCAGCATCATGCCCACGACCGACGGCACCGCGATCATCGGCAGCACCGCGCCCTGGTGCAGGTAGACCCACGCCGCCGAGGAGTCCACCAGCGACAGGATGAACCCCGAGGTGCCGGCCGATACCTTCAGCGGCACGCCCATCACCAGGTTCAGGGCCGGCAGGTTCGCCCATCCCGCCCCCAGGCCGAACATGCCCGCGAGCACGCCGATCACGGCGAAGAGCGCCAGGCCCTGGGGCGCGCGGTGCGCGTGCCATTCGATCGCGCGCCCGGTGCGGTTGTCCACGAGAATGCCGTGCAGCCCGAGCGCGAGCGACAGGCGGTCGGGGGCGGTGACGACCGGATATTCGGAGTTCTTCACCGAGGCCATGATCGCGACGATGCCGAGGATGGTCGCGCCGAGCGCCACCTGCACCGCGGCCGCCGGCAGCGCGAGGCCGAGCATCGCGCCCCCGATCGAGCTCGCCGAGGCCACCAGCGCGAAAGGCAGCGCGAGGCGCAGGTTCGCAAGCCCGCCTTCCAGCAGCCGCGGGCCCGCCGAAAGCGCACCCGCGAGTGCCACCAGCAGGCCCGCGCCGCGCACGAAGTCGAGGTGGAAGGGGAAGAACCCGGAGACGATCGGCACGAACAGCACACCGCCGCCCACGCCCGCGGGCACCGCGACGATGCCGAGCAGGAAACACACCGCGAAGAGCGCCAGCGGCCACGCCCACCACGGTGCGGCGTCGCCGGCAACGCCGGCCGCGGCCGCCTCCGGGGAGGCAACCGCGAGGACGAGCGCGGTGAGCAGGGCGCGAATCACAACGCCGCGAGCACGCGTTCGAGGCGCGCGCGCACCTCGGCCGCGATCCCCGCGATGCCGGGACGCTCCACGAGCGAGAGCACCGCGTCCGGATCCATGATCTCGACGATCGTCTTGCCGGCCTCGACCCGTACCACGACATTGCACGGCAGCAGCGTGCCGATCTGCGGTTCGAGCTCGATGGCCTGGTGCGCGAACTGCGGGTTGCACGCGCCCAGGATCTTGTAGGGCGCGATGTCCTTGCCGAGCTTCTTCTTCAGCGTGGCGGCGACGTCGATCTCGGTGAGGACGCCGAAGCCCTCGGCGCCGAGCGCCGCGGTGGCGCGCTCGAGGGTTTCCTCGTAACTGGTGGCGACGGTCTTTCCGAATGCGTATCGGGGCATGGGATCTCCTCAGGCGATGCACTGGTAGTAAAGGTTCTGCGGGTGGTTCGCCTGTGCGAGGAAATACCATCGCTCGAGCAGGAGACCGGAATACTGGATCGCGAAAGCGGCGGCGAGGGTGGGCACCGAGCCGCCGGCGAGCCCCGCCGCGAGCACCGCGGGGGGAGCCGCGAAGGCAAGGAGCAGGAACGCCGTGCGGATGGCGCGCATCCGCGCGGCCGTCACCCCGTGGAAGAACTCGCGCGTGTTGAACGACCCGCCCATGAAGCCCATCGATTTCTGCACCACCCTGGGCGCATGCACGCCGATCGCGCTCTGCGCCGTGGACCTCGGGCGGATCGAGGCGTTGCGCGCGAGCGAGGCGAGGCGCGTGGCGAGCGCGAGCAGCGTGAGGCCGATCGCCGCGGCGCCCAGGGGCGCGGCCAGGTGCGGGGCGAGGAGCGCCGCGAGCGGCACGGCGAGCGTGAAGCCGGAGGCCGCGCCCATGGCGAAGAAGTTGGCCACGGTGATCGGGCTCGCCCACTCCTGGAGGAACTTGATGCAGGCGTAGATCATTGCGGTGCACCAGTAGAGCGCGAGGCAGGCGGCGAGCGCGAAGGCGCCCAGCGCCGTGGCCGCGGGCCACCCCAGCCAATGCGCGGCGCCCCAGGCCGCGGCGCCGGCCATGAACAACGGCAGCGCGATCACCTCGCGCGACAGCCACGAGGTGCGCCACATGGCCGCGCTTCGCCACGCGCGCTCCGGGCGCCCGAGGTGGAAGAAGGACGCGAGCAGGCCGAACCCCGAGAGCGCCAGCGACATCGCCGCGCCGGCCACGAAGAAATCGCGGGCGGGCGCGCGCGTCCAGCCCAGCGCCGCGGCGGCGTCGGCAGCGTATAGCGCGAGGAAAAGGCCCTGGCCCGCGCCGATCAGCGTGGTGAGGAAGACGACGGAGTAGGCGGGGCGCATTCGGTGATCCGGCGCGGCAGGTACTGGTTGGCGGGTTTCGTTCCCCACTCGGGCATGAGCGCGTAGCCGTCGCGCTCGGCGATGGCCCTGGAGACCTCGGAATCGGGATCGTGGACGTCGCCGAAGAGCCGCGCGTTGGTGGGGCAGGCCATCACGCACGCGGGCTTGCGATCGGCCTCGGGGAGCGCCGCGTCGTAGATGCGATCGACGCAGAGGGTGCACTTCGTCATCACCTTCTGCTTCTCGTCGAGCTCGCGCGCGCCGTAGGGGCAGGCCCACGCGCAGTACTTGCAGCCGATGCACTTGTCATAGTCCACCAGTACGATCCCGTCCTCGGCGCGCTTGTAGCTCGCGCCCGTCGGGCACACCGGCACGCACGGCGGGTCCTCGCAGTGCAGGCACGACTTCGGGAAGTGGACCGTCTGGGTGTCGGGGTACCCGCCCACCTCGAAGGTCTGCACGCGGTTGAAGAAAGTGCCCGAGGGATCCTCGCCGTAGGGCCGCAGGTCCGCGAGCGTGCCGGCGATGCCCGAGGTGTTCCACTCCTTGCAGCTCGTGACGCACGCGTGGCAGCCCACGCAGACGTTGAGGTCGATCACCAGGGCGAGTTGCGTCACGGGCCTTTCCTCTCTCCGGCGAAATAGGCGATCCACGCGGGCAGGCGTTGCCGCGTGCCGGGCAGCGCCGCGA
>JBBREI010000087.1:0-14742 GCA_038203035.1 Burkholderiales bacterium
TCAAGTAGGTTGAACCGCGGGGCGGGCAATGGCCCGCCCTTTTTTTTGGGACTTATATACTTGACTCCCTCAGCGGTTTTAGGTAATAATCTACCTAACAACCGGGGAGTCACGTCATGGACGACAAAGTAACGATCAGCACCTTCCAGCTTTTCCAGAAATTCCCCGACGAAGCATCCGCCCGCACCTACCTTGAAGGGCGCCTCTGGCCCCACGGTGCGAAGTGCCCGACCTGCGGCACGATCGAGCGAGTCACCGCCCGCAAGAACGGATTCTATCGGTGCAACCCCTGCAAGCTGGACTTCACGATTCGTACCGGGACGATCTTCGGGCGCTCGCATGTCCCGCTGAACAAGTGGCTCTACGCGATGTATCTCATCGTCACCGCCCGCAAGGGCATCAGCTCGCTCCAGCTCTCCAAGGAAATCGGCATCACGCAAAAGTCCGCGTGGTTCGTCCTGCATCGGCTCCGCGAGGCTTGCGGCAATGATCTCCAGATGTTGAGCGGCATTGTGGAGGTGGACGAGACGTACATTGGCGGCAAGGAAATGAACAAGCACAAGAACAAGAAACTCAACGCGGGGCGCGGCACGGTCGGCAAGAAGGTGATCGTTGGCATGCGCGAACGCGGCGGTCGCATGCGGGCGAAGAAGGTCGCCTCGACCGACTCCGACACTCTCCATTGCGCGATCCATGAGAACGTCGAATTGGGCTCCACGCTCCACACGGACGAGCACTCGTCCTATCTCGGCCTTGGCCCGCTGTTCAACCACGCGACGGTCAACCACCGGAGCGGCGAGTACGTTCGTGATGATGTGACGACGAACAGCATCGAGAGCGTTTGGGCTGTCCTCAAGCGCGGTCTTCACGGCGTGTACCACCAAGTGAGCGAGAAGCACCTTTCGCGCTACGTGGACGAGTTCACCTTCCGCCTCAATGACGCCAACGTAGGGCGTCACACCATGGCTCGGCTCGATAGCTTCGTGGACGCCTCTGTCGGGCGTCGCATCACCTACCGCCAGTTGACGGCTCAATAAGAACAACGGAGGAACGTCATGGACACAAGCAACTTGGACCGCATCGCGGATGTGGTCCTGCGCTACAACCCCGAGCGCAAACAGACGAAGGCGCAGCGAGTCGCGGCGATCGCCGAGCGGCCCGGCACCTATGCGATTCACCTTGCCGATGCCTTCGACTGGATGGACGCGCAAGCCCCCCAGTCCATTCACGCGATAGTCACCGACCCGCCCTATGGCCTCAAGGAATATTCCGATGAGGAACAGGCCAAGCTGCGGAAGGGGCGCGGTGGAGTGTGGCGCATCCCGCCATCCTTCGATGGTGTAGAGCGCAGCCCCGTCCCGCGCTTCACGGTGTTGGACGAGGCTGACTTGCAAGTGTTGATGATGTTCTTTGAGGACTTCGCACAGCGGGCGGTCCGCGTGCTCGTTCCCGGTGGGCATATCGTGATCGCGACGAACCCGCTCCTGTCGCACCTGGTATACCTCCCGCTGATCGAAGCGGGCTTCGAGAAGCGCGGTGAAGTCATCCGCCTCGTGCAGACGTTGCGCGGTGGTGACCGCCCGAAGAACGCGCACGAAGAGTTCAACGGCGTGAGCGTGATGCCGCGATCTGGGTGGGAGCCGTGGGGCCTGTTCCGCAAGCCGCTCGAAGGGCGCGTGCAGGACAACCTGCGCAAATGGGGTGTTGGCGGCTTGCGCCGGGTGTCCGAGGATGATCCGTTCTTGGACGTGATTCGCTCGTCCCCAACACGCCCCGAGGAACGCAGCCTCGCGCCGCATCCATCGCTCAAGCCGCAGGCTTTCATGCGACAGATCGTGCGCGCCATGTTGCCGCTCGGTAAGGGCGTGGTGCTGGACCCGTTCATGGGCGCGGGATCAACGATTGCCGCCGCGAGTGCGGTTGGGTATAGCAGCATCGGCATCGAGATTGACCCGGCCTACTACGACGTGGCAGAGCAGAGCATTCCCAAACTTGCCGCTCTCCGAGTCGGTAGCGCACAATTGCCGCTTCCGCTCGGGGAGCCCAATGCCGCTGCCGAAAAACCTCACGCCGCTGCACATCGAAAAAGCGGTTAAGTATGTCGAGGAAGGGACCGCCGAACTCATTGACATTTACCTTGAGCAGGCGAACGTCTTTAGTGCCATCGTCGGCATCTTCGGCACGAAGGCATTGCACGCGGTCAGTCCATACAAGAAGCACAAGCACCCAGACGTAGCCCAACAACGTTTCCCCGATCTATCGCTCGGTGGCAGGCTCAGCCCGCCGCCTAAGTTGGCCTTGGAGTCGAAGGGCAGCACCCGCCCATGGGCGATCCAGTCGCACTACAACCATCCGGGTTGGTACGTGGTCTGGCGTTACCTTGTGGACACCACCGAGTCCATCAAACCCGGTCATCCCGTCGTCGTTTGGCGCGTGGATGTGGTGTTCCTCAACGCCGATGACTGGAAGTACGAGGGCAGCGGGGCCGGAATCGGCAAAGGCGGGCGCACTCACACATTCGGGGTCGCGAACGCCGCCGCAAAGTTGGCAGGCGCAGCGGCTTACACCCTTCCGGGCATCGTCCTCAAGGGCGGCAAGCCCACCCTAGGGAGTTAAGTATGTAGTTCCCTTTTTTTGCCTACGAGTTGTTGAGCAGGACGCGCAGGTCGGCGGCGATGGCCGCGGGCGGGGTGCCCGGCGGGATCATCAGCCGCGCGCGCCCCTCGCGATCGAGCACGAAGCTCTGCGCGGAGTGGTCGACGGTATAAGCCTCTCCCGGCTTGCCCGCGCGCTCCTGTGCATACACGTGGAAGTCCTTGGTGACCCTGGTCGTCGCCGCCGCGTCGCCATAAAGGCCGAGGAACGCGGGATCAAACGCCGGCACGTACTGCGACAGCAGCTCCTGCGTGTCGCGCTTCGGGTCCACGGTGATGAAAACCACCTGGACGCCGCGCGCATCGGTGCCGAGCTGCTTCACGGCCGAGGCCAGGTCCGCCAGCGTGGTGGGGCACACGTCGGGACAATGCGTGAAGCCGAATGAGATCACCACCAGCTTGCCGCGGAAATCCGCGATCGAGCGCGCCTTGCCGTCGTGGCCGGTCAGCCGCAGCTCCCCCCCGATGCTGCTGCCCGTGATGTCGATGGTCTGGAACGGACCCTTGCCCGCCACGCCGAGCTTGTCGCACCCGGCCAGCCCCAGGACCGCGGCCGCGAAGGCCGCCAGCGCCGCGCGGCGTTTCACAAGGGGAGCAGCGGTAGGTAGTGATCCACCATCAGCGCCGCGAACAACATGGCGAGATAGAAGATCGAGTAGGCGAAGGTGCGGCGCGCCAGGGCATCGCTGTAGCGGCGCCAGATGGCGATCGAGTAGGCGAGGAATATGGCGTCGAGCACCAGCACCGAACCGAGGTAGAAATACCCCGCCATGCTGGTCGCGAATGGCAGCAGCGTCGTGGCAATCATCAGCAGCGTGTAGAGCAGCAGCTGCAGGCGGGTGAATTCCGCGCCGTGTGTGACCGGCAGCATCGGGACGCCGGCGCGCGCGTATTCCTTGCTGCGATAGAGGGCAAGCGCCCAGAAATGCGGCGGCGTCCACGCGAATATGATGAGGAACAGCAGCAGCGGCTGGAACGTCACATCCCCCGCCACCGCCGCCCAGCCCAGCACCGGGGGCATCGCGCCCGAGGCGCCGCCGATCACGATGTTCTGCGGCGTGGCCGGCTTGAGGATGATGGTGTAGATCACCGCGTAGCCCACGAACGTGCCGAGGGTGAGCCACATCGTGAGCGGGTTGACCGCATGCCACAGGATCGCGAGTCCCAGGCCGCCCACGCCACCGGCGGCCAGCAGGATCTGGGGGGAGGTTATGGTACCGATGATGGTTGGACGCGCGCGTGTGCGCGCCATGGCGGCGTCGATGCGTTGCTCCACCAGGCAATTGAAGGCCGCCGCGGCGCCGGCCACCAGCGCGATTCCGAGGGTGGCCGCGGCCAGCAGGCCCGCCGGGGGTAGCACCGGGGAGGCCAGCAGCATGCCGATCACCGCGGTGAAGACGATGAGCGAGACCACGCGCGGCTTGGTCAGGTGCCAGAACTGGACCCAGATCGCGGGCGGGGATTCGAGGGCGGCCGATTGCATTCGATGAACCACGGGTGGCGGGTTGACCGGCGGCGGTTTCCATCCGGTGCAGCCGCCTATTTTACTTCATCCGCCTCGCCGGCTCAGCCGATCTGCGAGGCCTTGAGCAGCCGTTGCAGGTCGCCCAGCATGCGTTTGCCGTCCGCGCCGGCGGGCCAGCGCATCATCACGTTGCCGCGCGGATCGACGAGGTAGATGTGGGCGCGATCACGTGCCAATCCCGGGGCGAGGTTCAGGCCCGCCGGTGTGAGCGCGACTGTCATTCCCGCAAAATCGTCGAAGGCGGCCGGCGCGGGCCGTTTCAAGTCGTCGACCACAAAGATCCGCTCCACGCGCCCGGCATTGCGGCCCAGGGCGAGGCGGACCTGGCGCATGGTGACGAGCTTCTGCAGGCACGCGACGGGGCATTCACCCGAATCGCTGGCAACCAGCATCCACTTGCCCTCGAGACCGGTGAAGACAAAAGGCTTGCCCTGCGGGGTCTCGAAGGATTGGGTGGGAAGCGCAGCCGGCGGCAGGAGGAGCGCGCCGTAGTTGGCGGTGGGCTGCGGCTGCATGAACTTCCAGGCCAGGATCGATGCCGCGATCGGAAGCGCGAACAACGCCGCCAGCGCCAGGAATTTTGCGCGCGGCCCGATCATCGGACCCGCCGCAGGTTGAGCGCCACCCACAACACAAGCGCCGTGATTGCGAGCGCGAGCCAGGTGAGCGCGTATTCGTGGTGCTTCGCGATACCCGCGTCCGGGCGCTCGCGCACCGCCGTGAGCCCGGTCGTGGTGCCTTCCTGCAGGACCAGCACCGGCAACAGCGAAAGTCCGCTGCGCTCGCGGAATTTCTCGATCGACAGGTTCTGCCAGACGTTGCCGGTGACGGTCTGGGGGGAAAGCTCGAGGTAGCGGGCGGGCGGGCGCGTGGCCAGGCCGCTCACCTCCACGTGGCCCGGCGGGGCGGGCGCGTCCGGGGGCCGGGGATAGGAGCTGCCGCGCGCGAGCCAGCCCCGGTTCACGAGCACCGCGTCGGTGGTCCCATCGAGTTGCAGGGGCGTGATCACGTTGAATCCGGCGCGGCCCTCGTGGATCTGGTTGTCGATGAAGATCTGGCGATCGGCCATCCACTGGCCGCCCGCACGGACATGGCGATACATGAGACTCTCTGCGGAGGCCACGGCCCCGGTAAGCCGGACGGGCGCTTCGGCCATGCGCGCCTCGAGCAGGGTCTGGCGCGCGGCCTTTTCCTCGCCGCGGTTGACCTGCCAGCGGGAAAGCGAAAGGGTGAGCGCGATGAAGGCCAGCGCCGCCGCAGTTGTCACCAACCCCGGCTGGAAGGAAAATGGGCCGATGCGAATTGTCATCCTCCTGCTGCTCCTGGTGGTGCTGGCCAGCCTCTTTTCGGGGCTCTACTTCGTCTACAAGGACAAGGGCAACAGCAACCGCGCCGTCATCGCCCTGTCGATACGCGTCGGCGTATCGGTGCTGGTGTTCGCCATCCTGATCGGCGCCTACTACTTCGGCTGGATCACCGAGCGCGGCCTGTAGAAACGAAAACTGGTGTCAGAGACGACTTTCCGCGGGGAAGTCGTCTCTGACACCAGTTTTCGCTGGTGCCTGTGCCCTGCCCTCAGACCCAGTAGACGAATACGAAGAGCAGCAGCCAGACCACGTCCACGAAGTGCCAGTACCACGACACCGCTTCGAAGCCGAAGTGGTGGTCGGGCTTGAAGTGCCCCGCCACGCTGCGAAAGAGGATCACGATCAGCATCGTCACGCCAAGCGTCACGTGAAAGCCGTGGAAGCCCGTCAGCATGAAAAACGTCGACCCGAACACCCCCGAGGTGAGCTTGAGGTTCAGATCGGCATAGGCGTGGTAGTACTCGTACATCTGCAGGGACAGGAAGATCAGGCCCAGCAAGATGGTGAGGAAAAGGCCGAAGATCAGGTTGGAGCGGTCGTGTCTCTTCAGCGCCCAGTGCGCCCAGGTGCAGGTCACGCCGGAGGTCAGCAGCAGCAGCGTGTTGATCGCCGGGATGCCCCACGCGCCCATCGGCGTGAATTCCGGCGGACGATACGGGCCGGCCGAAGGCCACTGCGCGGCGAAATCGGGCCACAGCAGCTTGTTGTCCATGTCGCCCAGCCACGGCAGCGAATAGACGCGCGCGTAGAAAAGCGCCCCGAAGAAGGCCGCGAAGAACATGACCTCGGAGAAGATGAACCAGCTCATCGCCCAGCGGAAGGACATGTCCACCTGGCCGTTGAAAAGCCCCCCCTCGCTTTCGCGGATCACCGTCCCGAACCAGCCGAAGAGCATGTAGATCAGCGTGAAGACGCCGATGATGAACGGGATCCAGCCGATGCCGTGGCTGTTCATCAGAAGGACGCCGCCGACCGCCATGAAGAAAAGCGCGATCGAGCCGACGATCGGCCAGTGCGACGGAGGCGCGAAGTAATACCCGGTAGTGTGTGTGTTGGCCACGTTTGTATCCCTGTTTTTGTAAGCGTCTACCTTGTCACCAGCTTCACCACGCCGACGAGCAGCAGCACGAAAACCAGCGCGCTCACCAGCCCCGCGGCAATCACGTGCTGCACCTTCAGCCGCTTCGTGTCCGCTTCGTATTCCGCGCCCCGGCGCACGCCGAGGAAGCCCCAGAAAACCGCCTTGAAGGCCCGCTTCAAGTTCTGCCCTTGAGTGCTTCGAAGAAAGTGTACGACAGCGAGATGGTGGTGAGGTCTTCGGGCGCCTTCGGGCTCACGTAGAACACCACCGGCATCTCGCGCGATTCGCCTGCCTGCAAGGTCTGGTTCGAGAAGCAGAAACACGCCTGCTTCTCGATGTAGCGCTGCGCCAGCGCGGGCGCCGTGTTCATCACCGCGTGCGCCGTCACCGGCCGCCCGAGCGTGTTGACCACGCGGTAGCGCACCGTCGTCACCTGGCCCGGGTGCAGCTTCACGTTGCGGTCGAGCGCCTCGAAGGTCCAGGGCAGCCCCGCGCTGCTGGCAAGGAGTTCCACCGTCACTTCGCGGCTGGTGTCGACCTGGGTGTTGCCGCTGGCCACCACGCGCTGCTGCGAGATCCCGATCGCCTCGCAGATCTGCCGGTACATCGGCACCATCGCGAAGCCGAAGCCGAGCATGCCGACCGCGACGACAAGCAGCTTGCCCATCATCTGGCGGTTGCGCACCTGCAGGTCGTCGGCCCGGGCGTTCATCAGCGCGCGAACTTCAGGATCACGACCAGATAAATGCCGAGCGCCATCACCGCCAGCACGAGGCCGGTGACGAGGGCGCCCTTGCGTTGCTTGGTCGCCGTCACTTGATGACCGGTGCCGTCTCGAACGTGTGGTACGGCGCCGGCGTCGGCAGGTGCGTCCACTCGAGCGAGTCGGCCGCTTCCCACGGTTTCTGCTCGGCGGCCTTGCCGCTGCGGATGCAGGCGATCACGTTGTACAGGAAGATCAGCTGCGAGAACCCGAAGATGAACGCACCCACCGTGGAGATCGCATTCCATTCGGTGAACTGCAGCGCGTAGTCCGGGATGCGGCGCGGCATGCCGGCCAGCCCCAGGAAATGCTGCGGGAAAAACGCGATGTTGAAGCCGACCATCGACGCCCAGAAGTGCAGCTTGCCCATGCCCTCGTTGTACATGTGGCCGGTCCACTTGGGCAGCCAGAAGTAGATGCCGCCGAAGATGGCGAAGAGCGCGCCCGACACCAGCACGTAGTGGAAGTGCGCCACCACGTAGTAGGTGTTGTGCAGCGTGATGTCCACCGGGGCCAGCGCCAGCACCAGGCCCGAGAACCCGCCGATGGTGAAGAGGAAGATGAACCCGAGCGAAAACAGCATCGGCGTCTCGAAGGTCATCGAGCCGCGCCACATGGTGGAGATCCAGTTGAAGATCTTCACGCCCGTGGGCACCGCGATCAGGATCGTCGCGTACATGAAGAACAGGTTGCCGGCCGCGGGCATGCCGACCGTGAACATGTGGTGGCCCCAGACGACGAACGACAGGATCGCGATCGAGGCCGTGGCGTACACCATCGAGGCGTAGCCGAAGAGCGGCTTGCGGGCGAATGCCGGGATGATCTGCGAGACAATGCCGAACGCCGGCAGGATCATGATGTACACCTCCGGGTGTCCGAAGAACCAGAAGATGTGCAGGAACATCGTGGGGTCGCCGCCGCCGGCCGCGTTGAAGAACGAGGTGCCGAAGTGGCGGTCGGTCAGCAGCATCGTGACCGCGCCCGCGAGCACCGGCATCACCGCGATCAGCAGGTACGCCGTGATGAGCCAGGTCCAGACGAAGAGGGGCATCTTCATCAGCGTCATGCCCGGCGCGCGCATGTTGAGGATGGTGGTCACGATGTTGATCGAGCCCATGATCGACGAGGCGCCCAGGATGTGCACCGCCAGGATCGTCATGTCGATCGACATGCCCTGCTGGATGATCAGCGGGGGATAAAGCGTCCAGCCCGAAGCGGCCGCGCCGCCGGGCACGAAGAACGAGCCCACCAGCAGCAGTGCCGCCGGGATCAGCAGCCAGAAGCTCCAGTTGTTCATGCGCGGGAAGGCCATGTCGGCCGCGCCCACCTGCATCGGGATCAGCCAGTTCGCGAAGCCCACGAAGGCCGGCATGATCGCGCCGAACACCATCACCAGGCCGTGGACCGTGGTGAGGGAGTTGAAGAACTGAGGGTCGAGCAGCTGCAGGCCGGGCTTGAAGAGCTCCGCACGGATCAGCAGCGCCATCATGCCGCCCATCAGGAACATGGTGAACGAGAACCACAGGTACATCGTGCCGATGTCCTTGTGGTTCGTGGTGTACATCCACCGTGTGAAACCGGCGGGCGGGCCGTGGTGGTCGTGCGCTTCGCCGTGGCCGTGGTCGTGGGCAGTGGTGGCGTGGCTCATGGTGTGCTCCGCTTTCTGTATTCGGTGAGTGCGTTACTTGCGCGCCGCGGCGACTTCGGACGGCTGAACTTCGCCGCCGGCGTTGCCCCAGGAGATGCGCTCGTACGTGACGACGGCCGCGATGTCGGCGTCGGAAAGCTGCGGGAAGGCCGCCATGGCGGTGCCGGGCTTGCCCTTCAGCACGATGGCGATGTGGGCGGCCTTGGCGCCGGTGGCGATCTTGGATCCGGCCAGCGCCGGGAAGGCCGGCGGCAGGCCCTTGCCGGTGGGCTGGTGGCACGCGGCGCAACTGGCGGCGTACACCTTCTCGCCCTGGGCCTTCAGCTCGTCGCCCGTCCACTTCTTGTTCGGATCGGCGGGGGGGGCGGGGGCAGCGGCGGGCGCCGCTGCGGGGGCGGCCGCGGCGGCCGCAGCGGGCATCCTGGCCTTCTCGACCTTGACCCACGCGGCGTAATCCTCGGCGGACTTCACCTCGACCACGATCGGCATGTAGGCGTGTTCCTTGCCGCAGATCTGGCTGCACTGGCCGCGGAAGGTGCCGACCTTGTCGACGCTGAACCAGGCGTCCTTGACGAAGCCGGGGATGCCGTACTGGTTCACGCCCAGTTGCGGGACATACCAGCCGTGGATCACGTCATTGGAGGTGACCAGCAGGCGCACCTTCTTGCCCACCGGAACGACCAGCGGGCGGTCGACTTCCAGCAGGTAGTGTTCGCCCTTCGGCTTGCCCGTGCCTTCGCGCTCGTCGATCTGGTCGCGCGGCGTCGAAAGGTTGGACAGGAACCGCACACCTTCCTGCTGGTAGTCGTATTCCCAGCGCCACTGGTAGGCCGTGACCTTGATGGAGACGTCAGGGTTGGAGGCGTCCTTCATCGAAAGCATGGTTTTGGTCGCAGGCCACGCCATGGCGACCAGCACCACCAGCGGGATCAGCGTCCAGATGATCTCGACCGTCGTGTTTTCGTGGAACTGGGCGGCTTTTGCGCCTGCCGAGCGGCGGTGCTTGAACACCGACCAGAACATCGCCCCGAAGACGATGACGAAAATCACCAGGCAGACCCACATCACTCCCCAGTGCAGGTCGTAGGCGTCCTTCGCCATCGGCGAGGCGGGTGCGAGGATATCGACGGCGTAATCGGCTACGGCGCCCGATGAAGCCAGCAAAAGCGACGCGGCGGCGGCAGGGGCGCGCAGGTGTTTCACAAACATGGCCAACCCTTTATTAACAGTTTCTAGTTTGCGGTGACGGGCAACCGGCCGCGGAGGCTTTCCGCAAGCTGGCGCCGCCCTTCATCCGACAGCATCCTCCCCAGCGGCACCGTGCGGCCCGCGTAGGCGAGGCGCAGCGTACACGACGCGCCCCTTTCACGCAGCACCACACGTGCCCAGGGCCGGTGAGCCACGAAGCGCGTGAGCGTGCGCGCATCGCGTGAATCCACCCGCACCTCGAACTCGCCGACCTCCAGCCTTTCGAAATCCGCGTCGTGCTTGCGCAGCACGCGGAAGGCGAAAACCAGGGCCGCGACTTCGACGCCGGCGAACGGCATCACCGGCCACGCTCCAAAGGCTGCTGCAACCGTCGCGACGCCAAGCGTCGTCACGGCCATGGCACACAGTACCCAGCGTTGCGCCGCGAGGCCCAGGGACCTGTTGGGCCTCGACAAAAACACAAACGGCGGGGATTCCATGCAACCGGCCATCAGAGAGAGCCGCTTCAAACCGCACCATTTTAGCCGACCCGCGCACCACGCGCAAAAATCAACGGCAGGCAATCAAGTATTCGGGTCTTCCTCGCCCCCCGGCAGGTCGCCCTCGCCCGGTTTTGCGGCAATGCGGTACTGCTCGGCAGCCCAGGCGCCCAGGTCCCGGGTCCGGCAGCGCTGGCTGCAGAACGGACGGAATGGGTTGGCGGGGGCGAAAAGCGCGGTCTTGCCGCAGGCCGGGCAGGGCACGCTGCGCGCGGACCTGGGAGGGATGCTGCTCACAGGTTGCAGAAGGCGAGCTCGAACGGCACGTCGTGTTCGTACACGCGGGTCTTCTGGACCCCTTCCGGCAGCAGGAAGCGGACATTGAGCGCGTATTTGTTGGCGCTGATCTCGGGCACGCAGGGCAGCGCGTCGCCAAGGGCCAGGCGCAGCATCTGGGCCGGCTTCTCGGCCGGGGTCTGCTGGTACACGCCCTGGAAGGCGATGAGCGAGGTGGTGCGCCCGCTTTCGCGCAGCACCCGCAGCACGATGGAAAGCGCGGCATGGATCGGCAGCAGGGGCTTGAGCCAGGTGTTGAGGTCGGCGCGGCGGCGCTCGGCCGGGTGGTGCAGCCACGCGTGGTACGAGGGCAGGTCGAATTCGCTTGTGCCGCCGGGGATGCCGGCGCGCTGCTTGATCGACATCAGCCACTCGTTTTCCCGCAACGACTGGCCGGTCTTGCCCGAAGTGGCGTGCAGGTTGGCGAACGCGGATTCGATCTCGGCCAGCACCCCGTTGAGCTTTTCCTCGGAGATCGCGGGGTTGTGGCGCAGGGCCTCGAGGAAGGTGCGCTGGCGGTCGAGTTCCTGCAGCAGGTCGCTTTTCAGGTCGGCGCGGCTGGCGACCTCGATGATCTCGAACATCCCGGTGAGGCAGGCGTGGTGCTCGTGCGGCCCCAGACCCTCGAGGAAGAAAAACACGCGCTCGTAGAGGTCCTCGAGCCGCAGGAGCGTTCGGATGCGCTCGTTAAGTGGATATTCGTAGGTGATCAACCGCCCGCCCTCAGGGTTGGCGGGATTGTGGGGCAATTCCCGCGTCAATGCCAGATTTCAGCGCTGGCGCTTGGGCGATTTGCATGTATTGGCCGTGGATGCGCCTGCACTGCGCGCCCAGCAAGGCGGCCTGACCGCCGTTCCAGATCACGTCATCGGCCATCTGCAGGCGCCGCCAGCGCGGCCACTGGGCGGCCATGATCCGCCGCACCTCGGCCGCATCAAGCGCGGAACGCGCGACGGTACGCGTCACCTGCAATTCCTCCGGGCAATCAACCACCAGCGTGCGCGCCACCCGGCCGAGGTAGCCGCGCGTCTCGAAGAGAAGGGGCACCACCACGATGGCGTAGGGGCCGGGCGCCCGCGCCAGGCGCTCGTCGGCGCCGGCGCGAACCATCGGGTGCAGGATCGCTTCCAGCCGCGTCCGGGCGCCGGCATCCCCAAAGGCCAGCGCCCGCATCGCCGCGCGGTCGAGCGATCCGTCCCCGGCGACGTATCCGGGGCCGAACTCGGCGCGCAACGCGTCCATCGCGGCGCCATCGGGCGCGGTGAGGGCGCGCGCGATCTCGTCGGTGTCGACGACGGTTGCGCCCAGGTCCTGGAGCAGGCCCGCGACCGTGGACTTTCCGGACCCGATGCCACCGGTCAGGCCCACGAGCGGCTTCACCCCGGGAAGTACCCGATCCACCAGATGACGGCCTGGCGGCCGAAGAGCAGCCCGGCCAGGCCGCCCAGCGCGAGGTAGGGACCAAACGGGATGCGTGTTTCCATGCCGCGTTTGGACAGGTACAGCAACACGCCGCCGACAACTGCGCCCGCGGTTGCGGAGACCAGCACGATGAAGGGGATCACCTGCCATCCCATCCACGCGCCCAGCGCGCCCAGCAGCTTGAAGTCCCCGTAACCCATGCCCTCCTTCCCGGCGATCAGCTTGAACGACCAGTAGACGAGCCACAGCAGCATGTAGCCGGCAACCGCGCCCAGCACCGCCGAGCGCAGGTCGACAAACGCCCCGCCCATGTTCGCCAGCAACCCGGCCCAAAGCAGCGGCAAGGTGATGTCGTCGGGAAGCAGCTGGGTGTCGAGGTCGATGAAGGTGAGGGCGAGCAGCGCCCACCCGAACACCAGCGCGCCGGCCAGCGCCGCCGAGTAGCCGAAGCGCCACGCCATCAACATGGCGATCAGCGCGGCGGCGATCTCCACCGCCGGGTATCGCAAGCTGATGGGCGCCTTGCACTTTGCGCACTTGCCGCCCAGCGCGATCCAGCTCACCACCGGGACGTTCTGCCAAGCGGTGATCGGCGTCGAGCACGACGGGCAGCGCGATCGCGGCTGCACCAGGTTGAAGACTTCGGCCGGCGGGGGTTCGCGCTCCTCGAGCAGCGCGCACTCGGTTCGCCACTGCGCCTGCATCATCTTCGGCAGGCGGTAGATCACCACGTTGAGGAAGGAGCCCACGCAAAGGCCCAGCAGCGCTACCGTGAGGTAGAGAAGCGGGGGGTACGCCTGCA
Source organism: Burkholderiales bacterium (assembly GCA_038203035.1). Taxonomy (GTDB): domain Bacteria; phylum Pseudomonadota; class Gammaproteobacteria; order Burkholderiales; family Usitatibacteraceae; genus Usitatibacter. The sequence goes on from JBBREI010000087.1 coordinate 13,287, forward strand.
TGGCGTGGAAGTAGTCCATCGTCGCAAACAAAAGGGCGCGGGGTTGGCCCGCGCCCTTCGTCCCCGGCCGGCGCCTAGATCGCCTGGCCCATCTTGAAGATCGGCAGGTACATCGCAACCACGATGCCGCCGATGAGCCCGCCCAGCACCACCATGATCATCGGCTCCATCAGCGAGGCGAGGGAATCGACCGCCTCGTCGACTTCCTGCTCGAAGAAGTCCGCGACCTTGGAGAGCATGGCATCGAGCGCGCCGGATTCTTCCCCGATCGCCACCATCTGCAGCACCATGCTCGGGAAGACGTTGGCGTTGCCCATCGAGACCGTGAGGCCGGTGCCGGTGGACACCTCGGTCTGGATGCGTTTGGTGGCCTCGTAATACACGTAGTTGCCGGCCGCGCCGGCCACCGAATCGAGCGATTCGACCAGCGGCACGCCCGCGGCGAACATCGTGGACAGCGTGCGGCACCAGCGTGCGATGGTCGCCTTGCGGATCACGTCGCCGAACACCGGGATGCGCAGGACGATGCGGTCGATCACCCGCTGCATCGTCACCGATCTCTTCCACGAGTAGAAGAAGAACCAGATGCCGAAGCCGCCGCCCGGGAAAAGCCACCACCAGTTGGCCAGCATCCAGTCGGAGATCGCCATCACGAAGAGCGTGGGCCCCGGAAGGTCGGCGCCGAAGCTCTTGAAGAGGTCCTTGAACACCGGGATCACGAAGATCATGATCACCGCCGTCACGACGAGGGCCACCACCACGATCGAGATCGGGTAGAACAGCGCGCTCTTGATCTTGCCCTTGATGGCGAGGATCTTTTCCTTGTACGTCGCGAGGCGCTCGAGAAGCGTGTCCAGGATACCGGCGGCTTCACCCGCGGCCACCAGGTTGCAGAAGAGCGCGTCGAAGTAGAGCGGGTACTTGCGGAACGCCTGGCCCAGCGAGGAGCCGGTCTCGACGTCGGTCTTGATGTCGAGCAGCAGCTTGCCCACCGACGGGTTGTTGTGGCCGCGCCCGACGATGTCGAAGGCCTGCAGCAGCGGCACGCCCGCCTTCATCATCACCGCCAGCTGGCGCGTGAAGATGGTGATGTCCTTCTCGGTGATCTTCTTGCCCCCGCGCGCGGAGATCTTCTTGACCGAGATGTTGAGCAGGCCCTGGCGGCGCAGCTGCGCGAGCACGATGTGCTCGCCGCCGGCGCGGACCTCGCCCTTGACCACCTTGCCGCTCTTGTCCTTCGCGGACCAGGTGTAGTTGTACTGCTTGACGTCCTTGCCTGCGGGCTTTTTCGCTACGGCTGCCATTTTTCGGCTCTCCCTACTCGTTGGTGACGGCCTCGACCTCTTCGAGAGACGTCAGACCCTTCTTCACCTTGATCAGGCCCGACTTGCGCAGGTCCTTGATCCCTTCCCGCTCTGCCTGGTCGGCCAGGTCGATGGCGGTTCCGTTTTTCATG
>JBBREI010000088.1:0-14594 GCA_038203035.1 Burkholderiales bacterium
GGAAGGGCCCTACGACGCGAAGAAAACCGACGGCATCGACGCGCTGGTATCGAGCCTCGCCGCCAACGGGATCAAGCCGGGCGCCAACGTCTTCGCCGAGCTTGGATCCACCTGGCGCTTCCTGATGCGCGACCCCGATTCGGCCGCCCATGGCCTGGGCAAGCTCTTCAAGGCGTGTGGTGAATCCAACGTGTTGTGGGGCACCGACTCGATCTGGTACGGGTCGCCCCAGGACCAGATCCAGGCGATGCGCACGTTCCAGATCGCGAAGGAGCTGCGTGACCGGCACGGTTACCCCGAAATCACCCCGGCGTTGCGGGCGAAGGTGTTCGGCCTGAACGCATTGAAGGTGTATTCGATCCCCGACGACGTGCTGCGCAAACACGTGAAGGACCGCGTGGCCCTGGAGCGCGGCGAATACCGCGAACGCGCCGATCCGGCGTTTGTCACCTACGGGCCGCGCACGCGCCGCGAGTTCCTCAACCTCAAGTCCCGGGGCGGATGACCTTGATCGTCACGCCCGCATCGTTTGCCCCGCTGGTCGACCCGCTGGAAAGTCCCATTGCCCTGAGTTTTGTGTTTCGCGGCAGCGAGCTGCTGATCCGCGACTCCGACGCCGCCCTGCCGGGGGAAGGCGCCTTGTTCGCGGTGGCGCCCGCGGTATCGGACTATTCGCCGGTTGGCACCTGGGACGGAAGATATTGCCGCGCCGCGTGGGTGCCGAAAGCGACGGCGCCGCCCGAGGGCCACGTGTTCAAGGGGCTGCGCGCGCTTTTCACGCGCCTGGATGAACCGATGCTGGCGGTGGCGGGCCGCGCCTTCCAGATCGCCGACTGGGCACGTACCCATCGCTTCTGTGGCGCGTGTGGCAAGCCGATGGCGCGCGCCCCCGGCGAACGCGCGATGAAGTGTGAATGTGGCCACCTCGCCTATCCCCGCATCTCGCCCGCGATGATGGTGCTCGTCAGGCGCGGCCCCTCGATCCTGCTGGCGCGCAACGTGGCGGTGCCCGCGGGCGGGCGCATGAGCGCGCTGGCCGGTTTCCTGGAGCCCGGCGAATCGATCGAGGACGCGATCCATCGCGAGGTGCGCGAGGAAGTGGGTGTCGAAGTGAAGGACCTGCGCTACTTCGCCAGCCAGTCGTGGCCCCATCCCCACGCCCTGATGATCGCCTTCACCGCCGAATACGCCGGCGGCGACGTGGTGTGTGATCCGAAGGAGATCGCCGAGGCGCGCTGGTTCGGGCCCGGCGATGTGTTGCCCGAGCTTTCCCCTTCCCAGTCGATCTCGCGCGCCCTGATCGACGGCAACCTGCCGGGTTAGAAACTGGTGTCAGAGACGACTTTCTCCGCTGACACCGGCTCTTGTCGGGCGGGTGGCGCCACCGTCGCGTCGCTGACGCCGCTATCCCGCAGCGCCTTCGCGACGAAGCCCGACGCCTTCATCTCCTCGATGAAGTCCTTCAGGTAGGCCGCGCTCTCGGGGCGTCCCCGGGGAACGCCGCAGGCCTGACCGATGACCATGAAGTTGCCCGGGATGACACGCACCGAGGCATCCCGGGCGGCGATGGCATCGAGCGGGTTCTTCACGCCCGCGGCCGCGTCGAGGCGCTGGGTGCGGAAGGCTTCCACCGCGGCGATCGACGTGGGGGCGCGCACCAGCGTCGCCTTCTTGATCACACGCGTGAGGTACAGGTCGTAGGCGGTCTTGTCGCCGACGGCGATCTTCACGCCCTCGCGATCGAAATCCTCGATGCGCCTGAGCGGCGAGGCGGCGCTGACGAGGTAGGTGCCCTCGATCTGCACGTAGGCGGCGCTGAAGTCGATCTCGTTGGCGCGTGCGGGATCACCCGCCAGGAAGGCGACATCCCACGCACCCACCTTGACGGCGTCGGCCATCCTGCCCGCGGTGTCGTAGGTCACGTAGCTGATCGGCACGCCAAGGCGGCGGGCCAGCTCGCGGGCGAGCGAGGGCCCGACACCCCGTGGCGCGCCGCCCGCGGGATCCTTCTGCGCGATGACGGGGTTGCCGAGGTTCACGCCGGTGACAAGTGTGCCGCTGGGCGCGAATTGCACGCGCAGGGCTGGCGATACCGCCGCGGAACTGCTTTCGTTCGAGGTCATGGCGCGAGAGGCGCGAGGCCCGCAAGCAATCGGAGGATGGCGCGGTTCATGGCGCCCATCTTATCCGTTCAGGGTTTCGACACAAACGGATTCCCCTTCACGTAGAAACGCAGCAGCCTGCGCGCCCACCGGCCCGCGTAGTCCACGCCGATGCGCGGACGCTTGACGATGGAGATGGCTGCCTCCACACGCGGCCTGCGCAGGAAGATCTCGTCGCCGAGCAGGTTGCGTGCATTGAGTCGACCATCGATGCCCATGGCCTTGCACAGCAGCGCGGGGCCCTGCGTGCGACCGTCGATGCCGCTCACGGGCTCCACCGCGCGCAGCAACACGGCGCTGGCATGGCCCTCGGGTTGGGTCACCACGTTCATGCACCAGTGCATGCCGTAGACCCGGTAGACATAGGCGTACCCAGGCGGCCCGAACATCACCCGCGTGCGATGGGTGAGCCCGCGTGCCGAATGGGCCGCCAGGTCGTGTGGCCCGAGATAGGCTTCGACCTCCACGATGCGCCCCACCCGTTCGACCCCGCCGGCGACGTGCACCAGGTGTTTGCCCAGCAGGTCGTGCGCGACCTCGATGGTGTCGCGGTTGTAGAAGCGGCGTGGCAGCTTGCGCATGCCGGCGACTCTACCAAATGCCGCGGCGGCTCCGTTCCCGATTAATATGGCGGACCTGATTGGAGAACCGATGAAATTCACCACCCGCTTCATGGCCCTTGCCGCCGCAGCCGCCTTTTCCTGCACGGTGCAGGCAAGCAGCAACCGCCCTACGTCATCCACCTACCTGATCACCCACAAGGCTCAGGTCTCGGCATCACCTGCCGCCGTCTACGCGGCGCTGGGGCAGGTCGACAAGTGGTGGTCTGCGCGGCACACCTATTCCGGGAAGGCCGAGAACCTCAAGCTCGACATGCGCGGTGGCGGTTGTTTTTGCGAGGCCTGGGATGGGGGGTCGGCTGAACATGCGCGCGTGGTGCTGGCGCTGCGCGACAAGACGCTGCGGCTTGAAGGCGGCCTGGGCCTGCTGCAGGAAAAAGCGGTCACCGCCATCCTCAACTTCGCGCTCTCCGCCGAAGGCGGCAAGACAACGATTCTCGTGACCTACCGGGTGCGCGCGGTCGAAGGCGGCCTCGATGCTTCCAACGAGCTGGTCGACAAGGTGATCGGCGAGCAGGTCGAGGGCCTGGTGGGGTACCTCAACCGGAAGTAGGTCGCCGCGCTGCGCGGCATCGATAGCAGCAGACGATTCATGTCTTCGTCTCCCCTGTCACTTTGGCTGGTGGTCCCTCGGCGGGGATGCGGGCGGCCAGCACCTTGTCGATGCGTTTGCCGTCCATGTCGACGACCTCGAGTTTCCAATCGGCCCACGGCACCGAATCGCCGGTCTGCGGCAGGCTGCCCAGCAGGAACATCACCATTCCCGACAGCGTGTGGTAGCGGCCCTTGTCCTCGTCAGGCACCCCGCGCAGCTCCAGGCGGTCCTTCAGCTCCGGGATCGGGATCAAGCCATCGAGCAGCCACGATCCGTCGTCGCGGCGCACCGCCCAGGCGTCTTCGATGTTGCGCGGCGTGAACTCCCCCGTGATCACTTCCATCAGGTCGCGCAACGTGACCATGCCGAGCACCTCGCCGTATTCGTCCACCACGAAGGCGAGCATCGATCCCGATTTGCGGAAGTTCTCCAGCAGCTCCATGCCGGTGAGTGTCTCGGGCACGTAGACCGGGGGCACCAGGTCCACGCGCAGGTCCGGCACCTCGTGGTGCAGCGCCTTCTTGAGCAGCTGGCGCGCGGAGGTCACGCCCAGGATCTCCTGCAGGCCGTTGCGGCCGACCGGATAACGCGCGTGCTCCGATTCCTCCACGCGCTTCAGGTTCTCCTCCCAGCTCTTGCCGGGATCCAGGAAAACGATGTCGCCGCGCGGCACCATCAGCGAGCCGAGCTGGCGGTCGTCGAGCCGGAATACGTTGCGCACCATGGCGTGTTCGTGGTGCTCGATCACGCCGGCATCGGAGCCCTCCACCAGCATGGCGTGGATCTCCTCTTCCGTGACCCCGGGGAGGGTGGCGTTGTGCGCGCCGAAGAGCCTGAGCACCAGGTTGGTCGAGCCCGCCAGCAGCCACACAAACGGCTTCGTGATGGTGGAAAGCCCCAGCATCGGGAGCGCCACCAGGCGGGCCACCGCCTCCGGGTTGAGCTGGCCCAGGCGCTTGGGCACCAGCTCGCCAAGCACGATGGAGAAATAGGTGATGGCCACCACCACGAGGCCGGTGGCGAGGTACCTGGCGGATTGCGCCTCCAGCGGGAAATGCGCCGCCAGCCAGATCGAAAAGGGCTCCGCCAGCACCGATTCGCCGACGATCCCGTTCAGGATGCTGATCGACGTGATGCCGATCTGGACGGTGGAAAGGAACCGCGTCGGGTCCTGGCCCGCCTTCGCGGCGGCAATGGCGCCGCGATCGCCGGCATCGATGAGTTTCTGCAGGCGCGCCTTGCGCGAAGTCACGAGCGCGATCTCCGACATCGCGAAGGCGCCGTTCAGAAGGATCAAAAGGAAAAGAATCAGTATCTCCATGCGCAGAGTCTATCAATTCCGGCAAAATGGCCGCCTTTGCCGACCGGAATCCCCAATGAAACACATCGTGACAATCGCCCTCGCCTGCGCCGCCACAAGCAGCGCCTTCGCGCAGGAACGCCCGCAGGATCGCTGGAACCTCGCCGACCTCTACGCCTCGCAGGAGGCGTGGAACGCGGACGCCGCGAAGCTCGAAGCCTCGCTGGCCAGGGTCGCCGCGTGCAAGGGCAAGCTGGGTGAGTCGGCCAAACGCTTCAAGGAATGCACCGACGGCCAGTACGACGCGATCCGGCTTTTCTATCGCCTCGCGGTGTACGCCAACGAGCTCAACTCCGAGGACACGGGCGGCGCGCTGGGCCTGGAGCTGCGCAGCCGCGTCGGCGTGATGGGCTCGAAGCTCGGTGAGGCCACTTCGTGGTCGCGTCCGGAGATCCTCAAGCTGGGGGCCGCGAAGGTCGACGCCTTCATGAAGCAGGAGCCGGGGCTGCGTATCTATCGCCACCCGCTGCGCGACATCGTGCGCGCCGCGCCGCACACGCTCGATGGCCCGGGCGAGGCGATCATCGCCGGCTTCGCGCTTTCCAGCGGCGCCGCAAGCAACACCTACCAGGTGCTCGCCAACGCGGACTTCCCCTGGCCGGTGGTGAAGATGTCCGACGGCAGGGAAGTGAAGATGGACGAGCCCGCGTTTTCCACCGCGCGCGAAAGCGCGAACCGCGAAGACCGCAAGCGCGCCTTCGACGGCTTCTACACCAAATGGAAGGAATTCGAGCGCACCTTCGGCACCACCTACTATTCCGACCTCAAGGAAGACACGGTCTACGCCAGGCTGCGCAAGTATCCCGATTCGTTCGCGCGCTCGATGGACGCCAACAACCTGCCTCTGGCGGTGTACGACGCGCTGGTGAAAAGCGCCAATGACAACCTGCCCACGCTGCACCGCTACTTCAAGCTGCGCGGGCGCATCCTCGGGGTGCCCGAGATGCGTTACTACGACATCTATCCGCCGCTCGTCTCCGGCGGGCGCGAATTCCCGATCGACGAAGGCGTGAAGATCATGCTCGAGTCGGCCAGGCCGCTGGGCGATGCCTACGTGGCCGCGATGGCCAAGGGCATCAAGGACCGCTGGATGGACGTCTACCCGCGCCCGCGCAAGCAATCCGGCGCGCACATGGCCGGCGCCGCCTACGACGTGCACCCGTACCTGCTGCTCAACTACACCAACAACTACGAATCGGTCTCGACGCTGGCGCACGAATGGGGCCACGCGATGCACTCGTACCTGTCGAACAAGGCGCAGCCGTTCGCCACCGGGCGCTACGCAACCTTCGTGGCCGAGATCGCCTCGACCACCAACGAGGCCTTCCTGCTCGACTACATGCTGAAAAACGCCGCCGGCGACGACGAGCGCCTGCTGTACCTGGGAGGCGCGCTCGAGGGCCTGCGCGGCACGTTCTTCCGCCAGACGATGTTCGCGGAGTTCGAGCGCGAGGCGCACGCGCGTGTCGACAAGGGCGAAGCGCTCACCGGCGAAAAGCTCACGAAGATGTACGGCGACATCCTCAAGCGCTATCACGGCGACAGGGAAGGCGTGGTGAAGATCGACGAGCTCTACGCAATCGAGTGGGCGCGCATCCCCCACTTCTACAACTCGTTCTACGTGTTCCAGTACGCCACGTCGATTTCAGCGGGCTCGCTTTTCGCGGAGGCGATCCTCAAGGGTGAGCCGGGGGCGCGCGAGAAATACATCAAGCTGCTGGAGGCCGGAAGCTCGGACTACCCGTACGACCTGGTAAAGGCCGCCGGTGTGGATCTGGCGACGCCCGCTCCGTACCAGGCGGTGGCCACGCGCATGAACCGGATCATGGACGAGATCGAGGCGATCCTGGCCAGGCGCGGCAAGTAAGGACTTGCCGGAGCGCGATTCGCCCTTGGCGCCCATGCGAACCGAACCTGCCACCGACTCACCCTACGCCGCAGCGCGACTCGGGGTGACGTTGCTCCTGATGACCATCGGCGCAAGCGGCATGTACGTCGTGCCCGTGGTGTTGCCCGCGGTGCAGGCGGAATTCAACGTCGCGCGCGCCGATGCGTCGCTGCCCTATTCGCTGCTGATGATCGGCTTCGGCGTGGGCGGCGTGATCATGGGGCGCCTGGCCGATCGCTTCGGCGTGATGATCCCGCTGATGCTGGGCGGCGCATGCCTGGGCACCGGATTCGTGCTCGCGGGCCTCGCCCACGACATGGTGACCTTCACGCTCGTGCACGGCGTGTTGATCGGATTGTGCGGCAGCGCCGCGACGTTTTCTCCGCTGCTCGCCGACACGTCGTTGTGGTGGGTTCGCCGCCGCGGCATCGCCGTGGCGGTTTGCGCCAGCGGCAACTACCTGGGCGGCACGATCTGGCCGCCGATCGTGCAGCACTTCGTCGAGCAATACGGATGGCGCCAGACCTACTTCGGCATGGGGCTCACGTGTGGCACGGGCATGGTGCTGCTGGCGTTGGCGATGCGCCGCCGCCCGCCGCTCGCGGCGCAACCGGCCCCGGGCGCCGGCGCCGTGGACGCGAAACCCCGGCCCTTCGGGCTTCCGGCGCCGGCGGCGCTTGCGCTGCTGATGGTGGCCGGCGTGGCGTGTTGCGTGGCGATGTCGATGCCGCAGGTACATATCGTTGCGTACTGCGGCGACCTCGGCTACGGAGCGGCGCGCGGCGCGGAGATGCTGTCGGTGATGCTCGGGTTCGGCATCGTGAGCCGCCTCGTCTCGGGTGTCATCTGCGATCGGATCGGCGGGCTGCGCACGCTGCTCCTGGGATCGATGCTGCAGGCGGTGGCGCTGGTGCTCTTCCTGCCGTTCAACGGCCTCGTCTCGCTCTATGTGATCTCGGCGCTGTTCGGCCTCTTCCAGGGCGGCATCGTGCCTTCCTACGCCATCATCGTGCGCGAGCACTTTCCGGCGGCACGCGCGGGCACCTACGTGGGCGCGGTGATCATGTGCACCATGCTCGGCATGGCGCTGGGGGGATGGATGTCGGGCAAGGTCTTCGACCTGACCGGTTCCTATCGCGCGGCCTTCCTCAACGGCATCGCATGGAACGCGCTCAACATGGCGATCGCGCTTTTCCTGTTGTGGCGACTCAAGGGTCCTGGTCGGCCGGGATCTTCCGTTCGGGGCGGTACTGCTTATGCAGGCGCTGCGCGTCGTCCTGCGAGATAGGGCTGTTGGGCGGCAGCACCACGCGCGATTTCGGTGCGGTCGGGTCTACACCGCGATCGTAGGCGGCGGAGCCGGCGGTTGCGCCCGGCGCGGCCTCGTCGGCAGGCGACGGCGTGGCGGTTGAAGGCGACCGCTGGTTCTCACCCATCGGCGCATCGGTCCACGACTTCGGCAACATCACGTGGCGCGAATGGCTCGCCACCGCCACCACGCGGCCCTGCGTATCGAGCAGCGGCGCGCCACCCACCGCGGGGACCGTGGTGGTGTCCACAACCCGGGCACCCTGGTCGTCGCGCACCGCCTTGACCCGCGTTTCCTTCAGGCTCACCTCACCCACGGCATTCACGTGGGTGGCGTAGACCACGTCACCGGCGCGTGTTTCCGCCGACGCCACACGCAGCGGCCAGCTGCCGGTGCCCTTCACGTCGAGCTTGCACAGGCCAAGCGCCTCGTTGGTCGACGCCAGGCGCGCGGGCGCCATGCGGGCGACGACGTTCACGATGAGCTGGGTGTTGGCGGTGATGTGTTCGCAGCTGGCCACCATCACGCCCTCGTCGATTGCGAAGGCGAGCCCGGCGGCCTTCGATTGGCCGGACATGTCGGTGCTTTGCAGGCGACCCACCGCGGTGGTTGCGTTCGCCGAGATGTTCTCCAGGGCGGGCGCGGTGGCGCCCACGGATTCGGCGGGTTTCTTCATCACGAAAAAGGCGATCCCCGCCGCCACGACCAGCACGAAGCCGGTGGCCATCGCGCCCTGGGCGGGGCCGAAGGAGGGCTTGATGCGCGCGGCCGCGAGTTCGCGGTCGTAGGCTTCGCGCCGGTCGGGATCCGACAGGACATCGAAGGCGGCCCGCATGGCGGTTTCGGTTTTCTGGTCGGGCGGCGCACCCTCGCGCCGCCGCGCCGCCATCTGGCGGTCGTACAGGAAGGTGAGCTCGTGGTGCTTGACGTCGGGCTTGACGCCCAGCACTTCGTAGAGGGTCCGGGGCTTCTTCGGCATGCCTGCCATTTTACCCGGCGCCACCCATCAGGACGAGGTCTGCAACCTCTGGATCAGCTCGTCGATGAGGTCGGCGCCGCTGGCGGATTTCAGGCGGTGGGCGCGCAACATCCCGGCCAGTTCCGGGCGCCGATAACCCGCCCGTATGAATATCTCGGCGATGGCGCGCTGCACCTGGATCGATTTCGCCTCGGTGAAAAACCGGCCGAGCTCCTCGAGCACGGCGCGGTCGGCGATGGGAAATCGTCCCAGCGTATCGAGCGCGCGAACCTGGGCCTCGGAAGCGGGCATGCGCGTGACACCGCTGGCGATCATGCGCAGCTCGCCCGGATCGGTGACGGGCCGGTTGCGCAGGTAGGCCTGGGCAAGCTGCACATCCTTCACATCCGGGCTGGCGAGTGCGGCGATCACCCGGGCATGCGCGCCGGCGTCGCCCATGCAGGCCAGCGCCGCGGCACGCGCGGCCGCGGTGGCGCGCGACGGCGCGGCCATCACCGCGGGCAGCGAATCCTCGAGCGCGCCGCCTTCGTTGAGTGAACAGACGAGTTCGACCTCGGCATAACCCAGCGCGTTGCGCGCCAGCAGGTCTGAAACCATGCGCGCGTGTTCGGCCTGCAGCTGGTCCTGCGCGAGCCATCCCATGGACGCGGCCAGGGTGGCCAGGCGCACGCGCAGCTGCGGCTGGGGAGTGGCGCGGGCGGCCGCAACCACGTTTGCGCCGGTGGCCGAATCGCTGGAGACCAGGGCCATCGCACTCGTGAAGTCGGGCGCGGCGCGATCCTGCGGCGTGAGCGAGGCCAGCAGCTTTTCGGCGCGATCGAGCAGCGCGCGTGCATCGGCGCCGTCGGCACGCAACATGTGATGGATGGCGGTGAGCTTGCGTGCCGGCGAAAGGCGGTCGTCGAAGAGCTGGCACACCTCGCGGCGATGGGCGGATTCGGTGGGTGAATCGCCCACGCCGCGCGCCTGGGTCATGGAGTTGGCGCTGAACGCCTTCAGCAACCGGGCGCTCACGCGGCCGCTGCCGACCTCGGCATTGCCGCCATCGAAATACCGGTTCAGCAACATCGCCGCGGTCGGACCCACGGGCGCCGACGACGAAAAGCCGTAGATCGCCGGGACGTTCGGGAAGATGCGCCGCATGCGGCTGCGCGCACTTTCGCCGTGTGAAGCGTTACGGGTCTCCTGGGCATTGAGGCTCTCGCAGCCGAAGAGGTACACCTCCTTCAGCTTCGCGAACACGCCGGGGCAGGAATTGCTGCACGACGCGCGCTCCAGTTCGTCGACGCTGAGGAATTCCCGGTTCTCCAGGCGATCGGAATAGAAGTCGTCGCCGGCATTGAAGTGGCCCGAGACCACCAGCACGTCGCACTGGACCTGGCGCCGGCACGACGATTCCAGCCAGCGCGGGCCGCCCTTCTCGACCAGCTCCACGAAATCGTATTGGCCCGCGGGCAGGCGCTGGCGGAAGGTTTCCTTCTCGTCGTCCGAATTCACCGTGATGGTGCACACGGTCTTGCGCTCCGCCAGCGCGGGAAGGCTCAGGAGAAAGGCGAGGACGGCGAGGAAAGCGATGAGGAGGACACGAATGGGCATCCGACCATTGTCGTGGCCGCGCTTCGGGAAGGATGCCGGAGGGACCCGGCCCTTCGAGTCGGCTACCTCCTACGGTGCGTGGTCCTGCGTGAACTCCGTAAGCCAAATGGCCGCGAACTGTCGCGGCCTGACGGCGTCCAACTTCCTCCAAGCAAAACGCCAGGAGGCAGCATGGGCACAAGCACCCTTACCCCGGAAAACCTTCCCGCGGGCCCCGATCGCCGCATCCACCAGGGCCACGGCACCGCCGCGCTCGGGCCCAGCGACAGCTCCGATAGCGGCAGCGACATCGCCGGCGTCGGTCGGTACCTCGGCGATTCGGACCTGGACAGCGATACCGATTCCACGGGTACCGGAGAGCGGGGCGCCGTGGGACGGGACAAGGCCGCGCGCGACGGCTCCGACATCGACGTCGATCACATCGAGCGCATCGCCGGCGAAGAAGAGGAAGGAGACTAACGCGCCGGCGCGCGCGCTTCCTGCAGGTGGCGCTGGTAGTCCTCGAACGTGATCGCGCCGCGCCTGGAGCGGTCGATAACATCGAACTCACGGGTGATGGCGCCCAGCCCCGCGGCGCGTGCCTGCTCCCGTGTGAGGGTCGGCTGTCCCTGGGCGGCCGCCTCGAAGCGTGTGCGCAGCTTGCGCTCCACCTGGGCTTCGAGCGCCGGGCCCTGCGTCGCCGCGGGCACCCGCAGCGACTTGGGCCGCGCGCCCGGTGGCACGTAGGGATCCAGCATCGGCACTTCCGCGGCTGGCGCCGGCATCACCTGCGCAGCGGCGCCCGTAGCGAGCACACCCAGCGCGATCGTCACCAAAGCCCGCAGCATTAACGTCGTCTTCATTGCAGGGCGCTCCGGTAGAACTCCGCCAGGTCCGCCTTCATCGCGCGGCGCGACGAATGCTCCAGGTAGGTCATGTGCCCACCCACGTAATTGATGACGCGCACGTTGGGATTGTTGCCCAGGCGCGCGAGGTCACGCTCCGTGGTGTGGAACGGCGTCGCGAGGTCATGGTAGCCGTTGACGGCAAGCACCTTCAGGCGCGAATTCTGCGCCATGGCGGCGGCCAGATCGGGCACCGTGTCGGGCAGCTGGTTGCCGTCGTGGGAGAAATTCCAGAAGTTGATGGCGTTGCTGAGCATCGTGTAGGTCGAGGGAGTGGTGTACCCCAGGGTGCCGGCGAGGTATTCCCCCATCCGCAACGAAAACGAGGGGCCGATCAGGACGTCCGACGGATCGATCTCGCGCCCCGGGGGGCTGTTGTTGGGCAACGTCACGCGCGCGTCGTAACGCCCGGAAAGGGTACCCGGCTGCAGGTTCACGCGGAAAAATTCCGGCGGCATGTTGAAGTTGGCGTCCCATTGCGCGCCCGTGAGTCCCGAAACCGCGGCCAGGCGCGTGACCAGCAGCGGGTCCGGGCGCGTGGCGGTTGTCAGCAGGGCCACCACCGCGGGCGCATAGAGGTCATCGGTGAGCGGGCGCAGCTGCGCCATGAAGCCGGGCAGTTGTGCGGGGGTTGCCGGCGGATTGGAACGCCCGAACCACGCCGCGGTGGCGCCATAGGTGGGCAGATAACCGCCGCAGCTCACCACCGCGATGATGATCCCGCAGTTGCTGTTGTAGTTGAGCGCGGGCGACTGCAGCACCACACCCGCCAGGCTCATGCCCGCGGCCTCCATCAGGTCCGCAATCACCGCGCTGCGCGGGCCGCCATAGGATTCGCCGTAAAGGAACTTCGGCGACGAGGCGCGGTTGTTGACCGCCACGTAGCGGCGGATGAAATCGCGAAACGCCGCGCCATCGACGTCCACGCCCCAGAAGGTGCGGTTGTTGTTGGGCGCGATCGCCTGCGAGAAGCCGCTGCCGATGGCGTCGACAAAAACGAGGTCGCTCACATCGAGCAGCGTCTCGGCGTTATCCACCAGCGGGAATGGCGCAACACCCGACATGTTCGGCTCGCCCGTATCCAGGCGCCGGGGGCCGAACGATCCGAGGTGCAGCCAGATGGTCGATGAGCCGGGGCCGCCGTTGTAGAAGAAGGTCACCGGGCGCGTGACGGGCGCGGCGCCGTCGAGTGTGTACGCCACGTAGAAGAAGGAAGCCTGCGGCAGGTTGTCGACGAGCGCCAGGGACGTGAGGTGCCCGGTGGTGGCCGTATAGGAAAATGTCTGCGACCCCACCACCACCTGGCCCCGGGTGATCGACGTGATCTCGTTCGGGTTCGACAACGACGCCGTGGGCTGGCTCGAGTAGACCGTTGCGTCCAGGTAGTTGCCGGTGGGCGGGTTGGTGACCGGCGGCGCGCTTGCGCCACCGCCACCGCCGCCGCATCCCGCCAGCGCAAGCGCAACGATCCACCCCGCGCCGCAACGCATGAAAGCTGATGTGCGAGTCATGCGGGAAAGTATAGGGGCGAAATACCGCCGCGAACCGCGCTGAAATATTCGGTGACACGGGAAGGCGGCGCGGTTTGGATAAACTGCCGCATGCGCAAATTGACCCCCCTCCTGCTCGCCCCCATCGCCGTGGCCGCTTTTGCCCAGCAGCCCGACACGCCCCTCACCTCCCTCCCCTACACGCCAGGCCTGGACGTAACCGCCATGGATCGCACCGCCGATCCTTGCAACGACTTCTACCAGTACACCTGCGGCGGGTGGCGCGCCAACAACCCCATCCCGCCCGACCAGTCCAGCTGGCACGTCTATCGCAAGCTCGGGCAGGACAACCAGCGCTTCCTCTGGGGCATCCTGGAGGAATCGGCGAAGAAGAAAACCGGCCGCAGCGCGGTGCAGCAGAAAATCGGCGACTACTTCGCCGCCTGCATGGACGAGCAAGCCGCGGAGAAGCTCGGGCCCGCGCCGCTCAAGCCCATGCTCGAGCGCATCGACGCGTTGAAGTCCAAGGGTGAGCTGGCCGCACTGCTCGCCGAGCTCCACCAGGCCACCGGGGACTCCGGGCTCTTCTTCGGGGTGGGCGCGAACCAGGATTTCGCCGACTCGACCCGCGTCATCACGTTCGCCGCGGCGGGCGGGCTTTCGCTGCCGGACCGCGACTACTATCTGAAGGACGACGAAAAAACGAAGGAGATCCGCGACAAGTACCTGCAGCACGTGACGCGCGTGTTCCAGCTGCTGGGCGAAACCACCGAAGGCGCCAGGCGCAATGCCGACACCGTGATGGCGATCGAGACGGCGCTGGCAAAGGCGTCGCTCTCGCGCGTGGACCGCCGCGACCCCTACAATCAATTCCACAAGATGGACCTGAAGGGCCTGAAGGCGCTCACGCCCGAGCTTGACTGGGACGTGTACTTCAGGAAGATCGCGCTCACGCGCACCCAGGTGCTCAACGTGACGCAGCCGGAGTTCTTCAAGGCGCTCGACGTCCGCTTGAAGCAGCAGAGCCTGGACGACATCAAGGCCTACCTGCGCTGGCACCTGGCGAGCAACATGGCGCCGTACCTGTCGAAGGCGTTCGTGAACGAGAACTTCGATTTCTTCAGCAAGACGCTGCATGGCACGCCGCAGCTCAAGCCGCGCTGGAAGCGCTGCGTGAGCCTGGTGGACTCGCAGCTGGGCGAGGCGCTGGGACAGGAATTCGTGCGCCGCGCCTTCACTCCGGAGATGAAGGCCAGGACGCTGCGCATGACGCTGCAGATCGAGGCCGCGATGGCCGACGACATCAGGCAGCTGCCGTGGATGAGCGAGGCCACCAAGAAGCGCGCGCTCGAGAAGCTGCATTCCATCGTCAACAAGATCGGTTATCCCGACAAGTGGCGCAACTACGGCAGCGTGGCGATCAAGCCGGGTGATTTCTTCGGCAACGTGGTGCGCGCCACCCGTTTCGAGACGAAACGCGACATCGCCAAGATCGGCAAGCCGGTGAATCGCGGCGAATGGCAGATGACCCCGCCCACTGTGAACGCCTATTACGACGCGCAGTTGAACGACATCAACTTCGCCGCCGGCGTGTTGCAGCCGCCGCTTTTCGATCCGCGCATGGACGACGCGCCCAACTACGGCAACACCGGCACCACCATCGGCCACGAGCTCACCCACGGCTTCGACGACGAGGGGCGCAAGTTCGACG
>JBBREI010000089.1:0-14512 GCA_038203035.1 Burkholderiales bacterium
ACCGGCCACGGCCGCCGCGGCGGCGGCGCCCACCGTAAGGGTCGCGTAAGGCTCTTCGCCTAACCATGGCGCTTGCGAAAGTTGGAGGCAGGCGTGAGCGAAACCAATGCGTGGCGGCGACCGCGGGGGAGGAACCGCATCGACCTGCGCAATCCGGAGGACGTCCGGATCTGGACCATGTCCCTGGGGGTCAGCGAGGCGCAGCTTCGCGCTGCCATCGCCGCCGCGGGTGCGCAGGCGGACAAGGTCCGGGAATACCTGGCACGGCACTGACGAAGAACATAAACGAAGGGGAGACGGTAAATGAAGGATCTGCATCGCCTGATGCTGGTGACACTCGCGCTGGCCGCTTTCAACGTCCACGCGGCGAGCGAACGCTACTACAAGGAAGCGCCCGGCAGCATGGGCGGCTTCCTGGCCGCCAAGGATCCCACGTACGTGAAGGAGTGCGGCTCGTGCCACTTCCCGTATTCGCCCGGCCTGCTGCCGGCGCGTTCGTGGGAGCTGCACATGACCCGGCTCGACAAACATTTCGGCGAGACGCTCAACCTCAATCCGGCCACCCAGGCCGCGGTGCGCAAGTACCTCACGGACAACGCTGCCGACAAGTCGCCGTACGAAGGCTCGATCGCCTTCATGGAGCGCATCAAGGACAGCCAGACGCCTTACCGCCTCATGGAAGTGCGCACGATGGTCGAGATGCACCGCATCATCCTCGAGGTGATCGACCGGCGCGCGAAGATCAAGGTGCGCAAGCTCACCAACTGCAACGGCTGCCACACCTACGCGGACGAAGGCTCCTTCGGCTACCAGGAACTGCTGATCCCGGGCCTGACGGTGCAACGCAGGCGGAGCAGCGCGCCGTGACCCGATAGTTTTGCCGCAGGATCCCACTTGCGCCCGCCGCGAGCGGGCGTTTTTCTTCGGGCTGCGCATCCTGGTGCCGGGAGCGGGAATCGAACCCGCATGGTGTCGCCACCGCGGGATTTTGAGTCCCGTGCGTCTACCAATTTCGCCATCCCGGCATTGCTGCGCGCGTGGTGCCTGCCGGCGTCGAGCGGCCCGGTCCCGGCCCGACGACGCCGTTGCTTCGGGCGACCGAGGCGCGCACAGTGCCCAAATTATAATGGGTTAGTGCACCTCTCCGATTTCGACTACTTCCTTCCGCACGAATTGATCGCGCAGCACCCCGCCGCCGAGCGGGGCGCGAGCCGCCTGCTGCACGTCGATGGACCTTCCGGGGCGATCAGCGATCGGCGCTTTTCCGACATCGTTGATCTCGTCGCCCCCGGCGACCTGCTGGTGGTGAACGACACGCGCGTGATCAAGGCGCGCCTGCACGGCCGCAAGGACAGCGGCGGGGAAGTCGAGGTGCTGGTGGAGCGGGTGCTCGACTCGCGACGTGCGCTGGCACAGGTGCGGGCAAGCAAGCCGCCGCGCAGCGGGCGCACGCTGATCCTGGGCGCGGGCGTGGCGGTGGAGGTCGTGGGCCGCCACGACGAGTTCTACGAGCTGCGCTTCCAGCAGGACGTGCTGGATGTGCTGGCGGCCCATGGCGAGGTGCCGCTGCCACCCTACATCACCCACCAGGCCGTGCCCGAGGACGAGTCGCGCTACCAGACCGTGTATGCGCGCGAGCCGGGCGCGGTGGCCGCGCCGACGGCGGGGCTGCATTTCGACGATGCCGTGATCGCGGCGTTGAAGGCGCGCGGGGCAGTGTTTGCTTCGGTCACGCTGCACGTCGGTGCGGGCACGTTCCAGCCGGTGCGCGTGGACGATGTCGCCGGCCACGTGATGCACTCGGAGAGGTACACGATCCCGCAGGCGACGGTTGATGCCGTCGCGCTGGCCAGGGCCAGGAATGGCCGCGTGGTGGCGGTGGGGACTACGTCGCTGCGCGCGCTGGAATCGGCCGCCGCGGGCGGGCAGGGCCTGCGGGCCGGTGCTGCGGAGACGAGGCTATTCATCACGCCGGGTTTCGAGTTTCGCGTGGTGGATCGCCTGGTGACCAATTTCCACCTGCCGCGATCGACGCTGCTGATGCTGGTTTGCGCGTTCGCGGGCGGCGAGAACATCCGCCGCGCCTACGCCCATGCCGTCGCCGGCAGGTACCGCTTCTTCAGCTACGGCGACGCGATGCTGCTCGAGCGCCGCTGACGAAAATCGGGGACGCACCCTACTTTTCGGAAAGTAGGGCGGAAAGTAGGGTGCGTCCCCGATTTTCGGGTTTTCAGTAGCGGGTCTGGATGCGGTGGCGGACATCGAAGAGATATTCCTCGACCGGCAGGTACTGTGGGCGCGGCTCAAGCGGGGAAGGCGAGATGGACGGGCGGTCGAGGTAGTCGGCGGCGCTATCGAAAAGCGATCCGATCCAGCGAAGGCCCTCGGCGTACCAGGAGGCGGGGGGGTGCATGTGTTTTCTCTCTTTCTGTGTGCGTTATTGCAGTGAAACGTGGGCGGCTTGCAGAGCCTGCACGACGGTGCGGCCGTCGCGGGTGACAACCACCGATTCTCCCGCGCGCAGGATGACGTCGCGGCGGCTGTCCTCGCAGGTGATCCACACCGTCCCGTCGTGGGCCGAAATGCGGGTGCCGGCGATGTCGTCGAGGCTCATGACCTGCCCTTCGTCGAGGGCGAAGGTGGGGCGGTCGATGCTCAGGTTCATTGGGTTCTCCCTTGCTGTATGCGGCGGGTGCATGCAAAATCGGGCTCCCGACGCCTTGCATTGTCCTAATCCGCAGGGCTAGCGACAAACGAGAAGTATGAATGTCTTGCATGACCTACAAGCATGACTAACGCCCACCGGCCACTGCCGCCGCTCGACCTCCTGCGGGGTTTCGAGTCGGCCGCGCGCCACCTGAGCTTCACCCGGGCGGCGGCGGAGCTGTTTGTCACGCAATCGGCGGTCAGCCGCCAGATCCAGGCGCTGGAGGAATTCGTCGGCATGGCGCTGTTCGAGCGGCGCCACAAGTCGCTCGCCCTGACCGAGGCCGGCGCGGCCTACTACCGCACGGTCGCCGCCGCGCTCGACCTGTTGCGCGAGGCCACCCGCAAGCTGCGCGAAGCGCGCACCGGCCACGTGCTCACCGTCACCACCACGGTTTCGTTCGCCTCGATCTGGCTGGTGCCGCGCCTGGCGCGCTTCCGCAAGGATCATCCCGGTATCGATGTGCGCATCACCGCCACCCACGAGGTGGTCGACATGGACCGCGAGGGCATCGACCTCGCGGTCCGCGACTGCCCGCTTGACCAGGTGCCGCCGGGTGCCACTTATCTCGTGGGCGAGCAGCTCGCGGCGGTCTGCACGCCCGGGTACGTGAAGGAATCGAAGGCCGCCAGGCGCCCGATGGCGAAACCCGAAGACCTCGGCCACCACGTGCTGCTCAATTTCCACGACCCGCACGGGCGCTGGCCGTGGCTCTCCTGGGCGGCGTGGTTCGAGGCGCGCGGGATCGAGAACCTGGCGGCGCACGCGGCCCTTTCCTTCGACCAGTACGACCAAGTGGTGCAGGCCACGCTGCACGGTCAGGGCATCTCGCTCGGGCGCATGACGCTGGTCGAGCAATACATCCGCGAGAAGAAGCTGGTGCCGCTATTCGGGGGCGCGCGGCGCGTGAGCCGGGCGTTCCACGCCATCTACGCGCGCAACGCGCAGGCGCGCCCGGAGGTGAAGAAATTCGTGGCGTGGCTGCAGCGCCAGCTGAACGAGGCGGCGGGCTAGTTGCGGCTGATGCGCGAGTTCGCCGAGACGTGCTGGCGCAGAAACTCCATCTGGTCGGCGAGGATGCGGCGGTTGGCGAGGATGAGGAACTCCGCGCGGTTGGGCACGTAGGGCGCGTAGAGCAGGTGCATGTGCGCCTCTTCCGGCGTGCGGTTTCCCTTGCGCTGGTTGCACGCGCGGCACGCCGTCACCACGTTCATCCAGGTATCGCGCCCGCCGCGTGACATCGGCAGCACGTGGTCGCAGGTGAGGCGGTACGGCGAGAAATCCCCGCCGCAGAAGCCGCACATGAACTTGTCTCGATTGAAGAGTTCGCGGTTGTTCAGGGGCGGGACCGCATTGAAGCCCTTGATGGCGAGGGCCTTGCCGCGGATGGCGATGATGGAATTGGCGGTGATGCTGGAGCGCTCGCCGGTGAGGTGGCAGCGCCCGCCGAGGAAGGTGAATTCCTCGCGCCCCAGCTCCCAGGCCACGCGTTCCTTGGCGTAATACCAGACCGCCTGCTGCCAGGTGACCCATCGGTGGGGCACTCCGTGCTGGTCCAGCGTCAGTATGAGCGGCAGGCTGCGAGCCATGTTTTTGCCAGTCAAATCGCCAACTTGGATGATACTGCTGGAACAATTTACCAAATTTCAAGCGAGAGGTGGCACATGAGCCTGGACCTGGTGCCGGCGGGCCGAGACCTGGGGAACGATTTCAACGTGATCATCGAGATCCCGATGCACGCCGATCCCATCAAGTACGAGGTCGACAAGGAGACCGGCGCCCTCTTCGTCGACCGTTTCGTGTCCACTTCCATGCACTATCCGTGCAACTACGGATACATCCCCAGGACCCTTTCGGACGATGGCGATCCGGTGGACGTCCTGGTGATCACGCCGTTTGCGCTCATGCCCGGGGTGGTGGTGCGCTGCAGGACCATCGGCATCCTCAAGATGACCGACGAGGCGGGCGGGGACACCAAGCTGCTGGCGGTGCCGATCGACAAGCTCACCCCGCTCTACCGCAGCATCGAGACGGTTCGCGACCTGCCGGAGTTGACCATCTCGCAGATCACCCACTTCTTCCAGCACTACAAGGACCTCGAGCCCGGCAAGTGGGTAAAGCTCGAGGGCTGGGGCAGCCCCGAGGAAGCGAAGGAGGAGATCCGCACCGGCGTGCGGCGCTACCGGAAGCCGGTGGCGCGCAGGAAGAAGTGACATCCAGTCGCAGCCCCACGACCGGGGACGCACCCTACTTTTGAAAAGTTGGGGACGGACCCTACTTATGAAAGTTGGGGACGGACCCCGATTACCCGATAAATAGGGTGCGTCCCCAACTTTTCAAAAGTAGGGTGCGTCCCCGGTTTTCCGGGCTCAGGGGTTCAGTCGCAGGGTGTGGCGGAGGCCAACTGGGCCTGGCGCCGTATCCCGAGCCAGGCGAGCAGGCCGAGGGCCGCGCCGATGGCGAGCATGCCCACGAGCTCCAGGGGTGGCGGGCGCTCCCCCAGCTGGATGGCGGAGCCAACGACCGCCACCACGGGAATGCCGAGTGCGTTGAGCCCCGCAACTCCCGCGGGGGTGGTCGCCAGCACGTAGGTCCACAACCACCAGCCGATTGCGGTCACCATGACGGCCGAAAACAGCAACGTCCAGACAAACTCGAAATTCCACCGGATCGGCCCGTGCGGATGGATGAAGGCGAGGGCGGCCAGTGCGAGGAAGCCGAAGAAGAGCTGCCAGGCGGTGAAGAGCAGTGGGTCCTGCGCCGCCACCGGCCATTTCTTCGACAGCACCGCGGTGATGGCCCACACCGCGCCCGCCGCCACGGCAAGCAGGCTGCCCGTGACACTCGTGAGATCCCACGGCGCCACGATCAGCACCAGCCCCGCAAGCGCCACACCCACCGCCAGCCACTGCGCGCCGCGCATGTGTTCGCCGATCAGGAAGTGGGCGAAGATGATCATCCAGAACGGCATCGTGAAGACCAGCACCGAGGTCTTGCCGGGCCCGGCATAGAGCAACGCGAAGTGCGAGAGCGCGACGAAGAGCGCGACCTGGATCACGCCGAGGAAAATCGCCATGCGGTAGGTGGGCAGGCGCAGCGAGCGGCCGCGGAACTTCACGATCGCGACGAGGATGGCGCAGCCGATGGCCACGCGCAGCGCGGCGAAATCGAAGGGATGCGCATGCCGCAGCGCGATCTTGATCACCACCCACGAATATCCCCAGATGAGGATCATCGCCACCAGCGCGGCGATGGGGGCGGAGCCCGCCTTCCTCACGGCGCCGGTTCGATCGGCGGGTGGCTGCGGATCTCGATCGGCGGGCCCTCGGGCGAGTCGAGGTGCAGGTCGCGCCTGCGAAGGCTTTCCACCTGCGCCACCACCAGGATGTCGGTCCCGCCGCCGGGGGCGGGCGCGGCGTTGGCGATTTCGCCGGCGGCCTGGTCCGGGAAGCTCGGGCTGTACACCGCCTGCCCGGGCGCAATGCCCGATTCGCGCTCCACGTGCGCCAGCGCCAAGCGCCGCTTGAGGATGCCGCGGTATTGCGTGCGCGCCACGATCTCCTGCCCCGGGTAGCAGCCCTTCTTGAAGCTCACCCCGCCGACCAGCTCGAAGTTGGCCATCTGCGGCACGAAGGCTTCCTGGGTCTCGGTGACGATGGTGGGGATGCCCGCGTTGATCGAGGTCCATTCCCATGCGTCGGCGCCGGCGCGCGTGGCGCTTTCCGAGAGGGTGTCGAATGCGTCGCGCGCGTGGTCCGCCGGCGCGATGACGACGAAGCGCTCGCCATCGAGGGCCACCACACGCATGCCCTTCTTCTCGACCGAGCGCATCGCCTCGGGGGTGAGGCCCCAGTGGCGCGCCACGATCATCGGGGCCGCCTGGCCGGCGAATCCGAGCCTCACGAGGTCGGCGGAAACGTCACGGATCTTCACCTTCGCGCGCAGCACGAACATGCCCAGGCGCCGGGTGATCGTGGGGGCCAGCGGCGAGGGCAGCATCATCAGGTAACCCTTCGGCACCTTCACCAGCAGGAAGGTCGCCAGCAGTCGCCCCTTCGCCGAGCACCAGCCGTTCCATTGGGCGCCGCCTTCGGGCAGCGCCTCCACGTCGTTGGTGAACTGGCCGTGCAGGAAAGTTGTGGCGTCGTCCCCCGTCACCTCGAGGAGCGCGTTATGCGAAAGGTCGGCGAGGATGGTGCCGTCGCGCGCGGCCAGCAGCTCGGCCGTTGCGTCGCCGAAGCTCAACGTGCGGTTGCCCTGCCTGACGGCGCCGCGGCTGGCAAGGAAGTCCTGCCAGGAATTTTCGGACGTGGGTGCTTGCGACGACATGGAGGGGACGTGGGAAGAGTTGCGGCGGAAGACAAGTATAGCGGGGCAGTTGATGCATTCCTCACGCGCTCGCGCGTGTTGCCCGTGCTGGTGGGCGCGGGCGCGGTCGCCACCCTCGCGCTGCTGGCCGCCACGCCGCTTCCGCTGGGCGCTGCCCTGCTGCTGGGGACGTGGGTTGCCTGCCTTTCACTTCACGCGCTCGACCGCGCGAGGCAGGTGCGGTCGATCGCGCTGGACCGGGAGGGCGTCCTCGTGGTGCAGGGCCGCGCGGGCCGGCTGTGCGAAGGGTCCTTCGTCGCCCCGTGGCTCACCGTGGTCCGCTGGCGCCCCGCAGGCGCCCGCTTCGACCACACCCTGCTCGTCCTGCCCGACATGCTTGGGCACGACGACTTCCGCAAGCTTCGCGTCCTGCTGCGCTGGGGTTGACCCGAAAACCGGGGACGCACCCTACTTTCATGAAAGTGGGGACGCACCCTACTTTCTGCTCGGGACAACCGACCGAATTGGGGACGACCGAATTGGGGACGCACCCTACTTTCTGCTCGAGACAACCAAATCCGCGGGCGACCGTTGGACATTCATGCCCCGTACAGCCCGCTTTATCGTCCCCTGCGTCCCCTTGCATATCCTGCAACGCGGACACAATCGATGCCCCTGCTTCGTCGAAGCTTCGGACTACGATCTCTATCTCCGCTTGCTGGAGCAGTTCTCCCACCTCCACGGATGCCGGGTGCACGCGTACGCCCTGATGACGAACCATATCCACCTGCTCGCTACTCCCGAGCGCGCAGACAGCGCCTCGGAGATGATGCGAAGCGTGAACCAACGCTACGTGCAGGCCATGAATCGAAGGCTGGGGCGATCGGGACCGCTTTGGGAGGGACGATTCCGGTCGAGCCTGGTCGACTCGGAAAGTTATCTCTTCGTTTGCCATCGTTACCTGGAGATGAACCCGGTCCGCGCACGGATGGTTTCGTTCCCCGGCCAATACCCCTGGTCGAGCTATCGGGTGAATGCGGAAGGTGCGCGATCCTCCCTGGTTGTCGCCCATTCGCTGTTCCAGGATCTCGGGGTCGATCCCCCGGCGCGCCAGACGCAATATCGCTCGATGTTCGACACGCCGTTGTCCCTCCTGCAACTGGACTCCGTGAGGCGGGCCATCAAGACCGACAGGCCATTGGGAGGACAGGCCTTCGTTGCTCGCCTGGGCTTGCAGGTAGGCAAGCCGCTGTCACCTCCGGAAATGGGGCGGCCCCGGAAACCGGCGCTCGTGGGGCAGGCGGTGCTCTTCAGCGCCAGGTAAGTAGGGTGCGTCCCGGATTACGCGAAAGTAGGGTGCGTCCCCAATTCGGGGAAAGTAGGGTGCGTCCCCGGTTCTCGGGTCAAAAGAGCCCGGCGAGGGTCTCCTCGCCGATGGCGAAGGCGGTGCTCATGCCGGTGCCGCTGGTGACGGAAACGAGGCGGGTGCGCGGGGCGAGGGATTCGGCGAGCACGGGCGCGACGTCGGCGGTGGGGTAGTAGCCCAGCCAGCGTTCCGTGACCTCGATGCGCAGGTCGAGGAGGGCGCGCAGCTCGCCCAGGATCAACACATCCACCGCGCTGGAAGAAAAGGGGTCCGGCGCATCGGCGTAGTGGTGCGAATCGCCCACCACCAACGATCCGTCAGCGCCCTGCGCCACGATGAGGTGCACGCCGTTCTCGAGCTCGTGCGCGCACTCGGCCTCAAGTTCCCGGCGCAGGTGAAGCGCGCCCGGCATCGCGGCGAACCCGCCATAACGCAGCAGGCTCAGGTCCGCCATCAGTACGCCC
Organism: Burkholderiales bacterium; assembly: GCA_038203035.1. Taxonomy (GTDB): domain Bacteria; phylum Pseudomonadota; class Gammaproteobacteria; order Burkholderiales; family Usitatibacteraceae; genus Usitatibacter. Next base: position 8,846 of record JBBREI010000089.1, read on the forward strand.
GGCAGTCGAAATCCCGGCGCCGCCAGCCGCATCATCTGCAGCTTGCAGTGGCGCAGGTTCACCGCGCGGGCAAGGCCCGGGTGAAATGCGGCGATGCCGGCGCCGGGAGCGATGACCACCGCGTCGGTGCGAATCTCCCCGCCCGAGTGGCGAACGGTGGAGCCTTCCACGGACAACACCGGGCAGTCCCAGAGGAACGTCACGCCATGGCGCAGCTCCAGCCAGCGGGCCAGGCGCGGCAGCGCCTCGCGCGCCTCGACGCGCAACTCGTGGGGGCTGGAAAGTGCGCCCAGCGCCGCGCCGCACAGGTTCGGCACAAGCTCCCGCGCCCGAGCGGCGGTGAGCAATTCGCAGCCTTCGCCCATCGCACTTTCGGCGAATTCCTCGAGCACCCGCAAAGCCGCAACCCGCCGCGCCACCACGATGGCGCCGCGCTGGTGGACATCGATCGCCGCCTCACGGGCAACCTCGATCCAGACCTCGCGCGAGCGCAGCGCGCGCCGCCGCGTATCGCCGCCTTCCTGGCCGCTTACGGTCACGAAACCGAAGTTGCGCACCGAAGCCGATGCGGCGCGCGAATCACGCTCCACCACCGCCACGCGCAGCCCGCGCCGCGCACCGGCCAGCGCGTGGGCCAGGCCCACGATGCCGGCTCCCACCACCACGAGATCGAAAGAGGCCATGGGCGTGTAGCATAACGGGCCCTGCAGCAAGCACGCTGGTCCCCGATGAATCTCGCACTGAAGAGCATCGCCGCAGCGCTGGGAGCCCTCGCGCTGGCCGCCCTCGCGCAGTCGCCGAAATACCCCGAGACCCTGCGCAAGCCCGTCGCCGACGAATACTTCGGCACGCGTGTCGTCGACGAATATCGCTGGCTCGAGGACGGCGGCGACCCGGCGGTGAACGCGTGGACCGAGGCGCAGCTCGCCGCCACCCGCGCCACCCTCGACGCGTTGCCCGCGCTGGCGCCGCTGAGAACCCGCTTCCGCGAGCTCTTCACCACGGCGCCGGTCAGCTATTACAGGTTCCACGAGCGCGCGGCGTTCTTCGCGATGAAGCGCCAGCCCCCGCGCAACCAGCCGATGATTGTGGTGATGAGCTCGCCGGACGACGCCGCTTCGGAGCGTGTGGTGTTCGACCCGCTCACCGACGATCCGAAAGGCACCACCGCCATCGATTTCTACGTGCCCTCGCTCGACGGCAGATATGTCGCGGTTTCGCTGTCGCGGCGCGGCACCGAGGACGGCTCGGCCCACGTGATCGACGTCGCCACGGGCAAGCGCCTGCCCGACGTGGTGCCGCGGGTGCAATACGCAACCGCCGGCGGCAGCATCGAATGGGACGCCCGGGGCACGGGCTTCTACTACACGCGCTACCCCCAGGCCGACGAGCGCCCCGCGACCGACGCGCACTTCTACCAGCAGGTGTTTTTCCATCGCCTGGGCACCCCTTCGAGCCAGGACACCTACGTGATCGGCAAGGAGTTCCCGCGCATCGCGCAGACCCAGCTGCGGTCCTCGCGCGAGGGGCGGTACCTGATGGCCACCGTGGCCCGCGGCGATGGCGGGGCGAAAGCGTTCTACCTGCGCGATCCGGGTGGCGCGTGGACGCGGGTGGCCGATTTCGCCGACAACATCAAGCAGGCGGTGATCGGCGGCGACGGGCGGCTCTTCCTGCTTTCGCGCAAGGACGCGCCGCGCGGGCAGGGCCTTACCGTGCCGCTGGGCCGTCCGCAGCTCTCCCACGCTTCCGTGCTGGTGGCGCAGGGCGAAGACACCATCCTTGAGCTCACGCCCACGGCGGGACGGCTCTTCGTCACCTACATGGTGGGCGGGCCCTCGGAGCTGCGGGTCTTCGACCGCAAGGGCAAGCCGCTCGCTACCGTGCCGACGCCGCCCGTTTCCAGCGTTTCGGTCGGCGTGGCGCTCAAGGGTGGCGACGTGCTGGTGGCGAGCCAGGGCTACGTGAACGCGCCGGCGTGGTACCGCTATTCGAGCCGCGACGGCAAGCTCGCCCGCGCAGCGCTCGACGGCACGCCGAAGGTCAACTTCGACGACGCCGAGGTGGTGCGCGAGATGGCGGTCTCGAAGGACGGCACAAAAATCCCGGTGAACATCCTCATGAAGAAGGGCGCGAAGCTCGACGGCGCCAATCCGACGCTGCTCTACGGCTACGGCGGGTACGGGATCAGCATGCGCCCGATGTTTTCGCTCACGCAGCGTGCCTGGCTCGACCACGGCGGCATCTTCGTGGTGGCCAACCTGCGCGGCGGCGACGAGTTCGGCGAGGCCTGGCACCTGGCGGGCAACCTCACGAAGAAGCAGAACGTTTTCGACGACATGATCGGCGCGGCCCAACACCTGATCACACGCGGATACACCTCGAAGGACAAGCTCGCCGCCATGGGCGGGAGCAACGGCGGGCTGCTGATGGGGGCGATCCTCACGCAGCGCCCGGAGCTTTTTCGCGCCGTCGTGGCGCAGGTCGGCGTCTTCGACATGCTGCGGTTTGAGAACACGCCCAACGGCGCCTTCAACGTGACCGAGTTCGGCACGGTGAAGGAGCGCGCGCAGTTCGACGCGCTGTACGCCTATTCGCCGTTGCACCGCGTGAAGGACGGCACGGCGTATCCCGCCGTATTGCTGACGACCGGGGAAAACGACGGCCGCGTCGATCCCTACAACTCGCGCAAGATGGCCGCGCGCCTGCAGGCCGCCACGACATCGCAGCGGCCGGTGCTGTTGCGCGTGAGCCCCGATGCCGGCCATGCGCAGGCGACCTCGCTCTCGACGCGCATCGAGGAGTACGCGGATACGTACGCCTTCCTGATGGGCCAGCTGGGAATGAAATAGCCGTGGGAGAGGCGCTGGTCGCGCTCGAGTACGCTGGGGTGGCGGTCTTCGCCATCTCGGGAGCACTGGCCGCGGCACGCAAGAGCCTGGACCTGCTGGGTGTGGTCATCATCGCCACCGTGACCGCGATCGGCGGCGGGACCATCCGGGACCTGCTGCTGGACCGCCAGGTGTTCTGGATCGCACAGCCGAATTACATCTACGTGATCCTCGTCGCCGCCGCGGGCACGATCGTCTACACGCGCCGCTTCCGCCCGCCGGACCGCGCGCTGGCGGTGGCTGACGCGCTGGGGCTCGCGATGTTCTCGATCCTGGGCGCGCAGGTGGCGGAGGCGCTCGAGCACTCGGGTGTGGTCGTGGTGCTGATGGGCGCTATCACCGGCGTGGCCGGCGGCGTCCTGCGCGACGTGCTCAGCGCCGAGATCCCGCTGATCCTGCGGCGCGGGCAGATCTACGCCACGGCCGCCATCGCCGGCGTCGTGCTCTACCTGCTGATGCAGTATTTCGCCGACCGCACCGTGGCCGCGCTTTCGGGCATGGCGTGTATCGCCGCGATCCGGCTGGGCGCCATCGTATGGAACTGGACGCTGCCCGTCTTCAGGGTCGATTGAGGTCACCCGAAAACCAGGGACGCACCCTACTTTTTAGCATTTGCTAAAAAGTAGGGTGCGTCCCTGGTTTTCACACCGGTTATAATTGCAGGATGAATTCGCAAGACGCGCCGATGCGGCAAGTCCTCACGCTGCCGGGCGCTGTCGCGCTCTCCCCCTTCCGGGTGGAGAAGCTGCTCGCCGCGCTCCCCGTCCCCCTCGCCGAAGCCATCACGATCGACACGCGCTTCGTGCATTTCGTCGCGATCGACGAACCTTTGGATGCCGGCGAGGCGCAGACCCTGGAAAAGCTGCTGACCTACGGCCCCGCTGCGGCAGCCGCGCCACAGGGCGTCCTCCTCCTGGTCCTTCCGCGCTTCGGCACCGTCTCACCGTGGTCCTCCAAAGCCACCAACATCGTCCACAACTGCGGGCTCACCCGGGTCACGCGGTTGGAGCGGGGGGTCGCGTACTACATCACGGCGCGCGATCCCGGCCCGCTCTCGGAGCGTTCGCGCCGCGCGCTCGACCGCGCCATCCACGATCGCATGACGGAGACGGTGGTCACGGACTTCGCCGATGCCGCAAGGCTCTTCGAACGCCACACTCCGCAACCCCTCACCACCGTCGACCTGCAGGCGGGGGGAAAGGCCGCCCTCGAGGCCGCCAACATCTCCATGGGCCTGGCCCTCGCGCCGGATGAGATCGACTACCTCGTCGAGAACTTCGCGAAGATCGGCCGCAATCCGACTGACGTCGAGTTGATGATGTTCGCGCAGGCCAATTCCGAACACTGCCGGCACAAGATCTTCAACGCATCCTGGACCATCGACGGCCGGGAGCAGGACAAGTCGCTCTTCGCGATGATCCGCAACACGCACCAGAAGAATCCCGCCGGCACCGTCATCGCGTATTCGGACAATTCCGCGGTGATGGAAGGATTCCAGGCCGATCGCTTTTATCCCGATGTGCAGGGAACCTGGCACTACGTGAGCGACCTCACGCACATCCTGATGAAGGTCGAGACACACAACCACCCCACGGCCATCGCCCCGCATCCGGGCGCGGGCACTGGCGCGGGTGGAGAGATCCGCGACGAAGGCGCCACCGGCATCGGCGGCAAGCCGAAGGCGGGCCTCACGGGTTTCTCGGTTTCCAACCTCAACCTTTCGCAGGCGCCGCAGCCGTGGGAGATCACCTACGGCAAGCCCAACCGCATCGCCTCCGCGCTCGACATCATGATCGAGGGGCCCATCGGCGGCGCGGCGTTCAACAACGAGTTCGGCCGTCCCAACCTCGCCGGCTACTTCCGCACTTACGAGCAGTGGTCGGCGGGCGAGGTGCGCGGATACCACAAGCCGATCATGCTGGCCGGCGGCTTCGGCAACATTTCGGCCGCGCACACGGCGAAGAAGCCGCTCGGCAAGGGCACACTTTTCATCCACCTCGGTGGTCCCGGTTTCCTCATCGGCCTCGGTGGTGGCGCGGCGTCGTCGATGGCATCGGGCCAGAACGTCGAGTCGCTCGACTTCGAATCGGTGCAGCGCGCCAACGCGGAGCTGGAGCGCCGCTGCCAGGAGGTGATCGATGCGTGTTGCCGCCTCGGTGAAAACAACCCCATCCTCGCAATCCACGATGTCGGCGCGGGCGGGCTGTCGAACGCATTCCCGGAGCTCGCGCACGGCGGCGGCGTCGGCGCCACCTTCGACCTGCGCGCGATCCCGAACGAGGAACCGGGCATGACGCCGATGCAGGTCTGGTCCAACGAGGCGCAGGAGCGTTACGTGCTGGCGATCGACCAATCGCGCCTGGAAGATTTCACGCGCCTGTGCGAGCGCGAGCGTTGCCTCTTCGCCGTGGTCGGTGAGGCGCGCGAGGACCACGAGCTGGTGGTGAAGGACCCGCTCTTCGGTAACGATCCCGTCGACATGCCGCTGGAGGTGCTGCTCGGCAAGCCGCCGCGCATGCACCGTGATGTGAAGCATCAGCAGAAGAAGCTGCAGCCCCTCAAACTCGATGCAGTGTCCCTGAAAGACGCCGCTTACAGGGTCTTGAAGTTGCCCACAGTCGCGGACAATACCTTCCTCGTCACCATCGGCGATCGCACCGTCGGCGGCTTCAGCGCGCGCGACCAGATGGTGGGCCCATGGCAGGTGCCGGTGGCCGACTGCGCGGTGACGACGCTGGGATATCACACGTACCAGGGCGAAGCGATGTCGATTGGG
>JBBREI010000090.1:0-14486 GCA_038203035.1 Burkholderiales bacterium
CGAAAAACACGATGTTGCCGCCGCGCTCGCCGGGGCAGGGGCCCATGTCGAGCAGCTTGTCGGCTTAGAGCATGATCTGCGGGTCGTGCTCCACCACCACCAGCGAGTTGCCCGCGTCGCGCAGGCGCTTCATCACGTCGATCACGCGCCCCATGTCGCGCGGATGCAGGCCGATGGAAGGCTCGTCGAGGACGAAGAGGGTGTTCACGAGCGAGGTGCCGAGCGCCGTCGTGAGGTTGATGCGCTGCACCTCGCCGCCGGAAAGCGTGCGCGACTGCCGGTCGAGCGTGAGGTAGCCCAGGCCCACCTGGCACAGGAACGCGAGGCGCGAGCGGATCTCGCCGGCCAGCATCGACGTCGCCTCGTCGAAAGGCGCGGGCAACACCAGCGTGGCGAAGAGGTCACGCAACCGGTCCGCCGGCATCAGCATCATCTCGTGGACCGTGAGGTCCTCGACGCGCCACAGCAGCGATTCGGCCTTCAGGCGCGTGCCGTGGCACGTGGTGCACGGCGTGTACGCGCGATAACGCGAGAGCAGCACACGCACATGCATCTTGTACGCCTTGGTCTCCAGCCAGTTGAAGAAGCGCTGCACGCCGTACCAGTGCGTCTTGCCGCTTTTGTTCCAGCTCACCCAGTCGGCGTCGCCCTCGATCACCCAGCGGCGATGCTCCTCGGGCAGGTCGCGCCAGGCGATGTCCATCGCGACCCCGCGCCGTTTCGCCAGCTTCGCCAGGTCGGCCTGCGATTCGCCGTAACTCTTGGACTGGAAGATCTTCACCGCGCCTTCGGCCAGGGACTTCGACTCGTCCGGGATCACCAGGCCGTAGTCGACGCCGATCACGCGGCCGAAACCGCGGCAGGTCGCGCACGCGCCGATGGGCGAGTTGAAGGAGAACGCCGCCGGCGTGGGATCCGAATACGAGATGTCGCAGCCGGCGCAGTGCAGGCCGGTGGAGAACTTCCATGCCACTTCGCCTTGCGCCTTGGCCGATGGCGGGGAGAGGTCTCCTTCTCTTCTGGGAGAAGGCGGGGACGAGGGTTCAACAAAAACATTGACCTTCCCCACCCCGATCCGCAGCCCGGCCTCGATCGCCTCGACCACACGCGCCTTCTCGGCGCTGCCCATCTTCACCCGGTCCTGCACCACTTGAAGGCGCTTTTTCTCCCTCTCCCCCGGGAGAGGGTCGGGGTGAGGGTTGTTGTGGATGCGCGTGTAGCCCTGCGCCTGCAGCAGCTTGGTGACTTCCTCGTCGGTGAAGTTGGCGGGGACATCGATCGGGAATGTGATCTCGATACGCGGGTCGCCCGCGGCGGCAGCGCGATCGGCCATCTCCGCGTAAATCGATTCCGGGTTGTCGCGCCGCACCACCTGCTTGCACTGGCGGCAGAAAAGCCGCCCCGTGCGCGCGAACAACAACTTCAGATGGTCGTTGATCTCGGTCATCGTCCCGACCGTGGAGCGCGAGGTGCGCACCGGGTTGGTCTGGTCGATGGCGATGGCCGGCGGGATGCCCTCGATCGAATCGACCTGCGGCTTGTCCATGCGGTCGAGGAACTGGCGCGCGTACGGCGAAAACGTCTCCACGTAGCGGCGCTGGCCTTCGGCGTAGAGCGTGTCGAACACCAGGGACGACTTGCCGGAGCCCGAGGGCCCCGTCACCACCACCAGCTCGCCGGTGGGGATGTCCACGTCCAGGTTCTTGAGGTTGTTCTGGCGCGCGCCGCGTATGCGGATGGCCTCGCCGGATGCGTCGTTCAATGCGGCGGCGTCGCCCGCGGGGGCGGAAGAGAGGTCGTTCATGGGGCTCGGGGCAGTGGCGCCCGCGGGGGCGCCGGAAACGAGGGGAAAGCAGCCTCTATTCTATGCGTCTTCGCAATGAAAATGGGGTCGGGCATCGCGGCCCAACCCCACCCATGCTGCCCCTCAAATAGGGCTGAGCTTGCCCTGCTTCAAGTCCTATTTGCCCGACGTTCCGGTGGTCGAATTGACCTTCGCGGCACCGGTGCCGGAAGCCGGCGCGGCGTGCATCGAGGAATCTGAGGGCATCGAGGACATCGACGACGAGCAGTCCATCTTCGCCCGGGCGTGCTCGCGCTTCATCTTCGAGTCGAGCTTGGCGTCATCCATCGCAACGATGGTGGCGCAATCGGTCGAGACCCCGTTCCACATGGCGACCGACTTGTCGCCCATCTTGGCGTTCGTGCCGGGCGAGGTGTTGCTCTTGTCGCTGTACGACAGGCGCTGCGAGTCCTTGGTGTTGCTGCTCACCGTAGGCGCGCCCAGCTTGTCGGTGGTGGTGGTTGTGGCGGCGTCGTTCATGCCCGCCAGGGCGTTGCCGCCGGCGAGGGCGATGAGGGAAGTCATGATGAACATCGGCGCTAGTTTGCGCATGGTGCCTCCTGAAGGATGGAATGGACTTGCTCGCGGCAAGACTGCCGCGATCGAGAAGCCATTCTAGGCAGCGCGACCCGCCGACGATGTAGGGCGGGTCCTGACTTCGGGTAGGAAATCGCACGCCCGCGAACGAATCGCGCTACAAGCCGTAGCTCTCAACTTTCAAGGGCGGCGCGCAGCTCGCGCAACGCCTGCCGGATCTGCGTCTTCACGCTTCCCAGCGGCATCTGAAGGTGCGCGGCGATCTCGCTATGGCTGAACGCGCGGAAGAACGCAAGTGCGAGAAGCTGGCGGCGCCTCGGCGGCCTCGGCTGCTCGGCGCCGCGGGGGTCGCGTGGCGGCCCGCGCATTTCTACATGCTGCACAGGCCCGATCTCTTCGACGTGCCTTATTGGGTGCTCGTCCTGCGCCTGCCGATCCAGGCCGCGCTGTTATGGCTCATCGCGTGGAGCACGATGGTCGGGGTAGACGCGCGCCGCTAGCGGCGCGCGCCCGCGTTCAGGCGGCCGCCGCCTGCGGCTCGGCCAGCGCCGCCACGAACTCATAGGCCGGCTCGGTGAGGAAGTCGACGAACGTATCGTCGCAGACGAGACGGTCGAGCAGCCAGGCGGCTTCGTCGTACTTCGCGCCGATCGCCCCCGGGCTGCCCGCCGCTTTTCTCAGCTCCTCCCCCAGCATTTCGCGGAACATGTCGAGCGTGACCTTGCGCCCGTCGTCGAACACGCCCTTCGGGCTGCGGATCCACTGCCAGACCTGCGAGCGCGAGATCTCGGCGGTGGCCGCGTCTTCCATCAAGTGGTTGATCGGCACGCAGCCGTTGCCGCCGATCCAGCTGCCCAGGTAGCGCAGGGCGACGGAGATGTTGGTGCGCAGGCCCGCTTCGGTGATCGGCGCCTGCGGGCCGAAGGCGAGCAGGTCGGCGGCCGCGACCGAGACATCCTCGCGCCTGCGCTCAAGCTGGTTGGCGCGCGGCATGATGCGGTCGAAGATCTCCTTCGCGATCGGCACCAGTCCCGGGTGCGCGACCCAGGTGCCGTCGAAGCCGTCGTTGGCCTCGCGCTCCTTGTCGGCACGCACCTTCGCCATCGCCGCATCGTTGGCCGCGGCGTCGTCCTTGATCGGGATCTGCGCCGCCATGCCGCCCATGGCGTGTGCGCCGCGGCGGTGGCAGGTCTTGACCAGCAGCTGGCAATAGGCGCGCAGGAACGGGCTCGTCATCGTCACCTGCCCGCGGTCGGCGAGCACGAAATCGTGTTTGCGCAGCTTCTTGATGCAACTGAAGATGTAGTCCCAGCGCCCGCAGTTCAGGCCCGCGGAATGGTCGCGCAGCTCGTACAGGATCTCGTCCATCTCGAAGGCCGCGGGCAGCGTTTCGATCAGCACCGTGGCCTTGATCACGCCGCGCGGCAGCGTCAGCAGCGCCTCGGCCTGCGAGAACACCTCGTTCCACAGGCGCGCCTCGAGGTGGCCCTCGATCTTGGGCAGGTAGAAATACGGGCCGCTGCCGTTGGCCAGCAGCTTGCGGGCGTTGTGGAAGAAGTAGAGCCCGAAGTCGAAGAGCGACGCCGACACCGGGTCGCCGTCCACGCGCATGTGGCTTTCCACCATGTGCCAGCCGCGCGGGCGCACGATCAGGGTGGCGGTGTTGTCCCCGAGGGCGTAGGCCTTGCCCTGCGCGGTGGTGAAGCCGATGGTGCGCTGCACCGCGTGCAGCAGGTTCACCTGGCCCGTCACCACGTTTTCCCACGACGGTGTGCTCGAGTCCTCGAAGTCCGCCATGAAGGTGCTGGCGCCCGAATTGAGCGCGTTGATGATCATCTTGCGCTCCACCGGGCCGGTGATCTCGACGCGGCGATCCTGCAGGTCGGCGGGCGCGGGCGAAACCGTCCAATCGGCCTCGCGGATCGATTGCGTGGCGGGCAGGAAACCAAACGTTTCCCCGGCGTCGAGGCGCACCTGGCGATCGGCGCGCGCCTGCATGAGCTCGCGGCGTGTGCCCTCGAAGGCGCGGTGCAGCACGGCGACGAACTCCACCGCCGGGGCGGTAAGGATGCGCTCGTCGCTGGGGAAGGGCGCCACATGGATGCCCGCCAGGCCGAGGGTTTCGCGTTTCATGGTTTCTTTCGAGCATTCGCGCGCGGGCGCGCGCGCGTCAGCCATCTGACCATCGGGCGCCGGCGCGGGGAATTGGCGTTTGGGCAAGCGGGCCTTCGCGCAACGCGAAGGCCGGCCGTCAGGGTGCCGCCTTGGGCGCCCGGGCGGGGGAAAGGTGTTCGACCAGCTGGCGCGCCGCGGCGGGCAGCGGGGCGTCCTGGCGCGTCGCCACGAACATCAGTCGGCGCGCCCATGGGTCCGTCAGCGCGATGAGCCGCAGCCCCATGGGGGCGGCGAAGGCGCGCGCGGCCTGTTCCGGCAGCACGCCGATGCCCAGGCCCGCCTGCACCATGCGCGCCACGACGTCGAAGCTCTTCACCTGGACACGCAGGCGCAGCGGCTTTTCCGCCAGGCGGGCCTGCGCCAGCAGGATCTGCGAGATCACGGTGGTGCTTTCGAGGCCGACGAAATCGTGGTCGAGCAGGCTCGCGAAATCGGTGCTGCGCGCGCGCAGCTTGTGTTTGCGTGGAACCACCGCGCACAACACGTCGGTGCGGTATTCGTGCAGGCGCAGGCCCTCGGCGTTGGCGCCCTCCATCACGATGCCCACGTCGGCGGCGCCCGAGCGCACGGCGTCGGCGATCGCCCCGCTGCGTTCCTCCGAAAGGGAAATGCGAATCGCCGGGTGCGCGGCCGCGAAGCTCGCCAGGTCGTCGGGCAGGTACTGCGCCAGCGCCGAGGCGTTGGCCTGGATGCGCACCACACCCTTGACGCCCCGCGAGTAATCGGAGATTTCGGCTCGCATCTCGCCCACGACCTCGAGCATGCGACGGGCATGGGCCAGTATCACGTTGCCGGCCGGGGTGAGTTCGACGCCCTTCGCGCTGCGGTACAGCAGCTGCACGCCGAGCTGCTCTTCCAGCATCGTCACACGCCGGCTCGCCGCAGCCAGCGCGATATGGCTCGCCTGCGCCGCGCGGGTGATGCTGCGGGTTTCGGCGATGCGCACGAAAAGGGCCAGGGATGAGAGGTCGGGGCGCACGCGGGGATTTTGCGTGAAGCGGGTCAGGAGAGGAAGCGCCGCGGCGATATCGCGCCCATGTGGTCGCGTGAAAGCGGCAGCGGTTCGCCGGAAAGCTGGCAGGCGAGCAGTTCCGCGCCCAGCGGCCCCCACAACAATCCGCGCGATCCCAGGCCGGTCGCCACGTGCACGCCCTCCACCGCCGCGGCGCCGAAGATCGGCAACCGGTCGGGCACCGTGGCGCGCAACCCGGTCCAGCCGAGTAGTGTCCGGGCATCGACGCCGGAGGTGAAGCCGGGAAGCATCGATTCGGCGCGCTCCAGGTTGCCCACATGGTCGCCGGCGCGCACCGATTCGTCGGTGTCGTCGTGCTGGTAGGTGGCGCCCACGCAATAGCCGCCATCACCGGTTGGCGCTACGTAACCGCTGCCGGCCACGATCGCGCCGAGGCGGCGACCCGGATCGGGCGGCAGGTAGGTGACCTGCCCGCGCACCGCGGATAACGCGAGCCGGGCCTGCGGCAGGAGGCGCTTCGCATCGGCCGCGTTGGCCAGGATCAGGATCGGCGCCTCGGCCACCACGCGCCCGCCCGCGTCGAGCGCGCGCCACTGCGAGCCTTCGCGCTCCAGCCGGTCCACGCGCCGGCGCGCCACGCGCGTGATGCCGGTGCCCGCGCGGGCCAGGCTTGCGATGGCGAGGCTTTCGGGCGACACCAGCGAGCCGCGCGCGAACCACCACCCGGGTCCGCGCGTGGGGCGTCCCGCGATGTGCGCCGCCTGCTCCGCATCCACGTATTGCAGCACCTCGGCGGGGTAGCCTTGGGCGCGCGTGATCGCCTCGAAGCGCCGCGCTTCGTCGTCCCCCGAGGCGAGCTGCAGGACACCGGGCTGATCCCACTGCAGGGGGTAGCCGTCGTATTGCAGCGCGCGGTAGTGCTGCAGCGCGTAGAGGAACGCGGCGCGGGAGATTTGCGCGTTGGTTGCATCGCGCAGGTTGGCGATCGGGCGCAGCAGGCCCACCGCGGCGGTGCTGCGCGCCTCGCGCGCGTCCACCAGCGCGACGTCCCACCCGCGCATCACCAGCCGTTCGGCGGCGAGTGTGCCGGCGAGCCCGCCGCCGATCACCGCGGCGCGGCGCGCGGGGTTCGCGGCGCCCGCCTGCGCCGCGCCGTCGCGAACGCCGGTGAACATCTCGTGCCCGCCCGCGTTCACCTTCTCGATGCGAAAACCCGCGTGCGCCAGCACCGAGCGAACGCCGCCGGCGATGGTTGCGGTGGCGACGGTCGCGCCGGGCGCCGCCAGCCGCGCCAGCTCGCGCACCACCGCCGGCGACCACGTGGATGCCTCACGCGCGGGCCCGAAGCCCTCGAGGAAAAGTGCGTCGGCGCGCGCGACCATCTGCGGCAGGCAATCGGCGGGAGCGCCGAGCACCAGGGTGAGCATCACGTGGCCGCCATCGAAATGCAGGCGATGGAAACCCGCCAGGGGCGGCGGCCACAACCCACACAGCGCCTGCGCAAGGGGCGCGACCTCGTCGAACCCCGCCAGTACCGCCGCGAGGTCTTCACGCGCAAAGGGCCGGTCCTCCACACTCACGAAGTGCAGGCGTCGCGCTCGCCCGGGATCCTGCCGCCACGCGTCCCACGCGGCGAGGAAGTTGAGCCCGATGCCGAATCCGGTCTCCAGGATGGTGAATGCGTCGCGTCCCTGCCAGGCGAGCGGCAGGCCGCAGCCGGCGAGGAATCCGCGGCGAGCGCGCGCCAACGCGCCGCTCTCCGGGTGGTGGATGCCGGCCAGCTCGCGCCGGGCGGCAGGGTCCTCGGTGTTGTGATCCAGCTTGGCGACGGGGACGGAGATCATCTCGCGCCATTCTACGGAAACGCCCCGGAGGCTCCGCCATATACTGGCCCATGGCACTTATCCTCGATCTACCCACCGGACTCACCGGCACCACCGAGCTGGTGGTAGGCGAGCAGCACACGGCGCCGCGCATCGGCAGCGGGCGCATCCGCGTGCTCGCCACCCCCGTGATGATCAACCTGATCGAGGCCGCGGCCCTGGCCGCGGTGGAGCAGTCCCTGCCCGAACACCACCAGAGCCTCGGCACCCACCTCGACGTCACCCACATCGCCGCCACCCCGGTCGGCATGAAGGTCAGGGCCACGGCGCAGGTGCTGCGCGTCGAGGGCCGCACCGTGTATTTCAGCGTGCGCGCCGAGGATGAGCGAGAGCTCATCGGCGAGGGCACCCACGAGCGCGTGGTGGTCAACGTGGAGCGGTTCGACAAACGCGTGCAGGAGAAGGTGGCGAAGAAATGAGCCTCGCAAGGCCCGGGGCCGGGCGCGGCTCCTGACCCGTCGTCAGGCCGCGATGGAGCGGCCGAGCGAAAGGGCGACTACGCGGTTGCGGCCGCGCTCCTTGGCGAGCGCCAGAGCCGAGCTTGCGCGCCCCAGCAGCTCGTCGACACTTTCCGGGCCCTCGTCGAGCCGTGCCGCCACGCCGAGGCTGGCGGTGAGCGCGAAGCGCTCCTCACCCAGCTCGATGGGGGCGCCCGCCACCGCGCGGCGGATGCGTCCGGCAACAACCACGGCCCCGGGCCCCGGTACTTCGGGAAGCAGCACCAGGAATTCCTCGCCGCCGAAGCGCACCAGCATGTCTTCCTTGCGAAGTGCGCCGCGCACCACTTCGGCGAAACGCTGCAGCACCTCGTCGCCGACGCGGTGGCCGTATTTTTCGTTCACCGCGGCGAAGTTGTCGATGTCGAGCATCACGATCGACAGCGGCTGGCCGGCGCGGCGCGCGCGCGCCATCTCGCGCTCGGCGATCTCGTGGAAGGTGCGGCGGTTATAGGCGCCGGTGAGCGGGTCCAGGGTGGCCAGCCGCTGCACCTCGCCTTCCGCGCGCTCCTTCTGGAGCTGCAGGAAGGCGAAGGTCCCGCCGACGGCCGCGGCGAAAACTGCCAGCACCAGCACCGCGCCGAAGCCGGACGGCCGAAGCAGGCTTGCCACCGGATCGGCCACAAATGCGGCCCCGACCCCGCGCAGCACCAGCGCCGCGCCGGCGACGGCAAAACAGGTCACCAGGACGCCGCGGGCGCGTGAGCGCGACGGGCCGTGCATCTGCCAGCCGATCATCGCAATCCCGAAGACCAGGGTGCCGATCACCACCCCGCCGAAGACGATGCTGCCGGAAGGGTCGCTGGACATCAGCTGCACCGGCAGCGCCACACCGGCGATCACCGCGGTATGGATCCACGCCGGCAAATTGCGGTGGGCGTAGGTCACCAGCGCGGCCCCCTGGAGGGTGACGGAAACGGCGACCAGGCCCACGCCGAGGGCCAGCGCGCCCGAGCCCGCGCTGAAACTGGCCCCGAGCAACCCGAAAGCAAGTGCTCGCACGGCCAGGGAGCCCGACCACTGCAGCAGTCCGTCCCGGCGCCGGCCCGCCCCCATCCACATCGTCGCCGCCAGTGCGAGGTCCACGGCGGTCATGAAGAAGAGGAGGGATTTGAGCTCGACCATGAGGCGACATTATGCCCCCCGGTCCGAGTGGGCTATGCCGTACTTCACAGCACGGGTCGCCAGGCCCCGCGCAGGCCGCTACCGTTGCAACTTGCGGGCGGCGATCCATTCGTCGACGCGTTGCTCCAGCACCGTGAGCGGGACGGCGCCGTCGTCGAGGATGACGTTGTGGAAGGCGCGAAGGTCGAACTTCCCGCCCAGGGCGCCCTGCGCCTTCGCACGCAGCGCCTTGATGCGCAGCTCGCCGACCTTGTAGCCGAGCGCCTGGCCGGCCCACACGATGTAGCGATCGATCTCGGCGGCGGCGTAGTCGGGATGCACGCCCGAGTTGTCGGCGAGGTACTTGATGGAGGCCTCGCGCTGCCAGCCCTGCGCGTGCAGGCCGGTATCGATCACGAGCCGGCAGGCGCGCAGCATCTCGCCCATGAGGCGGCCGAAGTTCTGGTACGGATCCTTGTAGAAACCCATGTCGTATCCCAGGCTCTCCGCATAGAGCGCCCAGCCTTCGCCATAGGCCACATACCAGCCCGAGCGGCGAAACTTTGGCAGGCCCTTGAGCTCGATCGCACGCGCGTTCTGAAGGTGGTGGCCGGGCACGGCCTCGTGCAGCAGCGTCGACTCCATCTCGTGGGAGGGGCGCTTCTCGAGGTTGTTCACGTTGGCCTCGAAGAAGCCCGCGCGGCTGCCGTCGAGCGCGGGAGGCGAATAGTGGTCGGAGTTGTCGCCCTCGTACGCCTCCATGGCGCGGATGCCATAGGGAATGCGCGGAAGCTCGGCGAAGAGCTTGGGCAGCTCCGCGTCGGCGCGCTTGGCGATGTCACGGTAGGCAGTGAGCCGGTCCTCGGGCTTGCTGAAGAAGAAGCGCGGGTCGGTGCGAAGGAACTGGATGAACTGCGCGAACGTGCCCTTGTAACCGGTGCTGGCGATCAGCTTGTCCATCTCGCCGCGGATGCGCGCGACCTCGTCGAGGCCGATCCTGTGGATCTGCGCGGGGGAGAGTGTGGTGGTGGTCTGCTCGCGCACGCGCAGGGCGTAGTACGCATCACCCGCCGGCAGCGCCGAGGCGGCGAGCGACGCCGCGCCCTTCGGCACGTATTCGTCGCGCAGGAAGGCCTGGATCGCCGCGAAGGCCGGGTGCACGGTCGAGGCGAGCACGCGGCGGGCGGCTTCGGTGATGCGCGTGCGATCGGCGGCGGAGACCGCTTCGGGAAACTCGGTGAAGGGCTTCCACAGCGGCGTGGCGGTCACGTCGCTGCCGGCGAAGGAGTCGAACATCTCGGGCACGCGCAGCATCGCTTCGCGCGGCGCCACCCAGCCGCTGGCCAGGCCCGCGCGCATCTGGGCCGTCATCTGCGCGAGGACCCGGGGGACGCCCTCCAGGCGCTTGAGGTAGTTGTCGTAGTCGCGCGCGCTGCGAAAGGGCGTGGCGCGCGCGAGGTAGGCGTAGAACTGCTGCGGCCCATGCATCGACGAGACCGGCAGCCAGCCGTCGCCGGTGGCCCCGAACGGCAGGTCGCGGTAGAACGCGTTTTCCTGGTCGACGAGGCCCAGGTCGAACAGCATCATCTCGCGCGAGACGCGGTCCTGCGCGGCAAGGGTGCGCGGATCGAACCGCTTGAGCTGCGCGATCGCCTGCTTCACCAGGGCCTTGCGGCGCGCCACCGCCGCGGGCGAATAGTCGGTGAGCTTGTCGTTGTATCCCTCGACCCCGAGCAACGTCGCGCCTTCGGGGAATTCCTTCAGCCGCAACTCGAACTGGCGCTCGAAGAAGTCCGCGAGGGCCTTGCTCGGCGCCGGCTCCCTGGCGAGGACGGCCTGCGGCGCGAAGAAGACCAGTGTGATCGCCAGCGCGCGCAGCGGCAGCGGCACACGCATCACTCCACCTTCCCGATCTTCTTCACCACGTCGGCGAGCTTCCTCGCGTCCGCGTCCCAGAAGGCGCGGAACTGCGGCTGGTCGAGGTATTGCACCGGGGTCTCGACCTTCGCGAGCGCGCCCTTGAATGCCGCGTCCTCGATGGCAAAACGCGCGGCCTCGCGCAGCTTCGCGACCACGGGCTCGGGCGTGCCGGCGGGTACGAACAGGCCGGTCCATTGTGAGAACTGCGCGTCGTAGCCAAGCTCCCTGAGCGTGGGAACTTCGGGCAGCGCCGGATGGCGCGTGTCGCCCCACGAGGCCAGCACACGTACCTTGCCGCCGCGCACGTGGCCCATGATGCTCGACGGCCCCGTGGAGATCGCCTCCACCTGGCCTCCCAGCAGCGCCACCACCGCGGGTCCCGCGCCGGTGAAGGGGACGTGCAGCATCTTTGTTCCCGCCGCGCCGGTGAACATTTCCATCGGCACGTGCATCGTGCCGTAGTTGCCCGACGACCCGTAGGGGATCGTCCCCGGCGCCTTGCGTGCCGCCTCGACCAGCTCGGCCACCGACTTGTAGGGGCCATCGGCACGCACCGCCAGGACCGTGGGATCGGCGGTGAAGCGCGCGATCGGTACCAGCTGGCTCAACTGGAACATCGGGTCGCGGCCGAGGATCCGGTCCGCCTCGGGGATGATCGAGATCGACGAGAGCGCCAGCAGCATGGTGTAGCCGTCGGGCCTGGCGCGCGCCACGTATTGCATGCCGACCCCGCCGCCCGCGCCGGCCTTGTTCTCCACCACCACCGTGTGCTTGAGGTAACGTCCCATGGCCTCGGCCACCGGGCGCGCCGTGATGTCGGCCACGCCGCCGGGCGGGAAGGGCACCACCATGTTCACGGTACGCGCGGGATAGTCGGACTGCGCGTGGGCGGCAAAGGCAAGCAGCGCCGCCGCGGCGGCCAGGCTGTTGCGGACCATCATTTTCCCATCGCTTCGTTGCAGGCGAGCCCGCTGGGGCCGGTGATGTCGCGGTCCTGCGTGCGCACGCGGGCGATGAACGGGTTGGTCGCCGAGGGCTTCGGGTTGGCCACGACGTGGATCGAGCCGCCGCCGGTGACCTTCACGATGCGCCCGGCCGCCTGGTTGATGCCACATGCGTAGGCGGGCTCTCCCAAGATCGAGACCATGATGCCGACGTTGGCGGTGATTTTCCCCTCGGGATTGCAGTCGAGGTTCTTGGCATCGCAGCAGCTCTTTTCACCCGGCTTGATCACGACGTCGAGGGTGCGCTTGTCGCGCAGGCCGCTGGGGTGTGGTTCCTGCACCGCGCGTATGTCGCGGCCCTTGATGTCGTTGTGGATGCAGTAGGCGTGGGCCCCGAAGGCGGGCGCGAGGCAGGTGATGATCGCGGCGATGCTTGCTTTCATGGTTGGCGCTCCCTTTTGAAGGCGGCCCACGTGGGCTCAGCCCGAATGTTTCACGCGGTACATGGCCTCATCGGCCGATTCCAGCAGCGATTCCGGATCGCGCGCGTGGTCGGGGTACAGGCTCACCCCTACGCTTGCGCCGCAATTGACCTCCGCGCCGCGGTAATCGAAGGGTGAGGAGAAACCGGCGCGGATGCGCTCGCCGATGATGCCGGGTGTATCCGGGCGCACGTCGGTTTCCAGCAGGACCACGAACTCGTCGCCGCCCAGGCGCGCCACGGTATCCACCTCGCGCACGCAGGCGCGGATGCGCGCCGCGGCCTGGCGCAACACTTCGTCGCCCGCCGCGTGGCCCAGCGTGTCGTTGACCTTCTTGAAGCGGTCGAGGTCGATGAAAAGCAGCGCCAGCCGGTCGCCGCTGCGGTTCACGCGCAGGATGGCGTGTTCCAGGCGCGAGGCCAGGGAGTTGCGGTTCGGCAGGCCCGTCAGCGCGTCGTGTACCGCAGCCTGCTTGAGCTGCTCTTCCGCGTCCACGCGGGCGGTCACGTCTTCGGCCAGCGACAGGATCGAGGCGAGGCGGCCGTGTTCGTCGAAGAAGGCGGAGTTGTACCACTCGCACCAGATCGCGCGCCCATCCCTGGTGTGGTTGCGCGCCAATACGCGGTTGCGGCGCGCGCGGCCCTCGCTCAGCTCTGCGGTGAGGGCGCGCACGGTCTCGACCGACTCCTTGTGCACCAGCCCGAAATCGGCGGGCCGCTTGCCCCGCACCTCGTTGAACCGCCACCCGAAGATGTCTTCGGCCTGCGGCGACCAGCGCTTGATGCGCAGATCGGCGCCGAACTCCATCACGGCGAGCGGCGTGTTCTCCATGTGCGAGGCGATTTCCTCGAGCGCGCGGCCGAGCGCATCGTGGGTGCGCTTGAGCTCGTTCACCTCCAGCGCGCTGGAGAAGACGCCCACCACGTTGCCCCGGGCGTCGAAATGGGGGGAGAGGTTGACCGAGATCCACAGCGAGCGCCCGTCGGCGTGGCGCCCGGCGCGTTCGTACTGGACGCGTTCGCCGGCCAGCGCGCGGCGCAGCCAGGGCTGGAAGAATTCGTAGGCCTCGTCGCCGTGCAGCTCGCGCAGCGTACGGCCGAGGATGCCCTGCGGCGTGGTGCCGAACCACTCGGCGAGCGCCAGGGTGGCGAAGCGGATGCGCTCGGCGGTGTCGACGTAGCTCACGAGGCCGCCGCATCCGGCGGCAAAGGCTTCCACAAACCCGCGCGCGTCGTCGACGGGGTCGAGAAGCGGCGGGGTGGACGCGGGTGCCGGGCTCATGGGGGACGCGCGGGACTAAGCCGCTAACCCGCGGGCCGGGCCAGCTCCAGCTCCTCGAGGAGCGGCGGCGCGGGCAGGTGGAAATTGACCGGGCCGTCGGGTTCGGCGTGGAGGAACTGGTGGACGAAGGGATGCTTCGAATCCAGCATCTCCTGCGTCGGGCCGTGGCCCACGATGACACCGTCGCCGAGGATGTAGAGGTAGTCGGCGAGTTTAACGGCCTCGTGCACGTCGTAGGTCACCACCACGCAGGTCCCGCCCAGCGCGTCGGTGAGGGTGCGGATGAGGTTCGTCACCACGTTCAGGGTGATGGGGTCCAGGCCCGCGAAGGGTTCGTCGTAGATCATGAGGGGCGGGTCGAGCGCGATGGCGCGCGCCAGGGCCACGCGGCGCGCCATGCCGCCGGAAAGCTCCGCGGGCTTAAGGCCCTGGGCGCCGCGCAGCCCGACGGCGTGCAGCTTCATGATCACCAGGTCGTGGATCAGCGCCTCGGGCAGCCGCGTGTGCTCGCGAATCGGGAAGGCCACGTTTTCGAACACCGAAAGGTCGGTGAAAAGCCCGCCCTTCTGGAACATCATGCCGATCTCGCGGCGCATGGCGTAGAGGTCCTCCGCGCGGGCCTCGTGCACCTTCCATCCACACACGTTGATGGTGCCGGCCTGGGGCTTGATCAGCCCGCCGAGCAGCTGCAGCAGCGTGGTCTTGCCGGACCCGCTCGCGCCCAGGATCGCGACCACGTGGCCGCGGGCGATGTCGAGGTCGATCCCGCGCAGGATCGGGCGCCTTCCGTAGGAGAAGGCGAGCCCGCGGATCTCGACCAGGTTGTCTGGGGCGTTCATCGGGGCAT
>JBBREI010000091.1:0-14223 GCA_038203035.1 Burkholderiales bacterium
TGCTGCTGGCCCTGGCCTTGGCCGTGCGGCTGGCCGTTGCCGCGGTTGTCCTCGCCCTGCCCGTGGCCGTGCCGCGCGGGCGGCGCGCGGTTGCCGCGCGAATCGGCATCGCCACCACCACCGCCGCCCTGGCCGCGCTTCTTGAAGAACGGTTTGCCGCCGCCACTGCCGCTGCCGGAATGCGCGCGGCGCTGGCCCTGCCTGGGTTGCGGGCGGTCCTCGGCGGCCATCGGATTGTAGGTGCCGCGGTTGCCATCGGGCTCCGGGGGCGGCGCCTGGTTCGGGACCGCCTTCACCTTGTTGCCGATGTCGTCGTCTATTTCCTTCGCGCGCGCTTCGCGATGGTCCTGGATGCGGTTGCCGATGTTCTCCAGCGCATCGTCGACCTCGTCCTCGCCACGTTCAGCGGCTTCGGGCGATTCGTTCATGCCGGCGAAGGCCATCAGCTCCTGCACCTGCTCCTCTTCCATTTCGCGGAGCATGCCGCGCTTGACGTGGCCGGGCAGCATGATGATGCCGAAGCGCACGCGCATCAGGCGGCTCACCATGATGTGCACGCCTTCCATCATCTTGCGGACCTCGCGGTTTTTTCCTTCGCGCAGCACCACGTGGTACCAGTGGTTCGAGCCTTCGCCGCCACGGTCCTCGAGCGAATCGAAGGTGCAGATGTCGCCTTCGATGTCGACGCCCGTCTTGAGCAGCTTGGTGGTCTGCTCCTCGGTCAGCTCGCCGAGGACACGCACCGCATATTCACGCTCCACCTCGAAGCGAGGATGGGTGAGCTTGTTGGCGAGCTCGCCATCAGTGGTGAAGAGCAGCAGGCCACCGGTGTTCAGGTCCAGACGGCCGACGGAAACCCAGCGCCCGCCGTTGACCTTCGGCAGCTTGTCGAAGACGGTGGCGCGTTTTTCCGGGTCGTCGCGCGAGACGATTTCGCCTTCCGGCTTGTGATAGATCAACACGCGCGGCAACTGCTGGCCATAGCGCAGGTTGATGAGGTTGCCGTCGAGCTTGACCTTGTCGCCGGGGCCCACCGCGTCGCCCAGCTTGGCGAGCTGGCCGTTGATGGTGATGTGGCCCTGCGCGATCAGGATCTCGATGTTGCGACGCGATCCGTGGCCGGACTGCGCCATCACCTTCTGCAGGCGCTCGCGTTTCGAGGGGCTGCTGCCGCCCTGGCGTTCATGCGCGCCCTTCGGCCCGCGTTTTCCGAACCGGGGCTTGGCGGGCACGCGCGCCCATTCCGGCACCACCCCGCCGGGCCAATCGAGCTTGGGTTGCTGGGGTCTATCCCGCATGGCTTTGTGACTCCTCCGGATCGTGGTTCTCGCTGCTGCTCTCGGTCGTGGCTTCGGGCTCGTCGGCGATCAGGGATTCCTGCTCGGGCGGCATCGGGGCCGCTTCGATCCCGGCGAGGCTCGGCGCCTGCTCGAGGGCGGACTGCAGTTCATCGAGCGGCGGCAGCTCCTCGAGCGAGCGCAAGTTGAGGTCGTCGAGGAATTTTCGCGTGGTCGCGAAAAGGGCGGGGCGTCCGGGAGTTTCGCGGTGGCCGACAGTTTCGATCCAGCCGCGCTCCTCGAGCGCCTTCAAGGTGGGCGGGGAGACCGCGACGCCGCGGACCTCCTCGATGTCGCCGCGCGTGACCGGCTGGCGGTACGCGATGATGGCGAGTGTCTCGAGCACGGCGCGTGAATAACGCGGCGGCTTGTCGTTGCCAATGCGCTCGAGGTATTGCTGGTACTGCGGCTTCACGCGGAAGCGCCAGCCGGAGGCCACGGTAGTGAGTTCGATCGAACGCCCGGACCATTCGTCCTTCAATTCGTCGAGCACCTTGCGGATATTGTCGGCATCGACCTGGCCGCCGAAGAGGCGCTTCAACTGCTGCACCGTCAGCGGCTCGGGGGACGAGAGGAGTGCAGCTTCCAGCACCCGCTTGATGTGCGTGTGGGGGTCAGATCCCAATTCAAGCGCGGGGTCCTCACCATCGCCACGTTGTTCCACGACATTGGGCTCTGACCCCGGATTTTCTGCCTGTTCCACGACATTGGGCTCTGACCCCGGATTTTCTTCGGGATTTTCCGCCTCCACGACATTGATGTCTGACACCGGATTTTCTCCAGGCTTGTCGGGCACTACTTCCGGATTCGTCTGTTCGTTCATGTTCTGCTCTTCTTGGGTTTAGGCGATCGTGAGCGCCGGGCGCTCCGACCTGAGCTTCACGTAGATCGGTTCGAAAGGACTTTTCTGGGTCAGCTCGATGAGCGCCTCGCGCGACAGCTCCAGCAGCGCGAGGAAACTCACCACCAGGATGGGCACGCCGTTGGTGGCATCGAAGAGCTGCGAGAACTCGACGAAGTTTCCGGGCGCGAGCTGCTTCAGGATGCGGCTCATGTGCGAGCGCACCGACAGCTGCTCGCGGCTGATCTTGTGGTGCTTGGTCATCTTCGCGCGCGCGAGGATGGAGCGCCACGCCTCCGAGAGGTCCGGCACGGCGATGCCCGGCAGCCGCTCGATCTGCTTCTCGATGTAGACCTCGACCAGCGTGAAATCCCGCCCGGCCACGGGCGCCTGCGCCAGCGCCGCCGCGGCCTGCTTCATGCGTTCGTATTCCAGCAGGCGGCGCACCAGCTCCGCGCGCGGGTCTTCCGGCTCCGCGTCTTCCTCTCGCCTGGGGCGCGGCAGCAGCATGCGCGACTTGATCTCGATCATCAGCGCGGCCATCAACAGGTATTCCGCGGCGAGCTCGAGCTGCGTGGTGCGCATCGCGTCGACATATTCCATGTACTGGCGCGTGAGCTCCGCCATCGGGATGTCGAGGATGTCGAGGGAATGGCGACGGATCAAATACAGCAGGAGATCGAGCGGGCCTTCGAAGGCCTCGAGGAACACCGACAGCGCTTCGGGCGGGATGTAGAGGTCCGCCGGCATCTCGGTGATCGCCTCGCCGCGGATCTTGGCGAGCGGCATCGCAAGGTCGAGCGAAGGCTGCACCACCTCGTCGTTGGCCGCGCCGTCGCGCAGGGAATTATTGGCGTTGGGATTGCTCATTTCTTCGGATAGAGCTGGTCGATGGCGTAACGGCTCATGGCGCGGCCGTCGTGCGCGGTTTCCGGCACCTCGCTGAATTCCCAGCCGAGCTTCACGCCGAGTTCAGTTGCAGCCGTCGTCAGCGCCTTGAAGAAGTTCTCGCCGCGGTCGAGGCGCGATTCACCCTGCTTCTTGGCGCCCGCGCTCTGGAAGAGGTTCTCGGCGTCGGGATCGCTGTCGTTCTGGCCCACCAGCAGCAGCACGCGCCGCTGCAGCGCCTTGCGCAATTGCTGCTCGCCCACTGCGCCGGGAGCATTCACCAGCGTATAGGGAAACGGATTGTCCGCCTTCTCCTTGCGCCATTCGGGGAATGTGTACCAGCCCGGATTGGCGGCAATCATCACCGTCGCGCGGTTGTCCGGCAGGAAAAACGCCATGCGCTGCACCAACTGGCCGCCGGCCGAATGGCCGAAGATGCGGTAGTCCTTCTGGCCGTCGCGCACTTCATCGAAGATGTGTTCGATCGCGGAGTAGGTCCACTTCTCGCGGTTCGGCTGGTCGACCATGTCGCCCAGGTTGTACGCGGCCGCCTTCGGCCAGTGTTCCTTGCTGAACTCGGGCGCCACCACGATGAACGAGTAGCGATCCGCGGCCAGCTCCCAGTACTCGAGGTAGTTGTAGGCGTTGCGGCTTTCCCCGCTCATCACGAAGATGATCGGGCAGGTGGAGTCGCATTTGCGGCCGCGATAGGTATAGACGCGGATCGGGCGGTCGGGATGGCCCCTGGCGTCGTTGAAGATGAAGCTCCAGCGCCCGGAGGGGACGGCAGTGGCCGCCTCGGCCGTCGCTGCAAACAACACCAGCGCAATACCCGCAAGCACTGGCCACCATCCGTGTTTATCTGCGTTCATCTGCGGCTCCCTAGCTGTAGGTAAGTCCCATGGCCGCGCGCACGTCGCGCATCGTTTCGTCGGCGAGGTCGGAAGCCTTCTCGCAACCGTCCTGGATGATGTTGCGCACCAGGGTCGGGTCTTCCTCGTACTGGGCGGCGCGCTCGCGGATCGGCTTGAGTTCCGCGTTGATCGCGTCGATCACCGGCTGCTTGCACTCGAGGCAACCGATGCCCGCCGAACGGCAGCCGACCTGTACCCATTTCTTCGTATTCTCGTCCGAATAGACCTGGTGCAGGTTCCACACCGGGCACTTCTCGGGATTGCCCGGATCCGTGCGACGCACCCGCGCCGGGTCGGTCTGCATCGTGCGGATCTTCTGCGTGACCGACTCCGGCGCCTCACGCAGCGAGATCGAGTTATCGAGGCTCTTGGCCATCTTCTGGCCGTCGAGGCCAAGCAGCTTGGGCGTTTCCGTGAGGAGCGCGTCGGGTTCCGCGAGGATCACGCGCCCGCCACCCTCAAGGAAGCCGAAGACCCTTTCCTTGTCGCCGAGCGACAGGTTCTGCACGTCTTCCACCAACGCCTGCGCTTCGCCGAGCGCCGCGTGGTCGCCCTGCTCCTGGAATTTCTGCCGCAACGCGCGATAGAGCTTGGCCTTCTTCGGGTCCATCTTCTTCACCGCGGCCTCGGCCTTCTCCTCGAATCCTTTTTCCCGGCCGAACAGGTGGTTGAAGCGGCGCGCGATCTCGCGCGTGAGCTCGATGTGGGAAACCTGGTCTTCGCCCACCGGCACCTTGTTGGCGCGGTAGATCATGATGTCGGCCGACTGCATCAGCGGATAACCGAGGAAGCCGTAGGTAAGGAGATCACGCCCGTGTTGCGCGTGGCGCTCCATCAGGTCCTTGTAGGTCGGCACCCGCTCGAGCCACGACAGCGGCGTGAAAAACGACAGCAGCATGGTGAGTTCCGCATGCTGCGGCACGCGCGACTGGATGAACAGCGTGGACTTGGCCGGATCGATGCCGGCCGAGAGCCAGTCGACGAACATGTCCCACACCGTCGATTCGATCACCGACGGATCCTCGTAGTGCGTGGTGAGCGCATGCCAGTCCGCCGCGAAGAAGAGGCAGGGGTATTCGTTCTGCAGCTTCACCCAGTTCTTCAGCGCCCCGTGATAGTGGCCGAGGTGCATCGAGCCGGTGGGGCGCATTCCTGAAAGCACGCGATCCTGGAACATTGTTGTCTTGGCCGCTCTACTGGAAACCGAAAAGGGAGTAGGTGCCACGCATCGCGGCCATGAAGGGCGGGCCGAGCACGAAGCTCAACGCGCCGGTGACCGCAAGCGCCAGCACCACGAAGATGCCGTAGGGCTCCGTGCGCGAAAACGCGTACGACGCCTTGTCCGGCAGCAGGCTCACGAGGATGCGCCCGCCGTCCAGCGGCAGGATCGGCAGCAGGTTGAGCAGCGCGAACATGATGTTCCACTTGATCCCGGCCTCGCACACCGCGACCCAGAAGGGTCCCACGAGCCCCGTCATCGGCACCACCTCGATCAACACGCGCGCGATGATGGCCCAGATGAAGACCTGCGCGATGTTGGCGCCCGGCCCCGCGAAAGCCACCCACAGGCTGTCGCGTTTGGGCGAGCGCAGGTTGTTGAAGTTGACCGGCACGGGCTTCGCCCACCCGAAGAGGAACCCGCCCGCGAACATCGTGACCGCGGGGACGAGGATGGTGCCGATCGGATCGATATGCTTCGCCGGGTTGAGCGTCACGCGCCCGAGCATGTAGGCGGTGGAGTCGCCGAAGTGCTTCGCGACATAGCCATGGGCGGCCTCGTGCAGCGTGATCGCGAAGATCACCGGCAGGGCGTTCACGAGCACCATGATCAGGCCGTTGTGCAGGTCCATCAACCCTCTCCCAAGGCAGAGGGGGCGAACGTGGGATGCGGTTTCGTGGATGCGCGCATCAGTGCAGCGCCGCCTTGACGAAGCCGAACGGGCGGATGTCCCCGCTGCCCTCGCGCACCAGGCGCGGCGCGTCACCCGACAGGTCGATCACCGTGGTGACTTCGCCATTGCAGGCGCCCGAATCGATCACGAGGTCGAGCGAGTGTTCGAGCTGGCGGCGGATCTCTTCTGCATCGTTGAGGGCCACGCCGTGGTCCGGCAATATCAGCGTGGACGAAAGCAGCGGCTCGTCGAGTGCCGCGAGCAGCGCCAGCGGCACCGGGTGGTTGGGAATGCGCACCCCGATGGTGTGGCGCGGCGTGAGCAGGCGGCGCGGCAGGTCGCGTGTGGCGCGCAGGATGAAGGTGTAGTGCCCGGGCGTGTTGGCGCGAATCAACCGGTATTGAAGGTTATCCACCTTGGCGAACTGTCCCACCTCGGAAAGGCTGCGGCAAACCAGCGTGAAATGGTGGCGTTCGTCCACATCGCGGATCCTGCGGATGCGCTCCATCGCGGCCTTGTCGCCGATGTGGCAGCCGAGCGCGTAGCAGGAATCCGTGGGGTAGGCGATGACGCCCCCCTCGCGGATGATCTCCACCGCCGCGCGGATCAGCCGCGGTTGCGGGTTCTCCGGATGAACCGTAAAAAATTGCGCCATTCAACGCGCCGGCTTTCCACCGGCGCCCTCTCTATCGGGCGGCCTTCAGTGCGCCCATGTGGACCACACGGGCGTGAGCGAAGGATGGAGCGCTGGAAGCCGCCCCGGCTCGCACGGGCTTTCGCCCGGCCCGTGGTAATCGGCCCCGCGCGACGCCTGGAACCCGTGTTCCAGCGCTTCGCGTTGCCACAACGAATACATTTCCGGCCGATGGCTGCCGGTGACGACCTCGATCGCGGTCCCGCCGAGGTTCCTGAACTGCGTGAGCAGCGCTTCGCGCATCATCGGCTTCAGGTCATAACGCCCCGGATGCGCCAGCACCGCGACACCACCGCTGCCCCGGATCCACTTCACCGCGTCTTCCAGATCCGCCCAGCGGTGCGACACATAGGCGGGCTTGCCACGTATCAGGTACTTGTCGAACGCCTGCTGCATGTCCTTGACCGCGCCCCGGCCCACCAGCACCCGTGCGAAATGCGTTCTGCTCAGCAGCCGGTCGCTCTTCGCCAGTTCCAGCGCGGCGTCGAAGGTGTTTTCGAAACCCAATCTCGCCAGTGCCTCGCCGATCCTCTTTGCGCGCCCCAGGCGTCCGCCCCGGATGGAATCCAGGCCGTCGCGCAACAGGGCCGAGCCCGGGTCGATGTTCAGGCCGACCACGTGCAGGACGTTTTCACCCCAGCTCACGGAAACCTCCACACCCGGCACGAACCCGATTCCCGACCGCAGGGCGGCTTCGCGCGCTTCCGCCAGCCCATCGGTGTTGTCGTGATCCGTGAGTGCGATCGAGTCGACCTTGTTGGCGGCCGCCAGATCGATCAGCTGCGTGGGTGTCAGCAAACCATCCGAGCTCGTCGAATGGTTGTGCAGGTCAAAGTTTTCCAAGAAATGCAGGTTCGAAAAACACCCATAAGTATATCAAACTAGGGGTAGTTCCGTCTCCGGACGGCCAGCGGGAACGTCGTTTGAGCGGACTTGGGCCGCTCAACGCCATCGAACAGGGAAAGCACCTCAATTTTGATCCAGACCATCCAGTTCGGCGACGAAGGGCAAATCGCCACTCGCGAGCTGCTCAGCCGGTTCAAGGCAGCCCCGGCGGAGGTGCTTCGACACCTCAAGACCTTCGAGTCCCTGGACCGGCAGTACGGCGGTTCGGGGGCGCTTCCCGTGGAAGATCCGCAGGCCCTGGTCGCCGCCGCATTGACCGAAGTGGCCGCTCACGAGGACTCGCCCGAATTCCCCGACCTCACCCTGGGAATCGCCCTCTGGGCCTCCCGCCACGAGGTGGAAATCCGCGCCCCGGCGCCGGTGGCGAATGCGCTGGCCCGCCGCTCCAATGAGGCGGCCGGCAAGCAGGAGCTGGCGGCGGTTTTTGGCCTGATGCAGGGGCTCATCACACACATGGGGCCCGCCCTTTGCGCCGACCTGGAGCGCTCGAACCCGGAGCGGCCGTGGCGCATCCTGCACGTGAATTTCGCCATCACCGCAATCCGCACCGAGGACCCGCTGCTGATGGACTACGCCTTCGATGCCCTGGACCGGGCGCTGCCCGACGAGCGCGCCGGTTTCTACGCTGAGGCCCTGGCGCTGGCGCTGAATCCAGGGGTCGCCCCGGCCGTACGGGACTGTGTCGAGGCCCGCCATCACCGGTGGTCCGAGGCGTGATGAATCTGCTATAATTATCAGTTACTTGTCGTGGCCTGAGCCCGCCTTGAAATTCCTCGCCGACTTCTTCCCCGTCATCCTGTTTTTTGTCGCCTACAAGGTGACCGACATCTTCGTGGCCACCGGTGTGGCGATCGCGGCCAGCTTCGTGCAGATCGGCTATATCCTGCTGCGCGGGCGCAAGGTCACCGGCATGCAGTGGGCGAGCCTCATCATCATCGGGGTCTTCGGTGGGGCCACGTTGCTGCTGCGCGACGAGACCTTCATCAAGTGGAAGCCGACGGTGCTCTACTGGCTTGCCGGTGTCATCTTTATCGGCGCTCTCGCGTTCAAGCAGAACCTGGTGAAAGCGGTGATGAAGGAAGGCGGGCTCGAGCTGCCCGAAGTGATCTGGACCAAGCTGTGTATCGCGTGGGGCGTGTTCTTCATCTTCAAGGGCACGCTCAACCTGTGGGTGGCCTACAACTTTCCCACCGAGACCTGGGTCAACTTCAAGCTCTTCGGCGGCATGGGGCTGATGCTGGCGTTCATCGTGGCGCAGGCGCTCTGGCTTTCGCGCCACATGCCCGAGGAAGCGGCCAAGGCGGCGCCGGCGAAGGCCGAGGGGCCGTAGCCGCGATGCACGAAGTGGAATCGGCCATACGCCGGCGCCTGGCAAGCCTTGCGCCGCTCACGCTGGATTTGCGTGACGAAAGCGCGCAGCATGCGGGCCACGCCGGGGCACGCCCTTCCGGGGGCAGCCACTGGCACCTGGCGATAGTTTCTGAAGCCTTCCGCGGCAAGTCCGCCGTGGCGAGGCATCGAATGGTTTATGAGGCGTTGGGCGACCTCATGAAACAGGACATCCATGCCCTCAGGATCGAGGCGCTTGCGCCCGAGCAGTCGTAAACACACAAGAGAAGAGGAATTTCCATGCAACGTACCCTCAGGAACCTGGCCGTCGCCCTCGTGGCCGGCACCTTCGCCTTCGCGGCCGGGGCGCAGGACAAGGCCGAGAAAGCTTCCCGGAAGTCGGAATCGGCCGCCAAGAAATCATCCGGTGGCGGCAAGGTCGTCGTCAACGGCGTCACCATCCCCCAGTCGCGCATCGACGCGATGAACAAGGAGCTCACCGCCCAGGGCCAGCCCGACAACGCCGAGCGCCAGGCCGCCGTGCGTGAAGAGCTGATCAACCGCGAAGTGCTGGCGCAAGCCGCGCTCAAGCGCGGGCTGGACAAGAATTCGGATGTCGCCGCGCAGATGGAAATGGCCAGGCAGGCTGTGCTGGTGCGCGCGCTGTTCGAAGCCGAGATGAAGGCGAGCCCGCTCAGCGAAGCCGACCTGCAAAAGCAATACGACACCTTCAAGGGCTCGATGGGCAGCAACGAATACAAGGTGCGCCACATCCTGGTCGACAAGGAAGACGAGGCCAAGCAGATCATCGCCGATGTCAACAAGGGTGGCGACTTCGCCAAGCTCGCCAAGGAGAAGTCGAAGGACCCGGGCTCCAAGGACAACGGCGGCGACCTCGACTGGGGTCCCTCGGCGCGCTACGTGAAGCCGTTCGCCGATGCCGTCCAGGCCCAGGCCAAGGGCAAAGTCTCGGCCGCCCCGGTCAAGTCGGACTTCGGCTACCACGTGATCATCGTCGACGACGTGCGCCCCCTGAAGGTGCCCGAATACGCCGAGATGAAAGAGCAGTTCCGCCAGCGCGCGCAGCAGCAGATGGTGCAGAAGATGGTGATGGACCTGCGCCAGAAGGCAAAAATCGAGGATCGCTAGGTCCTTCGGTTTCCGGGAAAAGGCAGCTTCGGCTGCCTTTTTTCTTTCCCGCTCGACCCTTTCGCGTCTCCGCCCCGTTTACATCCTCGACCCGCCAATCCCGGCGGCCCAGGAGACGCCATGAAAACGCTTCGCATCCTCGCCGCGGCCACGCTCGCCGCCGCCAGCCTCTCGGCGTACGCCGTGGGCAGCCTTGCCGACATCACGATCACCGATCGTGCCACTCACCGCGAGCTGCCGGTCTACTGGCACGAAGGCCGCGCGTATGTCGTCGGCAAGCCCGGCAACGAATACCAGATCAACGTGAGGAACCGCGCGGGCGAAGACCTGATGGCGATCATGTCGGTGGACGGCGTGAACATCCTCACCGGCAGGACCGCGAGCCCCACCCAGGGCGGCGGCTACGTGTTCGGCGCGCATTCGACCCACAGCATCAGTGGCTGGCGCAAGAGCATGGAAGAAACCGCCGCTTTCTATTTCACCTCGCTGGGCGATTCGTACGCCGCACGCACCGGTCGGCCCAGCAACGTGGGCGTGATCGGCGTGGCGCTTTTTCAGCGCAAGGAGCTCCCGCCGCCTCCGCCGCCGCCCGTCATCTCGCAGGCGCCGCGCGAATATGAATACGACCGCGCCAAACGTTCCGAACGCGCGATGGATTCCGCGGCTTCAGGTGCACTGTTGGAGAACAAGGCACGCGCCGATTCTGCTTCGCGCCAGCTTGCTGCGCCCTCGTCCATCGCACCGCCCGCTCCCTCCGCGCCACTCGGCACCGGCCACGGCCGCCGCGAGGAATCGCGCACCCAATACGTCGGCTTCGATCGCCGCACCACGGAGCCGGTGGAGACCATCACGATCTACTACGACAGCCATCGCAATCTGGTCGCGATGGGCGTGATCCCCACCTACGGCTACACACCGCGCACGCCGAACCCGTTCCCCACCGGTTTCGTGCCGGATCCTCGCTGAGGGCGGAGGGAGAAACTGGTGTCAGAGACGACTTTGCGCCTGCCCCTTGCGGGGCAACAGCAAAGTCGTCTCTGACACCAGTTTCTCCCCCCAAGTAACATGGAGGCATGGGGGAGACGGACGAACAACTCATGCTCGCTTACGCCGGTGGCGACGCACACGCGTTCGAATCCCTCTACGCGCGCCACAAGGGTCCGGTCTACCGCTACGTGCTGCGCAGCGTGAAGAGCCGCGGCGAGGCCGAGGAGCTGTTCCAGGACGTCTGGGAAAAGGTGATCGGCGCCGCGGAGCGTTACCGCCCGCAGGCCAAATTCACGACCTGGCTGTACACCATCGCGCATCACCGGCTGGTCGACCATTGGCGCGTGAAGGGCCTGGCGCTGGTGTCGATCGATGTGGACGACGATGAGGAGGAAGCGCGGGCGCCGGAACCCAGGGCGGCGCCGAGCTCCGAGCCCCATCGCATCGCCGAGGCGCGCGATACGCTGGAGGTGCTGTCCGCGGCATTGGCCGCATTGCCACTGGCGCAGCGCGAGGCCTTCCTGCTACACCATGAAGGAGATTTGAGTGTCGCGGAGATCGCGGCGGCGACGGGTACCAACGAGGAAGCGGCCAAGAGCCGGCTGCGATACGCGATCAACAAGCTGAAGGACGCATTGGGCGATGGCTGATTCGGACGACGACCTGAAGCGCCGCTATCGCGAGATCGCTCGCGAGGAGCCGTCGTCCGCGCTCGACACGGCGATCCTCGCGAAGGCGCGGATGAAAGCGGAAACCAGGGGCAAACTGGTGTCAGACACGACTTTTACTACCACCGGCAACAGCCGGACTGCAAAAGTCGTGTCTGACACCAGTTTGCCCCTGGTTTCCGGGTCGCGCTTCCGCCGCTGGTCGGTGCCGCTGTCGCTGGCCGCCGTGCTGATGCTGGGGATTGGCGTATCGCTGCGCATGCAGTTCGATAAACCCGGCGTCGAAACCTCGATCCCGAACGAATACGCGATGCCGGAGCGTGCCGAACCCGCGCCCGCAACTCCAGCCGAAAAAACGGCGCCCCCCGCTGCAACCGGAATGGTGCAACCCACGCAGTCACCCTCGCCGGCGGCGCGCGGCGCCCCCACAACGCTGGCGGAACCTGTCTTCGTGCCAGCATCGCCGCCCGCCTCCGCACCGGCAATCGCACCCGCGCCGTCGTCTCCCTCCACGGAGCTCGCACGGGACCAGGCCGCCGCCAGCCCGGCGCCAGCGCAACCCAAGGAACGTGTCGAGAACAGGGCGCGGGCAGACGCGGCCTTCGTACTCACGCCGCCCCTTGCCGAATTGAAGGCGGCCGCTCCGGCAACAATCACCACGCAGCCATCCACGCTCCTGCCGCCCTCGCCGCCCGCGGCTGCTGCATCGCCACCAGCGCGGCAACGTGCCAAGCGCGAAAGTGAAGCCGACGCCGCAGCCGGCGCGCGCGCGTTGCGCAAATCCGTCGCCGCCGACCCCGAACGCGAGCTCGTGCAAATCGCGAAGCTGCGCGAAGCAAGCCAGAACGAGGAGGCGGACAAGGCGCTGGAAGAATTCCGGAAACGCTATCCGGAATTCAAGATCTCCGAAGGAATGTGGGATCGGGTGAGGCCGCGCTGATCCTGGCCGATCGCGACTACGGCCAGGAGCCCTATGAAACCTGCGTCGACGTCCATGGCGAAAGCGATGAATTAGCCTGCCTGGCCGTGCTACCATTGTGCTTACATTGAAAACTTCACGAGGCACGGCCATGGAAGTCGCAATTCGGAAAATGGGAAACTCCCAGGGCGTGCTCATTCCCAAGCCCGTACTGGCCCAAGTCGGATTGCAGGGCAAGGCCGACCTGCGAGTGCGTGACGGTGTCATCGAAATCCGCCCGATTCACAGCAATCCTCGCGAAGGCTGGGCGGAGGACGCCAGGCGCATCGCCAAAGCCGGCGCGGATGAACTGGTCTGGCCCGAGTTTGCGAACGAAAGTGATCGGGATCTGGTCTGGTGATGAAGGCGGGCGAGATCTGGCTGGCGCAGCTGGACCCGACCATCGGGAGCGAAATCCAGAAGACGCGCCCCTGTGTGATCGTCTCGCCGAACGAAATGAACGCGCATCTGCGCACGGTCATCGTAGCCCCGATGACCACTGGCTCGAAGCCGGCGAGTTTCCGGGTGCCCTTGAGTTTTCACCGCAAGCAGGGGCTGATCGTACTGGATCAGATCCGAACCCTCGACCGTGTCCGGCTGGTCAAACGGCTCGGAGTCTTGCGCCCCGCCACTTGCGCCTTGGCGATGAAAACTCTGCAGGACATGTTTGCCCCAGCGGCGAACTGATCGGAAAAGCTCGACCCGGCATTCGGCGATCACGCAGATGCCGAACGCAGCGCGCCACGCCGTGCCCAGGAGGTCCACTACCTGCCCGTCGGCGCCGAGGAAACTCAAGCTGTCGCGATGGATCTCACCGCCCTCGGCCGCCTCTGGCCAACATCAACCGGCACGCGCACGTGCTCGCCGCTGGCGGGGCATTCCGTGCGGATGGAGTGTTTGTCCCCGTGCCGCCGGTGTCCCTTGAGAAGATGCGCTGCGACGCCGCCACCGGCACCGTCATCTACCGCTCCAGGCATCTCAGCCTCAGGCCGTGCCGAGCCAGTCCTCGAGGACCTCGCCGGTATGGGCGCCCACGTCCGGCGGCGACCGGTAAACCTCGAATGAAAATCCCGTAAGGCGCACCGGAAACGCCGTCGTGCGTGTCCGCACGCCATTGGGAAGCTCCAGCGGCCGCACCAGTCCCATCGCCTCGACCTGCGGGTCGGCAAGCACCTGCGGATAGGTATTGATCGGGGCGCACGGCACGCCACGGGCATCGAGATCACGAAGCCATTCGACGGCCGTGCGACGCGCGAACCGCGGCTCCAGGATCTCGAACAGCGCATCCTGGTTGCGGGCGCGCAGCTCGAGGGTCCGGAAGCGCTCGTCATCGGGCAATTCCGGCGCGCCGACCACTTCGCAGACGATGCGCCAGAGCTTCTCGTTGCCTGCCGCCACGACGAAATGCTCGTCGCTCGCCCGGAACGCGCGATACGGGGCGGCCCGCGGATGCGCCGATCCGAGCCTGCGCGGCGTCTTGCCGGTGCCGAAGTACTCGCTGGTCTGCAGCGTGGCCACCCCGATGAGGCTTCCCAGCATCGAGCAGTCCACGTGCCCGCCCTCCCCCGTCCGGTCCCGGCGCATCAGCGCCGCCAGGATCGTGAACGCGGCGTAAAGGCCCGCGCAGTAATCGCCGACGGGCACGCCGCATTTGACCGGC
>JBBREI010000092.1:0-14199 GCA_038203035.1 Burkholderiales bacterium
CACGCCCCCGGCATCACGCTGGGCAAGATCGAGGAGAAGATGGGCATCAAGGCGAGCGACACGCGGTCGGTATCGTTCGCGAATGTGCGGGTGCCGGTCGAAGACCGCCTGGGCGAGGTCGGCGACGGTTTCAGGATCGCGCTGGAGATCCTGAATTCCGGGCGGCTGGGGCTTGCGGCGGGGTCGTCGCGCGGCGCCCGCAAGATCCTCGACTACGCGCTGGCCTACGCAAAGGAGCGCAAGCAGTTCGGCCGGCCGATCGGTTCCTTCGAGATGATCCAGCGCAAGTTCGCCGTGGCCGCCGCCGAATGCTACGCGGCGGACGCCGCGTGGATGACTTGCGCGTCGATGGTGGACCGTGGCGGGATCGACTTCTCGCTGGAGACGGCGGCCTGCAAGGTGTTTGCCTCAGAGCTGTCCTTGCGCGCGGCCGGTGAGGCGCTGCAGATCGCGGGCGGCATCGGCTATTCCAGGGAATACCCGTACGAGCAGGCGGTGCGCGACTCCCGCATCATGCTGATCTTCGAAGGAACCAACGAGATCCTGCGCGCGCTCATCGCGCTCTCGGGGCTGCAGCAGCCCGGCGAGCAGTTGAAGGCGCTGGGCAGGGCTTTCCGCGATCCGCTGCACTCGTTGGGCGCGATCGGCTCCTACATCGGCGGGAAGGTGAAAGGGCAGATCACGAAGCCCGAGTTCACGCGCGTGCACGAAGCGCTGTGGGACGAGGCCGAGATGGTGGCCACGGCCGTCCACCACCTCAAGGACGGCGTCGAGAAGCTGCTCATCGAGCACGGCAAGGACGTGATCGAGCGCCAGTTCCACCAGGAGCGCCTCGCCAACGCGGCCATCGACATCTTCCTTTCGACCGCGACCCTGTCGCGCGCCACCTGGGCCATCGGCAAGGCGGGCGGCGTGGACGCGGCGGCGGCCGACCTCGACAACGCGCGCATTTTCATCTCGACGGCGATGCGCCGCACGCGGCGCGCGCTGCGTGCACTGGAGCGAAACCAGGACGCGCGGCTGAAGGGGCTGGCGCAACGCGCGCTCGAGAGCGGGTCGCTCACGGTCCAGACGCCTACGGATGTGTAACGGATGCAGCGCGCTCTGTCGCGCCCTCCTAGCCCTGCAGGTGGCCCGAAAACCGCATCGAATACCCGCCCTCGCGAATGGAGAGCGTGCCCGGCGCGCCGAAAGGCAGCGTCACCTTGCGCGGCACGTGGCCGAAGGGCAGGTCGGTCAGGATCGGCACCGGAACGACCTGGCGCAGCGTCTCGACCACCTCTTCCATCGAATACGGATAACGGCCGGTGAGGGTCGGCATGCAGTCGTGGAAGTCGCCGAGCACCACCGCGCGCTGGCGGCCGAGCACGCCGGCGTGGTGCAGCTGCATGAACATGCGCTCGACGGCGTAGGGCTGCTCCGAGATTTCCTCCACATAGAGGATGCCGCCGTCGATGGCCGGGAAATACGGCGTGCCCACCAGGTGCGCCACGAGTGACAGGTTGCCGCCCCACAACGTGCCGTCGATGCGGCGTGGATCGTAGCCGTGGTCGCAGGCGATGTCGTCGATGCGGTGGGTGGCGCGGCTGGCGGCCTGCCAGAAGTGATGTTCGGTGAAGCCGTCGTGCTCGGCGCGGCCGAAATCAACCGCGACCATCGGGCCGTGCAGCGTCACCAGGTTGGCACAGGCATAAGCGGCCATGTTGAACGCGGTGAAGTCGCTGAACCCCACGAAGGCCTTGCCGCTCTCGGCCACCCGGTTCCAGTTGATGCGGTGCAGCAGCCGCGTGATGCCGTAGCCTCCGCGCGCGGCCATCACCAGGTCCACCGCCGGGTTGTCGAGCAGGGCGTGGAAGGCGGCCAGCCGCTCTTCGTCGCTGCCGGCGAAGTATCGCCACTCGTGCATCGTTTCGGCCGGCATCACCACGCGATGGCCGAGGTCCTGGAGATAGGACACGCCCCGCGCCAGCATCGGTTCGTCCACACGCCCGGACGGCGCCCAGATGCCGATGGTGGCCTGGGCGGGAAGGGCGCGCGGCAGGCGCGGCGTGCGCGCGTAGGAAACGTTGCTCGGGTCAGCGGCCACGGCCGTGGACTTCCTCGAAGGCTATCAGGTTGCCGTCGGGGTCGCGCACCACGAACCAGCGCGTGCCCCAGCGGGTCTCCTGGGGCTCGGCGACCACGTGGTCGCCCTCGGGAATCATGCGGAACCGCGCGTCGATGTCGTGGATGTCGAGGTGGACCCCGGGCTGCAGCGTGCCCTCGGCTTGCGCACGCGCCGTGCGCTGGGCGATGACCACCTTCACGCCGCCCCCGGAAAGGATCGCGCCGCGGTCGCCGCCCGCCTCTCCCCAGGTTTGCGTGACCGACCAGCCGAGCACGTCGCGGTAGAAACCGAGCGAACGTTCGAAATCTTCCGTGGCGACGAAGATGTGGTGGAAGCGGTCGATCATCCGCGTGTGCCCTTCTGTTTTTCCAGTTCCAGCGCATCCACAACCGTGAGCGCGGTCATGTTGATGATGCGCCGAACCGTCGCCGTGGGCGTGAGGATATGCACCGGCTTCGACGCGCCGAGCAGAATCGGCCCCACGGTGATGCCCGCGCCGCCGACAACCTTCAGCAGGTTGAAGGAGATGTTGGCGGCGTCGAGGGTGGGCATCACCAGCAGGTTCGCCTCGCCCTTCAGGCGCGAAGTGGTGATGGAAGCATTGCGCAGATCCTCCGACAGGGCGGCGTCGCCGTGCATTTCGCCCTCGACTTCGAGTTCGGGCATATGGGCGCGGATGAGCTCCAGCGCATCGCGCATCTTGACCGCGGAGGGTGCATCGCTGGTGCCGAAGCTCGAATGCGAGACCAGCGCCACCTTCGGCGTGAGCCCGAAGCGGCGGATCTCCTCGGAGGCGAGCACGGTCATTTCCAGCAGCTGATCCGGCGTGGGGTCCAGGTTCACGTAGGTATCCGCGATGAACACGGTGCGATTGGGCAGCATCACGAGGTTCATGGCGTAGTAGTTGCGCACGCCCGGGCGCTTGCCAAGCACCTGGTCGATGTAGCGCAAATGCAGATTGTGCGTGCCGAAGGTGCCGCAGATCATTCCATCCGCGTCGCCCTTGTGGATCATCATCGCGCCGATCAGCGTGTGGCGCCGGCGCATCTCGATCTGGGCGTAGGCGGCGGAGACACCGCGGCGTTCCGTGAGCTTGTGGTATTCGGTCCAGTAGTCGCGAAAGCGCGGGTCCCCTTCCGGGTTCACCACGTCGACGTGCTCGCCCAGCTTCAGGCGCAGGCCGTAGCGTTCGATCCGGCGCTCGAGCACGGCGGGGCGCCCGACCAGGATCGGCCGCGCGAGGTTTTCATCCACGATCACCTGGGTGGCGCGCAACACGCGTTCGTCCTCGCCTTCGGCGTAGACGATGCGCTTGGACGGCGACTCCTTCGCAACCGTGAAGATCGGCTTCATGATGAGGCCGCTGTGGTAGACGAATTCGTTGAGGCGCTGCACGTACGCGGGGAAATCCCTGATCGGGTCGGTTGCGACGCCGCTTTCCATGGCGGCCTTCGCCACGGCGGGGGCGATCTTCACGATCAGGCGCGGATCGAACGGGAAGGGGATCAGGTACTCGGGGCCGAAGCTGCGGCGGTCGGTGCCGTAGGCCGCCGCGACGAGGTCGGATTGTTCCGCGTGCGCGAGGTCGGCGATGGCGTGCACCGCGGCGAGTTTCATCGGCTCGTTGATGGTGGTGGCGCCCACGTCGAGCGCGCCGCGGAAGATGAACGGAAAACACAGGACGTTGTTGACCTGGTTCGGATAGTCCGAGCGCCCGGTGGCGATGACGGCGTCGTCACGCGCCGCCTTTATTTCCTCGGGGAGGATCTCGGGCGTGGGGTTGGCAAGCGCAAGGATCAGCGGCTTGGCCGCCATGCGCTTGACCATGTCCTGCTTGAGCACGCCGCCCGCGGACAGGCCCAGGAACACATCGGCGCCATCGATCACCTCGGCCAGCTTGCGGGCGTCGGTCTTGCGCGCGTAGCGGGCCTTGTTGTCGTCCATCTCTTCCGTGCGGCCGGTATAGACCACGCCCGCGATGTCGGTCACCCAGATGTTCTTCATGCTGATGCCGAGCGCCACCAGCATGTCCAGGCAGGCAAGCGCCGCGGCGCCCGCGCCGGAAACCACCAGCTTCACCTTGCCGATGTCCTTGCCCACCACGCGCAGGCCGTTGACCACCGCGGCGCCCACGATGATTGCGGTGCCGTGCTGGTCGTCGTGGAACACCGGGATCTTCATCCGCTCGCGCAGCTTCTTTTCGATGTAGAAACATTCCGGCGCCTTGATGTCCTCGAGGTTGATGCCGCCGAAGGTGGGCTCGAGGGCCGCGATGATGTCGACCAGCTTGTCGGGGTCGCGCTCCGCCAGCTCGATGTCGAAG
Organism: Burkholderiales bacterium; assembly: GCA_038203035.1. Lineage (GTDB taxonomy): Bacteria > Pseudomonadota > Gammaproteobacteria > Burkholderiales > Usitatibacteraceae > Usitatibacter. The sequence goes on from JBBREI010000092.1 coordinate 4,431, forward strand.
ACGTTGATGCCCGCGAACTTCTTGAAGAGGACCGCCTTGCCTTCCATCACCGGCTTGGCGGCGAGCGGGCCGATGTTGCCCAGGCCCAGGACCGCGGTGCCGTTGGTGACCACGGCCACCAGGTTTCCCCGCACCGTGAGGTTGCGCGCCTCCGCCGGGTTTTCGACGATGGCCTCACACGCCACGGCCACACCCGGCGTATACGCCAGCGCCAGATCGCGCTGGGTGATCAGGGACTTGGTGGCGGACACCTCGATCTTGCCGGGCACCGGCAGGCGGTGATAGTCGAGGGCGTTTTTCTTGAGGTCGTCGAGCATGTCTAACTCTTTGAGCAGAAACAGGTTTTACGCCAGTCCAGTTTAGCATTTCTCCCTCTCCCTTGGGAGGGGGCCGGGGTGAGGCTTGACTTCTCATAACGATATAACCAAGAATGTGGTTATGAGAAAGAACTACCTCCAGGCAATCCCCCACGAATGGCGCACGATCTCACGCGCCTTCACCGCGCTCGGCGACGAACATCGCCAGCGCATCCTGCTCACCTTCGAGCCGGGTGAACGCCTCAACGTCGGCCAGATCGTGGAGGTGTCGACGCTGTCGCGATCGGCCGTGTCCCACCACCTCAAGCTGCTGCGCGAGGCCGGTGTGCTGGCGTCCGAAAAAGTCGGCAAGGAGGTCTACTACTGGGTCGACAAGGCGTTCCTCGACGATTCCCTGCAATCGGTGCTCGAATACATCCGGGAGAAAACGTGAGCCAGGCGGAGGCGACGTCTCCCTCTCCCAAGGGCGAGGGCCGGGGTGAGGCGACGTCTCCCTCTCCCAAGGGCGAGGGCCGGGGTGAGGCGACGTCTCCCTCTCCCTTGGGAGAGGGCCGGGGTGAGGGTCAATTCTCTCTCCTCACCCAACGCCGCTTCGCCCCGCTTTTCTGGACCCAATTCCTCGGCGCCGCAAACGACAACCTGTTCAAGTTCGCCTTCACATTGCTGGCGACCTATCACGCGGCGCAGTGGGGCGGGGGCGACGGGGCGACCGCGGGCTTCGTGATCGGCGCGGTGTTCATCGCGCCCTTCCTGCTCTTCTCCGCCACCTCCGGCCAGCTTGCCGACAAGATCGAACGCTCGAAGCTCATGCGCTTCGTGAAGGACCTGGAGATCGCGGTGATGCTGCTGGCGGGCGTGGGCTTCGCGATGCAAAGCGCGCTGGTGCTCTACGCCTGCGTCTTCCTGATGGGCCTGCATTCGACCCTCTTCGGCCCGGTGAAATACGCCTACCTGCCGCAGCACCTGCGCGACGAAGAGCTCACCGGTGGCAACGGGCTGGTGGAGATGGGCACCTTTGTTGCGATCCTGATCGGCACCATGGCGGGCGGCCTGCTGGTGAAGAGCGGAGCCAACGGCCCGGTGCTGGTGGCCATCGGCTGCGTGACGCTCGCCGTGGCCGGCCGTATCGCCGCGCACCTGATTCCGGATTCTCCCGCACCCGCGCCCGAGCTGCGGATCAACTGGAACCCGTTCAGCGAAACCTGGCGCAACCTCCACATCGCCGCGCGCGACCGCACCGTCTTCCATTCGCTGCTCGGCATCTCGTGGCTGTGGTTCTTCGGCTCCATCTTCCTCACCGCCATTACGCCGTTTGCGAAAGACGTCCTGCGTGGCGACGAGAATGTGGTGACACTGCTGCTGGCCGTGTTTTCCATCGGCATCGGACTGGGCGCGCTGGCCTGCGAGCGGTTGTCCGGGCGCAAGGTGGAGATCGGCCTCGTGCCCTTCGGTTCCATCGGCATGACGTTGTTTGCGGTGGATCTGTGGTTGGCGAGCCGTGGGCTGGGCGCTGCTTCGGGGCAGGGCGGCGTGCAGGCCTTCCTTTCGGACTGGCACCACTGGCGCGTGATGTTCGACCTCTTTGCGCTGGCCTTCGCGGGCGGCCTCTACTCGGTGCCGCTGTACGCGCAGATCCAATCGCGCTCGCAGCCGGCCTATCGGGCACGCATCATCGCGGCCAACAACATCCTCAACGCACTTTTCATGATTGTGGCGGCGCTGATGTCGAAGGCGCTGCTCGACGCGGGCCTCACGCTGCCGCAGTTGTTCCTGGTCGTGGGCGTGATGAACGCGGCGGTGGCCGTCTACATCTACACGCTGGTGCCCGAGTTCCTGATGCGTTTCATCTGCTGGCTGCTGATCCACACGGTTTACCGGCTCGACAAGCGCGGCCTGGAAAACATCCCGCAGGAGGGCGCCGCGGTGCTGGTATGCAACCACGTGAGTTTCGTGGATGCCCTGGTGATCCTGGCGGCCAGCCCCCGCCCGATCCGCTTCGTGATGGACCATCGCATCTTCAAGACACCTGTGATCGGCTTCGTCTTTCGCACCGGCAAGGCGATCCCGATTGCGCCTGCAAAGGAGGACGAGGCGCTGCTGAATGCGGCCTACGATCGCGTGGCCGAGGCGCTGGCGCAGGGAGACCTGGTGGGGATATTTCCCGAGGGCCGCATCACCGAGACCGGCGAGATGAATGTGTTTCGCGGCGGCATCCGGCGCATCGTGGAGCGCACGCCGGTGCCGGTGGTGCCGCTGGCGCTCAAGGGACTGTGGGGCAGCTTCTTCAGCCGGCGCGGCGGCGCGGCGATGACGAAGCCGTTCCGACGCGGCGTCCTGTCGCGCATCGGGCTGGAAGCGGCGCCGCCGTTTGCGCCCGAGGCCGCGATGCCGGACGCGTTGCACGATGCGGTCCTCGCCCTGCGTGGCGACTGGCGATAAGGGGGCTTCGATGATCTGGATCGGACTGATAGGCGGGATCGCGGTGGGCGCGGTGCTCTGGGGCTTCAACGGCGCGATCGTCCTGGGGTTCATCGGCTGGCTGGGCGGGCTGATCCTGAAGTCGAGCCGCAGCAAGGGCGCTGCCCCGGTGTCCGGCCCCGCGGCGCCGGCACGCCCCGCCGTGCTCGAGGAGGCAATCGAAACCCGCGTGCTGCGGCTGGAACAGACGGTGAAGAGCCTGCAGTCGCGGCTTGCGCGGCTGGATCCCGAGCCGGCGCCATCCCCGCAGCCCGTGGCGCAGGCCGCTGCCGAGGTGATGCCCGAGCCCGTCCTCGAATCCGTGGCCGAAGCTGCTGCCAGGGAACTGCCTCCGGAGGAGGTGCCGGAACCGCAGCCCGAAGCCGCGGCGCCGCAAGCCATCGAACCATCGGCGCCCAACCCGATCATCGCCTGGCTTACCGGCGGCAACACCATCGCGCGAGTGGGCCTGCTGATCCTCTTCATCGGCTTCTCGTTCCTGCTCAAATACGCCGCCGACCATTCGATGTTGCCCGTGGAGCTGCGTGTGGCGGCGGTGGCGCTGGGCGGTATCGCGCTCCTCGTGGTGGGTTGGCGATTGCGCGATTCGCGCCGCGGCTACGCGCTGGGCTTGCAGGGCGCGGGTGTCGCGGTGTTGTACCTCACGACCTTCGCGGCTTTCCGGCTCTGGAACCTGCTGCCCCCTACAGCCGCGTTTGTACTGCTCGCGGTGATAGCGGTGTTCTCCGCGGTGCTGGCCGTGCGGCAGGATGCGATGGTGCTGGCGGCCTTCGGTGCGGGCGGCGGGTTCCTGGCGCCGATCCTCGCCTCCACGGGTGGCGGCAACCATGCGGCACTTTTCAGCTACTACCTGTTGCTCAACATGGGCATCGCGGGCATCGCGCTCTACAAGGCGTGGCGGCCGCTGAACCTGCTGGGTTTCCTCTTCACCTTCGTGATCGGGCTGGCGTGGGGCAGCAAGTACTACCGCCCGGAATATTTCGATTCCGTGGAGCCGTTCCTCATCGCGTTTTTCCTGCTCTACGTGGCGATTGCGATCCTGTTTGCGCGCAGGCAGCCGCCGCAGCTTGGCCACTACGTCGACGGCACGCTGGTGTTCGGCGTGCCGCTGGTGGCCTTCGGCCTGCAGGCGGCGCTGGTGCGGGGCACCGCGATGGAGGAATTTGGCCTGGCCTATTCCAGCCTCGCGCTCTCGGCCTTCTACCTCGTGCTGGCCGCCACGCTGCGCCGCGCGGTGAAAGAAAACTACGCCCTGCTGGCGGAAACGTTCCTCGCCCTTGGCGTGGTCTTCGCCACCGCGGCGATCCCGCTTGCGCTCGACGCGCGCTGGACATCGGCCTCGTGGGCGATTGAAGGCGCGGCGATTGTGTGGGTGGGTGTGCGACAGCGCCGCACGCTGGCGCGCGCCTTCGGACTGCTGCTGCAGTTGCTGGCCGGCGGCGCGTTCCTCAACGGATTCGTCCGCGGCTACGATCCCGCGCCGCCGCTGCTGGATCCGGCGTTTGTGGGCGCGTTGCTGCTGGCGATCGCCGGGTTGTGGATCTACCGGCTGCTGCGGCGTGCCGGCGACGGCGTGACGAAGGCCGAATCGGTCATCGCCACGTGGGCGTTTGCGTGGGGCATGGTGTGGTGGTTTTTTGCCGGTTCATGCGAGATCGCGCTGCAGGTGGATCCCGCATCGCGCCTGGAGGCGGAAGTGGGGCTGCTGTCGGCCACCGCGATAGCCCTTGCCTTCGCGGGCCTGCGCCGCGGCTGGATCGAGGCCGCGTGGTCGACCCGGATCTTCACACCGCTGCTGGTGGTCCTTGCGCTGGCCAGCGTGGTCAGCCAGTCCCATCCGTTTGCGAATTTCGGCTGGATCGCATGGCCGGTAGCCATTGCGGTGCACTTCGGCATCCTGCGGGCCTTCGATCTGGAAGGCGCGCCGCGCACGCGCGACACCTTGCATGTCCTGGGTGTGTTGCTGGTGGCGGGATTGGGCGCGGTGGAGTTGCACTGGCTGGCCACGGAATACACGGCGCACCACACTGCGTGGTCGGTAGCCGCGGCGGCCTTTGTGCCGGCGTGGGTGATGCTGGTGATCTCGATGGCCGCCATGGATGATCGCTGGCCGGTAAGCGCCGCGCCGATCGCCCATCGCACGACGGCCAATGGGGTGCTTGTGGTGTGCCTCGTGCTGTGGACGGTGTACGCCAACATCTCCCACGACGGGCGCAGCGATCCGCTGCCGTACCTTCCGCTCGTCAACGCACTCGACCTGATGCAGGTGATGGCGGGCTTTGCGGTGGCCCACGCCTGGCTGGCGTTGCGCCGCACCGGGCTCGAGGCGCCATCGGGGCGTATCGCCGCGGGGTTGGCGGGGGCGCTGGCCTTCCTGTGGCTCAACGGCGTGTTGCTGCGCACCCTGCACCATTGGGCGGATGTGCCGTACAACGCAAACGGCATCACAAGCTCCACGCTGGCCCAGGCATCGCTGTCCGTGTTCTGGTCGGTGCTGGCCCTGGCACTGATGGTGGTGGCCACGCGGATGGGACGGCGCGTGTTGTGGGCGGTGGGCGCCGCGTTGATGGGTGTGGTGGTGGTGAAGCTTTTCCTGATCGACCTCTCACACGTCGGTGGCATCGCGCGCATCGTGAGTTTCATCGCCATCGGTTTGCTGATGCTGGTGATCGGATATGTATCGCCCGTGCCGCCGCGCCGGGCCGAGGAGAAACCATGAAGTTTCCGTTGATGGTCCTGCTGGCCGCGCTGCCGGCGCTGGCCCAGCAGGTGGAGAAGCCGTTTGCAGCGTCGGCGCAACTGACGTTATCGGGCAAGGAGGGGCTGCACCGATTCGAGCTGCCGTTCGAGGCGTACCGTGACGCGCGCCGCGACCTGGCCGACGTGCGGGTGCTCAACGCGCGCGGCGAGGAGGTGCCGATCGCCTTTGCCGGAAACCCCGACCTCGCGCGGGAGATCCTGCCGGCGCTGGCGCTGCCGGTGTTCCCCGTCTCGACCGTGGCCGCACCCGTGGCGGGCGGGCGAACGGAGGTCACCGTGCGCACGGAAGATGGCACGCTGGTCTCCGTGCGCGGCAAGGGGGCCGGGGCTTCCGCGCCGCGTGCCGCCGCGTACATCCTGGATGCGAGCCAGGTGAAGGAGCCATTGCGCGCGCTGGCCTTCGACTGGGACGCGGCGCCCGGCGCGCAGGTGGTGCGTGTGCGCATCGAATCGAGCGACGACCTGAAGGCTTGGTCCCTGCTGGGCGCGGGGCCCCTGGTGCGGCTCGACAATGGGGGACGGACCCTGTTGCAGCCGCGTGTGGAGTTCACGCCGCGCACGGCCAAGTACCTGCGCATCACCTGGGACGTGCCCAGCTTTGTGGTGAGCGGCGTGCGCGCCGAACGCGAACCGCGGGCGCAACCCGCCGGGCGCAAGGTGCGTGTTGTGCAGGCTGTGGCGGGCGCGCAGGCGGGCGAGCTTACCTACGACCTGGGCGGTGCGCTGCCGGTGGAGGCGATGCGCCTGTTGCCGGTGGAATCGAACGATGTCATCTCCGCGGCGATATCGGCGCGCCGGGGCGACAAGGACCCGTGGCGGGCGGTGGCCTGGGCGCCGTTTTACCGGATGCGCATCGACGGCGTCGAAAAGCAGTCCCCGCCGCTGGAGATCGGCCGCATGCCCGCGCGTTACTGGATGGTGAAGGTGCCCGCGGGTGGGGCCGGTGCGTCGCCCCCGGCGCTGGAGGTTACGTATCGCGGCGCGCAGGTGGTCTTCGTCGCGCGTGGGGAAGGCCCGTTTTCCGTGGCGTTCGGCAAACCCAACGCGATTCCGGCGGCGCTGCCCGTCGCCACCATCTATCCGGATTACGTCCGGTTTGCGGAGCTCTCGTTGCCCGAAGCGGCGGTGGGGCCCGTGACCCCGGGGCCCCCGCCGACCGCTTGGCAGAGGATGCTGGGCGGCACGCAGCCCAAGCGCGTGTTGCTGTGGGCGATCCTGGTGCTGGGCGTGGGTGTGATGGGGTTCATGGCCTGGCGGCTGATGCGCAAGCCGGGGGCGTGATGTGTGCGCCCGTCATGATTTGTCGGGCTTGTCGAGGGTCGAGCCATATCAGAGCAGCTCGTTGATCGAGTAGGCCGCGTAATCCTTGAGCTTGTGGAAGAAGCCGCGCTTCGCCCACTTCTCCACGTCGATCTCCTCGGCGCGCTTCAGGTACTTCTCGAAGATCGCGTCCAGTTTCAACGCCGTCTGCGGATCGAAAATCCCGAGCGTCACCTCGTCGTTGGTTTCGAACGAGCGATCGTCGAAGTTGCACGAGCCCACGAGGCTGTAGATGCCGTCGATGGTCAGCACCTTCTGGTGCAGGAGCGTGTGCGGATACTCGAAGAGCCGCACGCCCGAGCGCATCATCCGCTCGAAATTGCGGTGGCCCGCGTGCTGCACCATCGGGTTGTCCGAGCCGCTTGTGGAAGGCATCAGCACACGCACGTCCACGCCGCGCTTCACCGCGTCCGCAAACGCGTCGATCGCATTGGGCTCGGGGATGAAATAGGGGTTCTGAATCCAGATGCGCTCGCGGGCGAGGCAGATCAGCGCGTGGTGGAGGATCTTTACGGCGGGCGCGGAGCCTTCCGGCTTTGCATAGGCGAGGTGCATCTGGAGCTCGCCCGCGGGCTTCAGCGGTGGGAAGACGTCGGGGCCTGCGAAGAGCTCGCCGGTCGAGCCCGCCCAGTTCTCGCTGAAGCAGCCCTGCAGGCTGTGGACGATCGGGCCGCGCACGCGCACGCTCACATCGGCATAACACTTGTGGTCCTCGGCATCGCCCAGCCACTCGTCGACCACGCAGTGCCCGCCCACGAACGCCTCGCGCCCGTCGATGATGAGGATCTTGCGGTGGGTGCGGTCGTTGAGGACGCCGAGGTTGCGCAGCTTCTTCTTGTGGAAGAAAACCACCTTCCCGCCGGCTTTCTCGATCATCTCGCGCTCGCCCTTGCCCATCCCCGCCGAGCCGTTGGCGTCGAGCAGGACGCGGATCTTGAGTCCCTCCCGCGCCTTTTCGGCCAGCGCCTTGGCCATGCGCTTGCCGAGCTTGCCTTCTTTCCAGAGGAAGGTCTCGTAGTGAACGCTCTTGCGGGCCTTGCCGATGCGTTCCTCCAGCACGTCCCAGAGCTTGCCGTTCTCCAGGATGTCCACCGAGTTGCCGTCGATGGCGCTGCCGAGCGAAAGCCCGGCGAGCGAGGGCATGAGCTCGGCGATGCCGACATCACATTCGATCTTGAGGTTCGGGTCGCGGTGGCGGCGTATCGACCAGATCACCATGCTCAGGAAGGTGACGATGGCGATGAAGATGGCGAGTGCGAGGCTGCCGACAGCCCAGGCGGAATCCATGGTCTGAAAGATACACGTTGCCGTCATTCAGTACGCGAGCACGGCAAGTAGACTGTCCTGATGAGCAAAACCGTTTTGCGAATCCTGGGCCTCGTCGCCGCATTTTTCATCCTGTATGCGGCGGTGCTGCTGGTTGCGGGCATCACGCAGGTGGCTGCGGGTGCGGTTGCCGGTAGCGCGCAGTCGACCGCGGTTGCGACGATCAAGGGGACGCGGAATCTTTTTCGATGGAAGAAGCCGCCTACTTCACCTTGAGCGGCGCTTCGACTTGGGTCAGGCGAGCAGTTCGAACGAGGGCAGTTTGGCCGCGGCCTTGTCGAACGTGACGATTTTCCTTGCGCCGTGGGCGATTGCGACTTGCCCAATCACCGCATCGCTGAAATCCGCGGTGGAGCCATCCCAGGCCCGCAGAGCCTTCCAGACGAGTTCCGCCGACTCCACCTTGATCTGCTTGGTACCAAGCAGGCCCTCCACGACAGCGCGGATGCGCGCATGGTCTGCGGCGTAGCACTCCTTCAACACCCAGGCGATTTCGCAGACGGTCACCAGCGCAACGAAGCCGGAGGATTCCGCGCCGAGCACCTTTTCCATCAGCCTGGTTGCCGCCGCCGATTGACGAGGGGCATCCTGGGCGATGTAGCGAACGACGACGTTGGTGTCGAGCGCGATCACTTTCCGGAAGCGCCGCGGGCGATGGCGCGCTTCATGGCTTCCACGGTGACGGGCTTGACGGGCTTGTTGATGAGCCCCTTGAGATGACGCACATCCTTGGTAGCGGCCACCACCTTGTAGACGCCTTTTTCCTCGGCGACGAATTCCACGCGATCTCCCGCGGCGAGGCCAAGTGCTTCCCTGACCTCTATGGGGATGGTGATCTGGCCCTTGCTGGTGACGGTGGCGGTAGTCATGCCTTACTATGAAGTAAGGATTGGCGAAATGTCAAGGAATGCCGGTTTGCCCGCAGCTTGACGGGCGCGAAGACCGCGTGGGTAGGTGCCCAAAAGTGCGATTTGCGTTCGCCTGATCCAGCGGATCACACAATTGATCCACTGGATCACAACGCTGATCCCGTGGATCAGGCGAATGCAAAGTGGGATTTTAGGGAGCTGCCATTGCAGCCTCGCCGGCTGAATGCTGGATCTTGAGATCACAAATTGTGATCTCAAGTTTGCATCGCGTTGATTGCGCTGGATTTGCGCCAACCGCGCCACCGTATGACGTATTAAACTGGATTCCATGTCCGGCTCAACCCTGGCGAGCGCGAAACCCGGCCGCAACGATCCCTGCCCCTGCGGGAGCGGGCGCAAGTACAAGCACTGCTGCGGCGGGGCGGCTGCGGTCGAGCCCGCCGGTGAGCTCGCGTGGCGTCGCATGCGGCGCCTGCTCGACGAGAACAACGCGCGGCTGGAAAACTTCACCATGGACGCTTACGGTCCCCCGGCGCTGGTCGAGGCGTGGGACCAGTTCACGCTGATAGCCCCCGAAGGTGCGCAGCTCACCCCGGATTCGCCGCAGGCCACGATCTTCGCGTCGTGGTTCCGCAACTTCTGGTCGCCGAATCCCTTCGAGCCGACCGGGGTGCGGGACCGCGCCCTGCACGAGGTCGA
>JBBREI010000093.1:0-14169 GCA_038203035.1 Burkholderiales bacterium
AACATCCGGAAACCAGGGACGCACCCTACTTTTTCCGCGCGCGGAAAAAGTAGGGTGCGTCCCTGGTTTCCGGATGTTACAGGCTCATCCCGCCGTCGACGAATATGGCCTGTCCGGTCATGAACGACGATTCGTCCGAAACGAGGTAGACAAACGTTTCGGCGATTTCCGCGGCATTGGCCAGCCGTCCCATCGGCTGGCGGGCGATGAAATCCTTGCGCGCCTGCACCGGGTCGGCGAAGGCGTTGATGCGATCGCCGAGCGAGGGGGTGTCGACGGTGCCGGGGCAGACGCAGTTCACGCGGATATTCTGCTTCACGTGGTCGACGGCCAGCGCGCGGGTAAAGCCGTCGACGGCGGCCTTGGATGCGGCATAGGCCAGGCGGTTGGGCGCGGCCTTGTGCGACCCCAGCACCGAGGCCATGTTCAGCACCACCCCGCCGCCGTTGGCGATCATCTTCGGCAGCATCGCCCTGGTCAGCAGGAACATGCTGCGCACGTTGACGTTGAAGCTCTTGTCCCAGTCGGCGAGCGTGCAGTCCGTGAGGCTGCCCTGGTGCACCCAGCCCGCGCAGTTGAAGAGGATGTCGACGGCGCCGGTGGTGGCGACGAAATCGCCCACCGCCTTTTCGCTTGTCACGTCGAGGAGCGCGGTCTGGATCGATTCGGTGTTGGCGAGCGACTGCAACGAATCGGCGTTGACGTCGGTGGCGATCACCGTGGCGCCTTCACGCGCGAAGGCGAGGGCGGCGGCCCGGCCCATCCCGGCGCCCGCCGCGGTGATGAGGGCGCGCTTGCCCGCGAGGCGATTTGCCATGGTTGTTCTCCGTGTTAGAGTGCCTCGGAATTGGCCTGACCACTTTACCAGATGCCTCTCATCGCAGTCGAGAACCGCCGGCTGTACCGTCAGATCGCCGACCAGCTCGCGGCGCTGATAGAACGCGGCGAATACGGGCTTGGGCAGCGCTTGCCTCCGGAGCGCGACCTCGCGAAGCAACTGGGTGTCTCGCGCCCCTCGGTGCGCGAGGCGCTGATTGCGCTCGAGGTGCAGGGCTACGTCGAGGTGCGCGTCGGCTCCGGCGTCTACGTGGTGGGCAAGCACCCGAAAGCCACGGCCGGCGGGGAGGATCTGTCGATCGACTCCGGTCCCTTCGAGCTGATCCGCGCGCGCTGGCTGATCGAGGCGGAATGTGCGGCCCTCGCCGCCAGGCACGCCACGCGGGCGCAGGTGCGCGCGATGGAAGAGGCGCTCGATGCCATGGAGGCCGACAAGGACAACGGCGTGATGCCGCTCACCGCGGACCGGCTCTTCCACCTGCGCATCGCGGAAGGCAGCGGCAACTCCGCGCTGGCCCTTGTGGTGAAGACCCTCTGGGACCAGCGTACCGGCCCGCTTTTCCTGCGCCTCGAGCACCACTTCGACACGCCGGCCCTGTGGACGGTGGCGATCAGCGAGCATCGCGAGATCGTGGCGGCCATCGCAAAACACGACCCCGCCGCGGCCCGCCGCGCGATGCGGGGGCACATGAACCATGCCGCGAAGCGGTTCAGCAGGAGCTGGGACAAAAGCAAGAAATAGAAACGGGTGTCAGACACGACTTTTCCGGCACCGGATTGGAGGAGGAGAAATGCAGGACAAGGACCACGTCCTCAACGCGGCCGGTGAATTCGCCGTGGTGGAGGAGGAAGTCGACATCTCGGTCTACCGCGTGGAGGACTGGATCTCCTTCGCCATCTTCTGGGTCCTGGCGGTGGTGATCTTCTACCAGTTCTTCACCCGCTACGCGCTCAACGATTCGGCGAGCTGGACCGAGGAGATCGCGCGTTACCTGCTCATCGCCACCGCCTTCATCGGCGCAGCGGTCAATGTGCGCAAGAACAACCATATCCACGTCGATTTCCTCTATCGCTACCTGCCGCGCGTGGTGACGCGGCCGCTTTCCACGGGAGTCGACGTGGTGCGCGTGGTGTTCCTGGGCTACTGCGTGTACCTCACCATCATGCTGATGCGCAAGATCGGCGGCTCGCGCATGGCGATCATCGACTGGCCGATCGGGGTGTTGTATGGCTTCGTCGCCGCGGGCTTCGTGCTGATGGCCTGGCGCGCCGCCGGCGTGGGGATCGGCAACTGGAGGCGCGGCTATTCGGTGCTGGAACGCCCGGACATGGCCGACGAAATCGCGGGAGGCAAGTGATGGGCGCCGGATCGTTCAAGCTGCTTTTCCTCGCCCTCATGGGCTCCGGCATGCCGGTTGCCTTCGCGATGGCCGGCGCATCCCTCATCTACGTGATGGTCTCCGGCAACAGCCCCGATTACGTGGTGATCCACCGCATGGTCAACGGGCTGGATTCGTTCCCGCTGCTGGCGGTGCCGTTTTTCATCTTCGCCGGCAACCTGATGAACTCGGCCGGAATCACCAACCGCATCTACAACTGGGCGCTGGCGCTGGTGGGCTGGATGCGCGGGGGCCTGGGGCACGTGAACGTGGTGGGCTCGGTGGTGTTCGCGGGCATGTCCGGGACGGCCATTGCCGATGCAGCGGGCCTGGGGACCATCGAGATCAAGGCGATGACCGAACACGGCTACTCGAAGGAGTTCGCGGTCGGCGTGACGGCTGCATCGGCCACGCTCGGCCCCATCATCCCGCCCTCGCTGCCGTTCGTGATCTACGCGTTGTTCGCCAACGTCTCCGTGGGCTCGCTTTTCCTGGCCGGCATCATCCCCGGCGTGGTGATGGCGGGGCTGATGATGGTGACGGTCGCCTTCTTCGCCCACCGCAACAAGTGGGGCGCCGACGTGCCGTTCAACTGGGTTCGCGTGCTGAAGGCCATCGGCGAGCTCGTGCTGGTGATCGGCTGGCCCACGGCGATCTGGTACCTGGTGAGCGAGGGCGGCCTGAACCTCGATCCCCAGTGGACCGTGCTGCTGGGCCTGGTGGTGCTCTTCGCGGCCGACTGGAAATTCAACTTCAATGCCGTGTTGCCGATCATGACGCCGGTGCTGCTGATCGGCGGCATGACCACGGGGGTCTTCACCGCCACGGAAGGCGCCATCGCCGCGTGCATGTGGGCGCTGGTGCTGGGCCTGGTGCGTTATCGCACCCTGCACTGGAAGAAACTCATCAAGGTCTCGATGGACACCATCGAGACCACCGCGGCGGTGCTGATGATCGTGGCCGCGGCCTCGATCTTCGGCTGGATGCTCACCGCCACGCGCGCCACCGAGATGATCGCGGCGTGGGTGCTTTCCGTCACCTCCACGCCGGCCGGTTTCCTGCTGCTCGCCAACCTGCTGATGCTTTTCGTCGGCTGCTTCCTCGAGCCCACGGCGGCGATCACCATCCTGGTGCCGATCCTGCTGCCGATCGTGCGCCAGCTCGGCATCGATCCGGTGCACTTCGGGCTGGTGATGGTGCTGAACCTGATGATCGGGCTTCTGCATCCCCCGATGGGGCTGGTGCTTTTTGTCCTGGCGAGGGTCGCAAAACTTTCGGTCGAACGCACCACCATGGCGATCCTGCCGTGGCTGGTACCGCTGCTGATCAGCCTGGGGATAGTCACGTATATTCCCTCGATCAGCCTGTGGCTTCCGGCCCAGTTCCGATAGGAGTCGCCATGCTGCGAGAGACACCCCTGTACCTGCGCCTGAACCCGGCCGACGACGTGGTGATCGCCTGCCGCGAGCTGGAGCCGGGCACCAACCTGCTGAAGGAAGGCGTGGTGGTGAAGGAGCGCATCCCCGCCGGCCACAAGGTGGCCACGCGGCCCATCGCCACGGGCGAGGCGGTACGCCGCTACAGCCAGGTCATCGGCTTCGCCACCCAGCCGATCGCGCCGGGCTTCCACGTGCATGTCCATAACCTGGAGGTGCGCGATTTCGCGCGCGACTACGCGTTCGGCGAGGCCTACCAGGCTACCGAAATGGCCGCCGCTCCCGCAACCTTCCAGGGCATCGTGCGCGCCGACGGCCGCGTGGCCACGCGCAATTACATCGGCATCCTCTCGACCGTGAACTGCTCGGCCACGGTCTCGAAATACGTGGCCGAACACTTCCGGGGCGTGGCGCTCGAGGCGTTTGGCAATGTGGACGGCGTCGTGGCGCTCACCCACACCACCGGCTGCGGCATGGGCTCGACCGGGGAGGGCATCGACATCCTGCGCCGCACCCTGGCCGGGTACGCGCGCCACGCCAACTTCGCGGGCGTGCTGATCATCGGCCTGGGCTGCGAGGCCAACCAGATGGACGCGCTGGTGTTCACGCAGGGTCTCGCGCAGGGCCCGATGCTGCGCACCATGACGATCCAGGACAAGGGCGGCACCGCGAAAGCCGTGGCCGAGGGCATCGCGATGGTCAAGGAGATGCTGCCGCAAGCCAACCAGGCGCGGCGAGAGACCGTGTCCGCGAGCCACATCACCATCGGCTTGCAGTGTGGCGGCTCCGACGGCTATTCGGGCATCACCGCCAATCCGGCGCTCGGCGCGGCGGTGGACCTGCTGGTGAAACACGGCGGCACCGCGATCCTTTCCGAGACGCCGGAAATCTACGGCGCCGAACACCTGCTGACGCGCCGCGCCGTGAATCGCGCGGTGGGCGAGAAAATTGTCGAACGCATCCACTGGTGGGAGGAATACACCGCGCGCAACCACGGCGAGATGAACAACAACCCGTCGCCCGGCAACAAGGCGGGCGGGCTCACGACGATCCTGGAAAAGTCCCTCGGCGCCGTGGCCAAGGGCGGCACCACCGGCCTCATGGGCGTGTACGAATACGCACAGCCCGTGACCGCGAGGGGTTTCGTTTTCATGGACACGCCCGGCTACGACCCCGTGTCGGCCACGGGGCAGGTGGCGGGTGGCGCCAACATGATCTGCTTCACCACCGGCCGCGGGTCGGTCTACGGTTGCAAGCCCGCGCCCTCGCTCAAGCTCGCCACCAACACGCCGATGTTCGAGCGGATGGAGGACGACATGGACGTGAACTGCGGCGCCATCCTCGACGGCTCGATGTCGGTGCAGGAGGCTGGCCAGAAGATCTTCGAGCGGGTGCTGGCCACCGCTTCCGGACAGCCGAGCAAGTCCGAGGCGCATGGCTTCGGCGCTGATGAGTTCGTTCCCTGGCAGCTCGGCGCGGTGATGTGAGACTCGAGAGTTATGCGTATTCCAAAGGTTTAATCCGTGTTCCAAAGGTTTAATTGGTTGATCCAAAGGTTCAACGGTTTCGTGAGCGACAAAGCAACAAACTACAACAGGAGGAGACCATGAAAGGCACAAAGCTAGCCCTCGCAGCACTCGCCCTGGCCCTGTCCACCGGGGTATCCGCGCAGACCAAGCTCAAGTGGGCCCACGTGTATGAAACAAGCGAGCCGTACCACACCGCCGCGGTGTGGGCGGCGGGGGAAATCAAGAAGAGGACCGGTGGCCGTTACGAGATCGAGGTGTTTCCGGCCTCGACCCTCGGCAAGGAGACCGACATCAACCAGGGCCTCACCCTGGGCACGGTGGACATCATCTATACGGGGCAACTCTTCGCAGGGCGCACCCACGGGCCGCTCGCCATCGGTGGCGCGCCCTACATGTTCAGGGACTTCGACCACTGGAAGCGCTACTCGACGAGCCCATTCTTCCAGACCCTGGCGGACGGCTACCAGAAAGCGGGCGGCAACAAGGTGGTGGCGATCACCTACTACGGCGAACGCCACGTCACCTCCAACAAGGCGATCAACAAGCCCGCGGACATGAAGGGGCTGAAGATCCGCGTGCCCGATGCGCCGCTCTACACCATGTTCCCCCGCGCGGTCGGCGCAAATCCCACCCCCATCGCCTTCGCGGAGGTGTACCTGGCGCTGCAGAACGGTACCGTGGACGCGCAGGAAAACCCGCTGCCGACGATCGACGCCAAGAAGTTCTACGAGGTGCAGAAGTTCATCGTGCTCACGGGCCACATCACCGATGCGCTCATCACGATCGTGGCCGGGGGCACCTGGGGAAAGCTGTCGGATGCCGACAAGAAGGCCTTCGAGGCGGTGCTGAAGGAGGCGGCGGCGAAGGCCACGGCGCAGATCGTCGACAGTGAGAAGACGATGGCGGCCGAATTCGAAAAGCGCGGCAAGACCGTGGTCCGGGTGGACCGCAAGCCCTTCCGCGACGCCACCATGAAGCTGCACAACGGCCCCGACGCCACCTGGCCCCGGGACGTGTACGACAAGCTGCAGGGGTTGTAGCTGCCCGTGTAGTTGTGTGACAGGTCGATGAATCCGACACGCTCGTCGGGTGCCTTGACCGGGAAATTTGCGTAGAGCGCGAATTTTCCTGTAGGACCGCGATCAAACGAGCTCTCCAGCCCGAAATGGCGGAGGGCTCGTCTTTCCCTGGCTATAAGACGACGCCTACAACCCCTCGGTGCGTTCCGACAGGCGAATCAACAGATGCCTGACTTCGTGACGTCCGGGTGCTATTTACGATGGTCCCTACGCACTCCAAACGGACCTTCGCAAATGGACAACACGATTCTAGTAGTGGAAGACGATCCCGAGCTTCAGGAAATCCTGGCTCTCAATCTGCAGAACGCCGGGTATCGCGTGTTGAGGGCCGCCACCATTCGCCAGGCCGAAGCGCTGGTGAACACCACGCTGCCCCAGATGGTCCTGCTGGACTGGATGTTGCCCGACACCCCGGGCCTTTCGTTTGCGCGCCGCCTGCGCTCGGAAGCCCGCACCGCCACGGTCCCCATCATCATGCTGACGGGCCGCGACTGCGAGTCGGACAAGATCACCGGCCTCGAAGCCGGGGTCGACGACTACCTCATCAAGCCGTTTTCGCCACGCGAGCTGCTCGCCCGCATCAAGGCCGTCATGCGCCGCTGCTCCCCGCAGCACGCCGACATGGTGGTGGAGATCGCCGGCCTGCGACTCGATCCTGCTTCGCGCCGCATCGTGGGCGCGGGCCAGGACATCGAACTCGGAGCGCTTGAATTCCGCATGTTGCGTTTCTTCATGACACACCCGGGCCGCGTATACAGCCGTGCGCAGCTGCTCGACGAGATCTGGGGCAACAACGTCTATGTCGAAGAGCGCACCGTCGACGTGCACATCCGCCGGTTGCGCCAAGCGCTCGAACCCACCGGCCACAAGGGCCTGCTGGAGACCGTCCGCGGCGTAGGGTACTGCTTTCGCCGGGACCTCCCCGTGGAAGCCCGCCTGAGCCCGGTGCTTCGCGCCACACCCGCCCCGATGGACTATGTGGCGGCAGCCGCCTGACCCCGGAGTTTTAACGTGGCGCCGGTAACCTGAATCCATGAAGAACGTTTTTTCAACCGCGATCATCGCAACCGCCTTCGCGCTCTTCGTCCCCAACAACGGCGCCGAGGCGGTGGGCACGATGACGGCATCGGCGCCGGCCGCCTCGACCCCGCAGCAGGCCTTCGTCGGCGCAGCTCGCGAAAGCGACGACGCGCCCGATCCTTCCTACGGCTGGATCATGGGCCTGGGCTTCCTGGGTTTTGTCGCGACGCGCCGCCTTCGCGGCGACTGAGGCTGCGCGATTGACCCGCGCGGGCCGGTTGGTTCGCGTCCCTAGCGCGAGCGGCGGTTGAGGCGCGGATCCTTGCGCCGCTGCTCGTGCAGCTTCCTCAGCAGCCGGTCGGTGGTGTCGCGCAGCTTCTCCGCGCGAGCCACCGCCCCTTCCACTTCGTCGCGCAGCCGGCCCATGTAGGCCGCGTCGGCGCGGGGCGTTTCGGGCCACGCATCCTGGCTTGTCGCCTCTAGGTCGGCGCCGCGCGACCACGAGCCGCGCACGAGATACAGCGGAGAGCTCTTGCGGCTGCTGTCGCGCATCAACACCGAACCGAGCAATGCGTCGCGCGCGTCATCGGCGCGCTCGATCGCCTCGGCGAGCTTGTCGAAGCTGACCTTCGCGGGCAGCTTGTGGAATGCGTAAAGGCCCTGGACGGCCGCGGCGTATTGCCGCGGCTGTGGCCGGCCCACCACCGCGCGCCCCTGCTTGATGGAAATCTCGAGCAGGCCATACAACACCTGCCCCAACACCCATTCCATGTACGCGTGGCGCGCAACGATGCGGCCCATGCTGCGCGCGATGTCGTCTGGCGGCGACGCGGCCAGCGGTTCGAGCGCGGAATTAAATACCGGTCGGTTCTTGGTCATCCGCCAATATTAAGGTGTTTCCGCTTTCATTCCACCGTCACTGATTTCGCGAGGTTGCGCGGCTTGTCGACGTCGGTGCCGACGCAGATGGCGGCATGGTAGGCCAGCAGCTGCAGCGGGATGGCGTGCACGATGGGCGAGACCAGCGGGTGGTGCGGCGGCATCTGGATCACGTGGAATCCGGCGGAGTTGCCGAGGGCCGCGTCCGCGTCGGCCATCACGAAGAGCTCGCCTCCGCGCGCGCGCACTTCCTGCAGGTTCGACTTGAGTTTCTCCAGCAGCGCGCCGCCCGGGGCGATTGCAATCACCGGCATGCGCGTGTCCACCAGCGCCAGCGGCCCGTGCTTGAGCTCACCCGCGGGGTAGGCCTCCGCATGGATGTACGAAATCTCCTTGAGCTTGAGCGCGCCTTCCATGGCGATCGGGTAGTGGATGCCGCGGCCGAGGAAGAGGGCGTGTTTGCGCATCGCGAATTGCGCCGACCAGTCGGTGACCTGGCCCTCGGTCTGCAGCGCCTGGTGGATCACCGCCGGCAGGGTGCGCAGCGCCTCCAGGGCCTCGGCCTCCTTTGCGGCGCTCAACAGGCCGCGGACCTTCGCCAGCGAAAGCGCCAGCAGCAGCAGCGAAGCAAGCTGCGTCGTGAAAGCCTTGGTCGAGGCCACGCCGATCTCGGGGCCCGCGCGCGTGAGGAAACGCAGCGCGGTGGAACGCACCAGGGCGGATTCCGCGACGTTGCAGATGCCCAGGGTATTGGGCTGCCCCTGCGAGCGGGCGTGTTCGATCGCCGCCAGCGTGTCGGCGGTTTCACCCGACTGCGAGATGCCAACGACCAGCGCCCTGGGGTTCGGCACCGACTGGCGGTAGCGGTATTCGCTGGCGACCTCCACGGTGCAGGGGATGCCGGCGAGGGATTCGATCCACTGCCGCGCGACCAGTCCCGCGTGATAGCTGGTGCCGCAGGCCAGGATCAGCACCGATCCGGTATCGGCGAACACCCGCCCGGCCGTGGCGCCGAAGAGCCCCGGGGTGATCGCGCGGGCGTTGACCGCCAGCTCAAGCGTGTCGCGGATCGCCTTCGGCTGCTCGAAGATCTCCTTCTGCATGTAATGGTTGTACGAGCCGAGATCGACGGATTCGGCCGTCATCTGCGTCGTGTGGGTCTTGCGGGTGACCGCCGTCCCGCGCACCTTCTCGATGATCCGGATCGCGTCCAGGCTCAGCTCCGCGCAATCACCTTCCTCGAGATAGATCACGTTGCGCGTGACCTGCAGCAGCGCGGAGGTGTCGGAGGCCGCGAAGTTTTCGTTTTCGCCGATGCCCAGCAGCAGCGGCGCGCCGTTGCGGGCCACCACCATCTTCGACGGATCGCCTTCGGCGATCACCGCGATGGCGTAGGCGCCCTGCAGCTCGCCGATGCTGCGGCGAACGGCCTCCAGCAGGTCCACGCCTTCCACCGCGTGGGAGTGCACCAGGTGCGCGATCACCTCGGAATCGGTCTCCGAGGTGAAGTGGTAGCCACGCGCGCGCAGCTTGCCGCGCATCTCGTCGTGATTCTCGATGATCCCGTTGTGGACCACGGAGATGCCGCTGCTCACGTGCGGGTGGGCATTGAGTTCGGTCGGCTTGCCGTGGGTGGCCCAGCGGGTGTGCGCGATGCCGATGGTGCCGTTCACCTTCTGCTCGTCCACCAGCCGGCCCAGCGAGGAGACGCGCCCGGTGCTGCGCACGCGCTGCAGGTGGCCGTTGACCACCGCCAGGCCGGCCGAATCGTAGCCGCGGTATTCGAGCTGGCGAAGGCCCTCCATCAGGATGGGGACGACGTCACGGCGGGCGATGGCGCCCACGATTCCACACATGGTCAGGCTCCGTTGATCAGTGAAACGACATGAAGGACAACAACGATGGCGACGACGGCCGATATTCCCATCATCACGCG
Source organism: Burkholderiales bacterium (assembly GCA_038203035.1). Classification (GTDB taxonomy): domain Bacteria; phylum Pseudomonadota; class Gammaproteobacteria; order Burkholderiales; family Usitatibacteraceae; genus Usitatibacter. The sequence continues at coordinate 10,096 of JBBREI010000093.1, forward strand.
CTGGCGCCGCGGGGTCATTGGCGAGCCTCCACGCGCTGGTAGACGTCTTCAACGCGGACGATGTCGTCCTCGCCGAGGTAGGTCCCGGTCTGCACCTCGATCAGTTTCAGCGCCACCTTGCCGGGGTTTTCCAGGCGGTGGAGCTGGCCGAGCTCGATGTAGATCGACTGGTTTTCGGTGAGCAGCACGGTCTGCTCCCCACGCGTCACGCGCGCGGTGCCGCTCACGATGATCCAGTGTTCGGCGCGGTGGTGGTGCCACTGCAGGGACAGTTTCTGGCCCGGGTCGACGGTGATGCGCTTGACCCGGAAGCGGTCGCCGGAATCGATGTCTTCGTAGCAGCCCCACGGGCGGTGCACCAGGCGGTGGGTCTTGTGTTCGGTGCGCCCGGAGGCCTTCAGCCGTTCGACGGCCTCGCGCACGCGCTGGGTCTCGCCGCGATGGGCGATGAGGAGCGCGTCGGGCGTATCCACAACCACCAGGTCGTCGACGCCGATGCCCACCACCAGCCGTCGATCGGCGCGCACGTAGCTGTTGGTGACGTCGTGCAGTTGCACGTCGCCGTGGGCGTTGTTGCCGGCGGCGTCTTTTGTGCCGCGATCCCAGAGCGCATCCCACGAGCCGATGTCGGACCAGGCGAAGCGCGCGGGCACGACGGCGGCCTGTCGGGTGCGCTCGAGCACGGCGTGGTCGATGGAGATCGAACGGCAGCGCTCGAAGGCGGCCTTGTCGAGGCGGCGGATTCCCGGCTCCCGCGTGCTGGAGGCGGCGGCCGCGCGCGCGTCTTGCGCGAGCTGCGGCTCGAAGCGCTCGAGCTCGTCCAGGAACGCGCGCGCGCCGAAGAGGAACATCCCGCTGTTCCAGGAGTGGCGCCCGGATTCGATCAGACGCGTGGCGATCTCCAGTTCGGGCTTCTCCACGAAGCTCTGGACGTGGAAGCAGCCGGGGGCGCTTTCGATCGCGGCGCCGCGTTCTATGTATCCGTAACCGGTTTCGGGCCAGCGTGGCTCGATGCCGAAGACCACGAGGCTGGAGGCCGCGACCACGCTGCCGGCGGCAACGGCCGCGGCGAATTCCCCCACGTCGGGCACGTCGTGGTCGGCGGGCAGGACCAGCATCAGCGCCTCGGGATCGTCTTGCACCAGGTCGCACGCCACCACCGCCAGCGCGGGCGCGGTGCCGCGCCCGCACGGCTCGAGGTAGAGCGAGCGCATCGCGAAGCCGCCCGAGCCCACCTGCTCGCTTACGAGGAACCGATGCTCGGCGCTCGCGACGACGGTGGCGGGCTGCGCGCCGTCAAGGCCGCTGAGTCGCGCCAGCGTCGCCTGGAACGGCGAATGGCCGTCGAGCAGGGCGAGGAACTGTTTCGGATAGCTTTCGCGCGACATCGGCCACAGGCGGGTGCCGGTGCCGCCGGCGAGGATGATGGGGTGGAGGGTCATTGTTGACCCTGTTGACCCTCACCCGAACCCTCTCCCGGGGGAGAGGGGCCGAAGGTGGGATGCGCTTTCATGAAGCGAGGGGGGCCGAAGGTGGGATGCGGTTTCGTGAATGCGGGCATGTTTAGTACGCCGAGTCGGGACGTTTGAAAACCACAAAAATGGTCCTCCAGATGATCTGGAGGTCCAGGCGCAGCGACCAGTGGCGCAGGTAGTCGAGGTCGTATTCGATGCGCGCCTTCATCTTGTCGACGGTTTCGGTCTCCCCGCGCAGGCCGTTGACCTGGGCCCAGCCGGTGATGCCGGGTTTGACCTTGTGGCGGACCATGTAGCTCTTGATGAGCTTGCGGTACATCTCGTTGTGCGCCACGGCATGGGGGCGGGGGCCCACGACGCTCATGCGGCCCTGGAGCACGTTGATGAACTGCGGCAGCTCGTCGAGCGAGGTGCGGCGCATGAAGGCGCCGAAAGGCGTCACGCGGCTGTCGTTTCTTGTCGCCTGGGTGACCACGGCGCCGTCTTCGGCCACACTCATTGAGCGAAACTTGTAGACCACGATCTCGCGCCCGTCGAGCCCGTAGCGGCGCTGGCGGAAAAGGATCGGCCCGGGCGAGGAAAGCTTCACGCCCGCGGCGATCGCGGCCAGCACCGGGGCGATCAGCACCAGGATCAGCGAGGCCAGCACGATGTCGCTCGCGCGCTTGACCAGGCTGCTCACTCCATAGAAGGGTGTCTCGCACACCGCCACCACCGGCATGCCACCGATGGTGTCCATGCGCGCCTGGATCAGGTCGAAGAGGAAGATGTCGGGCGCGAAGTAGACCGATGCCGTGGTGTCGCACAGGTCGTCCAGCAGCTTGAGCACGCGCGGCTGGGCGGCTATGGGCAGGGCGAGGTAGATGAGGTCGACCTTGTGGCTCTTCACGTAGGTGGCCACCTGCTCGACCGTGCCCAGCACGTGGGCGGCGGGGATTTCCTGCTGGCGGTCCTCGTTGCGGTCCTCGTTGCGGTCCTCGAAGAAGCCGCCGACCTCCACGCCCAGGAACGGCGTGGCGCGGATGCGTTCCGCAAGCCTGCGGCCCAGGCTGCCCGCGCCCACAATCACCGCCACGCGGTTCAGGCCCTCCGCGCGTGTCAGGCGCGGCAGCAGGACCGGCAGCAGCAGCTGCGAGGCGAAGGTGGCCAGTGGCGTGGCAACGAACCAGGCGGTAAGAACTTTCTCATCGAAGGAACCGAGAGTGCCTGTCGCCCATCCCAGTAACAGCAGCATCGCCACGATCAGTATCCAGTCGGCCAGCACGTCGCGCGCGATGGCCCCGGGACTGGTGGATCGTGGGGCGCGGCCGGGGAAGGTGACCGAAAACACCAGCAGCGAAAGGATGATGTAGGGGCCGCCGAAGGGCTCGCCGGCCCAGGAGGCGCAGGCAACAAGGCTGGCGATGGCCACCATCGGTTCCAGCACCATGCGCACCAGCACGGCCAGTGTCAGTGGTTGCTGGGACAGCTTGAAGGGGGTGTTCTGTGCGGCGATCACTGGCAGGCATTCCGATGTCGGGTGTGCAGGTGTCCGGCAAGGCGTGTACCGGATGCAGCTACCGTACGGTCGCAATGCGACTACAGGATGTTCGCGGGGATGGTCGTTTAGGACTATCGGGCCAATCGGTAAATTATTTTCTTAAATTTAATAGGCATTTAACAATCGCCATGCATATTCGTCTCCATGAGACTTGTCAGCCGAACTACCGATCCCCCCCGCCCGCCGCAGGGCGTTGCGCTTATCGATACTCCGGTGGATAACACCGGATCCGACGCTGCCAACGAATCATCGCCCGCCCGCCTCAACGATTCGGAGCGCGAGGCCCTGCTGCTCAATATCGACGTTTCGCTGCGGGTGCACACGCGGCCACAACTCTTCAGCTGGGCCCAGGGCGCGCTGCAAAGCCTGATCCCGCACGAAGTGCTGATCTGCGGGCTGCAGGAAGGCCGCGCGGCGGCAATGCGCGTGGACAGTTTCACCACGGCGCCGGTCGACAGCCAGAAGCTCAACGAGCTCTTCCAGCAGGACGTCTCGCTGGTCCTACACCTCATCAAGCTATGGGAGGAAAACCGCTGCCAGGCCGTTGCGTGTGACACGGAACGCGGCCCGTTTTCCGCCAGCGCGCTGGCCCGTGAGCTGGCTCGGGTGGGCGCCGGCGCCGTGCTGGCCCACGGCACCCACGATTCCAGCGGCAACATGACGAGTTTCTTCGTCCTGGCCGCGAAGCCGCAGACCCTGACCGGCCGTCACGTGTATTTCGCCGACCTGGTGGTGCCGTACATGAACAGCGCCTGGCTACGCAGCCAGGTCACCTGGCCGCTCGATCGGGCCAATGCGGCCAAACCCGCCAAGACCGGCCTGCTGACCCCGCGCGAGACGCAGATCGTGCAGTGGATCTACCACGGCAAAAGCAATATCGAGATCGGCATGATCCTCGGTATCAGCCCGTTGACGGTCAAGAACCACGTCCAGAAAACCCTGCGCAAGTTGAACGTCCTCAACCGCACGCAGGCCGTCGGCAAGGCGCTTGCCCTGCGCCTCGTCAACCTGTAGCGGTCGCGCCGTAGGCCTGCGAAAACTGGTGTCAGAGACGAGTTT
>JBBREI010000094.1:0-14168 GCA_038203035.1 Burkholderiales bacterium
CGCGGCGAGGGAATGAAGCCGTAGGCGAACAGCTTCTGCAGCGAGCGCCGGTCCACCTGCCGCTCGACCTGGGGATGGGCCAGGAGCGCGGTGAGCTCGGATGCGAAGGCGAAGAAGCCGGGGCGGCAGGTGTAGTAGAGCGGCTTCTTGCCGAAGCGGTCGCGCGCGAAAAAGAGCCGCCCGCGTCCCGCGTCGAGGATGGCGAAGGCAAACATGCCGTTGAGCCGCCGCGGAAGGTCTTCGCCCCATTGCGAATAACCGTGCACCAGCACCTCGGTATCGGAATGGTCGCTGCGGAAGTGATGGCCCAGGGCCATGAGCGTCGCCCGCAGTTCGAGGTGGTTGTAGATCTCGCCGTTGAAGATCACCCCGACGCTGCGCTCCGCGTTCCACATCGGCTGGGCGCCACCCTCGATGTCGACCACCGCCAGGCGCCGATGCAGCAGGTGCAGGCCGCGGGCGGCGTCCACCTCGATGCCCTCGCCGTCGGGCCCGCGATGGACGATGGCCGCACCCATGGCGCGCAGGTCATCGACGGTGCCCGCGCCCACGAAACCGGCCAGGCCACACATCTCAGGAGGAGCCGGGGCCGAGGTTGGTGGTGCTTTTGACCAGGTACACGGCCTTGCCCTGGGACTCGTAGTAGGTGCGCATGATGATTTCGGCCAGCAGCCCCATCAGGATGCTCATGCCGCCGGTCACGAACAACATCACCACGAGCAGCGGCAGCGGGGTCTGGATGAACGAGGTGTTCTCGAAATACTTGAGGTACACCGCCCACACGCCGGCCAGGATCGAGACCGTGATCGCCGCCAGCCCGAAGCCGCCGAAGACGTAGATCGGCCGATTGGCGTAACGCGCGAGGAACTGCACCACCATGAGGTCGAGCACCACCTTGACCACGCGGTCGGCGCCGTATTTCGATTCGCCGTGGATGCGCGGGTGGTGCGTCACCGGCACCTCGGCCACGCGCCCGCCTTCCCACGAGGCGTAGATCGGGATGAAGCGGTGCATCTCGCCGTAGAGCTTCACGCCCTTCACCACGTCCTTGCGGTAGGCCTTGAGCGAGCAGCCGTAGTCGTGCAGGTGCACGCCCGAAATCGCCGAGATCAGCCAGTTGGCCACGCGGCTGGGCAGGTTGCGGCGCAGCTTGTGGTCCTTGCGGTCCTGGCGCCACCCCGACACGACGTCGTAGCCTTCTTCCAGCTTGGCGAGCAGGCGCGCGATGTCCGCGGGATCGTTCTGCAGGTCGCCGTCCATCGGGATGATGATTTCGCCCGAGGCATAGTGGATGCCGGCCATCATCGCCGCGGTCTGGCCGAAGTTGCGGCGGAAGTTGACCGCCTTCACCCGGCTGTCGGCCGCGCAGAGCGCGGCCAGGGCCTTTTCCGTGCCGTCGGAGCTGCCGTCGTTCACCAGCACGATCTCGAACGGGCGCCCCAGCGGCTCGAGGCTCGCCACCAGCTGCGCGTAGAGCGGCGCGATGTTTTTTTCCTCGTTGAAAACCGGGATCGTGATGGAGAGCATCGCTACAGTTTACCGAGGGCATCGCGATCGAACACGTAGAGCGTGCCGCCGACGATCGCCACGGGCTTCGAGGCGCGCAGCAGCCGATAGGGATCGCCGCGCACGTAGTTGCCCACCAGCAGAGTGGCCGAAACCACGATGTAGGGCGGGCCGGGGGCGCGGGCGGCATCACCCGGCAGCTCCAGGAAGCTGGGCAGGCTCACGTACCTGATGCCGTAGCCGCGCGGCAGCGCGGAGCCGAAATAACCCAGCGCCACCTCGTCGATGCCGCGCTCGCGCATGAACCCGCGCAGGGCAACCAGGCCCTGGCCCCAGTCGGTGGAGCTGTCGACCAGCGTTTCGTGCACCGCGCGGCCGGCGGCGTATTCGCTCAGGTAGGAGATGAACCATGGGTATTGCGAGGCGCTCGAGGCCACCAGCGCCGCGAACACCAGGCCCAGGGCCGCCCGCGCCGCCCCGCGCGCCCTCGCCCACAACGGAGCCACGCCTTGGGCCACCAGGATGCAGACGAGCGGCATCGCGGGCAGCATGTGGCGCACGCCGATGTTGAAGCCCGAGAGCATCACCGCGGAAACAAACAACAGCGCTCCGGCCGCGGGTGCGCGCGCGCCGTGGCCCGCCCACGATCGCCAGCGCCCGCCGCGCGCGGCCATCCACGCACCCGCCACCGCAAGCACCATGAAGACGTGCAGGGCGATGGGTGTCTTCAACACGAAGGCGACGGGAAAGAAATACCACCAGCCGCCGACGTTGCGCTCACCCAGCAGGAACGCCACCCGCCCCGCCGTCGAGGAGCGCGCCCGCGGATCCCAGGTGGCGGCGCGATAGCAGGAAGGTGGCCAGCGCGGTGAGCGCCCCGAAGGCGAGGCCCACCAGGCGCGTGGCCACGATGATGCGCTCCGGATGGTTGCCGGACCCCCACAGCAGGGCGCGCGCGTAGTGGTAACGGGAATACCAGTTCCAGGCGGCGCCGGCTTCCGGCGGGAAATTGTCCGCGGCGAACCAGGCCGGCGCGCCGAAGAGGTACTGCGCCAGGCGCGGGTGGTCGTTGACGAGGGTGAAATCGCCGGTCACGAACCCGCGCGCGCCCACCGCGGAGAACACGATCTCGTCAAAGGTGACCGAGCTGCGCAGCATCGCGCTGCCGGCGAGCAGCACAAACACCGCCACGAGCAGCACCGCCATCCGGCCCGGGGAAACGCGCGGGCGTGGCGCCCCGCTCACCAACGGCGTGCGCCCCGCTCCACTACGGGTTCAGCCCGACCTCGGTGTACGCGAGAAGCGGCTGTATCCCATCGTCAACTCCCAGGTTGTATTGTGTCCTTGCCCGATTCTACTAACATTGCCCCCATGACCACAAAGATCGTTGCGCTGGCCGATGCCGTGGCGCGTTTCGTGAAGGACGGCCAGACCATCGCCATGGAAGGCTTCACCCACCTCATCCCGTTCGCCGCCGGGCACGAGGTGATCCGCCAGCAGCGGCGCGGCCTCACGCTGGTGCGCATGACGCCCGACATCATCTACGACCAGCTGATCGGCATGGGGTGCGCCACCGGCCTGCAGTTCTCGTGGGGCGGCAACCCGGGCGTGGGTTCGATCCACCGCTTCCGCGACGCCATCGAAAACGGCTGGCCCCATCCGCTGGTGGTGCAGGAACACAGCCATGCGGACATGGCGGGGCGCTACCAGGCCGGCGCATCGGGCCTGCCCTTCTCCGTATTGCGCGGCTACATCGGCTCCGACCTGCCCAAACACAACACCAGCATCCGGACCATCACCTGCCCCTTCACCGGGGAAAAACTCGCCGCCACGCCGGCCATCAATCCCGACGTCACGGTGATCCACGCGCAACGCGCGGACCGAAAAGGCAACGTGCTTATCCATGGCATCGTCGGGATCCAGAAGGAGGCGGTGCTGGCCGCGAAGGCCGCGATCGTGACCGTGGAAGAGGTAGTGGATGACCTGCAGGCGCCGATGAACGCCTGCCTGCTGCCGCATTGGGCGCTGTCCGCGGTGTGTGTGGTGCCGCGCGGCGCGCACCCGAGCTACGCACACGGCTACTACGGGCGCGACAACGCGTTCTGCAAGGCATGGGACCCGATCTCGCGCGATCGCGCGACGTTCCTCGCGTGGATGAAGGAAAACGTGCTCGGCACCCGCAACCACGCCGAGTTTCTCGCAAAAGTCGCCGCCGCGGCGTGAAGGCCGGCCCGATCACCATGGAATACACGGCAACCGAAATCATGACCATCGAAGCGGCGCGGCGCCTTTCCAACGGCACCGTCTGTTTCGTGGGGATCGGCACGCCCTCGGCGGCCGCGAACCTGGCGCGACTCACCCACGCGCCCGATGTGGTCCTGATCTACGAATCGGGCACCATCGGCGCCAAACCCGAGGTGTTGCCGCTTTCCATCGGCGATGGGGAGCTCGCGGCCCACGCGGACACCGTGGTTTCGATTCCCGAGATCTTTCGCTACTGGCTGCAGGGGGGGCGCATCGACATCGGTTTCCTCGGCGCGGCGCAGGTCGATCGCTTCGGCAACATCAACACCACCGTGATCGGCGGGACCTACGACAAGCCCCGGGTGCGTTTGCCGGGCGCGGGCGGGGCACCCGAGATCGCCTCGAACGCGAAGGAAACGTGGATCATCATCAAGCAGTCCCGGCGCACCTTCGTCGACAAGCTCGACTTCATGACGTCGGTGGGTCACCTGGAAGGCGGCGATTCGCGCGCGAAATCGGGTGCCCGCGGCAAGGGACCCACAGCCGTGATCACCGACCTGGGCGTGCTGGCGCCGGACCCGGTGACGCGCGAGTTGACGCTCGTGTCGCTGCATCCGGGCATCACCGCCGGGCAGGCGATCGCCTCGACCGGCTGGGCGCTCAAGGTGGCGCCACACCTGCCGGTGACCGATGCACCCACGGCGCGCGAACTGGAAGTGCTGCGCGACCTGCTCGCGCGCACCGCAAAGGCGCACGGCACGCTGGCGGCGGAATAGCCCTGGTGCGCGTAGCAGACTCGATTTCATGATCGACGCCTTCATCTGCGACGCGATCCGCACACCGTTCGGGCGCTACGGCGGCGCGCTTTCTTCCATTCGCACCGACGACCTGGGCGCGATTCCGCTGGCCGAATTGATGCGCCGCAATCCCCGCGTGGACTGGGCCGCGCTGGACGACGTGATCTATGGCTGCGCCAACCAGGCGGGCGAGGACAACCGCAACGTGGGGCGCATGGCGCTGCTGCTGGCCGGGCTGCCCGTCGTGGTGCCTGCCGCAACGGTGAACCGGCTCTGCGGCTCCGGCATGGAGGCGATCGGGCAGATCGCACGCGCCATCCGCTGCGGCGAATCGCAGATCGGCATCGGCGGTGGCGTGGAGGGCATGTCGCGCGCGCCCTTCGTGATGCCCAAGGCGGACACCGCGTTCTCGCGCGCCAACGCCGTCTACGACACCACCATCGGCTGGCGCTTCGTGAACCCGAAGATGAAGGCGTCGTACGGCATCGACCAGATGCCCGAGACGGCGGAAAACGTCGCCGCGGATTTCAAGGTGACGCGCGCGGCACAGGATGCGTTTGCGCTGCGCTCGCAGGATCGCGCGTTGGCGGCCCAGGCCGGCGGCGCCCTGGCGCAGGAGATCGTGGCGGTCACGATCCCGGCGAAAAAAGGCGATCCGATCGTGCTCGCGAAGGACGAACATCCGCGCGAGACTTCCCTCGAGCAACTGGCGAAACTCAAGCCCATCGTCCGTGACGGCGGCACCGTCACCGCGGGCAATGCCTCGGGCGTGAACGACGGCTCCTGCGCGGTGTTGATCGCCTCCGAGGCCGCGGCCGGGAAATACGGCCTCACGCCACGCGCGCGCATCCTCGGCATGGCTTGCGCGGGTGTTGCGCCGCGCATCATGGGCATGGGACCGGCGCCGGCATCGAAGAAGCTGCTCGAACGCCTGGGGCTGCCGGTTTCGAAGATGGATGTGGTGGAGCTCAACGAGGCGTTTGCGGCGCAGGCCATTGCGGTGCTGCGCGAGCTGGGTTTGCCGGAAGGTGGCGCGCACGTGAACCCCAATGGCGGCGCCATCGCCCTCGGGCACCCGCTCGGCGCCTCCGGCGCCCGGCTGGTCACCACCGCGATGTACCAGCTGCACCGGACCGGTGGCCGCTACGCGCTTTGCACCATGTGTATCGGCGTGGGGCAAGGCATCGCGATGGTGATCGAACGGGTGTGAATCCGGTGTCAGACACCACTTTTTTTCGCGGCTGGAAAAGTGGTGTCTGACACCAGTTTTTCAGCTACCTGCGCAACCGATGCAACGAGCAAGTCGCAAGCCAGCGCCTCCGGCCCCTTGCCCTCGTTGTAGCCGTAGGGAACACACCACACCGGGCAACCGGCGGCCCTCGCCGCCAGGATGTCGTTGTCGGAATCCCCGACCATCAGCGTCGAAACCGGGTCCGTCCCCATGTGTTCGCAGGCTGCGGCCAGCATCTCGCCGCGGGGCTTGCGGGGAAAGCCGTCGTCACCCGCCACGATGCTGTCGAACAGATCCGAGACTTCCGCGCGCTCGAGCAGCCGGAGCGTGAAGAAGCGCGGCTTGTTGGTCACCACGGCGAGCGGAAAACCCGCGGCCTTCAGGTGATGCAGGCCATCCTTCACGCCGGGGTAAAGCACGGCGGCAGTGCCGACGGTTTGCGCATAGTGGGCCTCGAACTTCTCGACCGCCGCGTCGATATCGACGCCGGATGCCCCGGCCTGCGCAACCGCCTTCTCGACCAGCACCCGCACCCCCTTGCCGATCAAGGCCTCGACGGCCTTCTGCGGCAACGACGGCAGGCCCAGGTCCCCGAATGTCCGCTCGAGCGCAATGGAAATCTCCGAGGCACTTTCGAGCAGCGTGCCGTCGAGGTCGAAGATGACCGCGCGGATGGAATTGGTAAGATTCATGGAATCAAAAAACGTGAGGAAAGACAGGATGAAAAAGCTGGTCTGGATTCCCGCCTTCGCGGGAATGACGATGCTAGCAGGCATCGCATGCGCGGATACCGTCACCGTGGTGACGTCGTTCCCGAAAGAGCTCACCGAGGCCTACAAGAAGGCCTACGAGAAGAAGTACCCCAACGACAAGGTCGAGATCCTCAACAAGGGCACCTCGCAAGGCATCGCCTACGTGCGCGAACAGGCCGCGGGCAGCCGCCCCGAGATCTTCTGGGCCTCGGCGCCCGACGCTTTCGAGGTGCTTGCCGGCGAGAAGCTGCTCGCCAAGGTCGATCCGGGGGTGGCCGGCATCCCGGACAAGATCGGCAGCTATCCCATCAACGATCCCGAGGGCTTCTATCGCGGCCAGGCGCTGGCGGGCTACGGCCTGATGTGGAACACGCGCTACCTTCAGGCCAACAAGCTGCCCGCGCCGAAGGAGTGGTCCGACCTGGTCAAGCCCGTGTATCACGGCCACCTCGCCACGTCTTCGCCGTCGCGCTCCGGCACCACACACCTCACGTTCGAAACCATCCTGCAAGGGGAAGGCTGGGACAAGGGCTGGAACCAGATCCTGCAGATCGCCGGAAACAGCGCGGCGGTGACCGAGCGCAGCTTCGGCGTGCCCGATGGCGTGCAGAACGGCCAGTTCGGCATCGGCCTGGTGATCGATTTCTTCGGGCTTGCCGCGAAGAACTCGGGCTTCCCGGTGGAGTTCGTCTATCCGAGCGTGACCGCCATCGTGCCGGCGAACATCGCGCTGGTGGCGGGGGCGAAGAGCGCGGAGGCGGGAAAACGCTTCATGCAGTTCACACTGTCGGAAGAAGGCCAGCAGTTGCTGCTCGATCCGAAGATCTCGCGCCTGCCGGTGCTGCCCACGACCTACGCCAAGGCGCCGGCGGGATATCCGAACCCGTTCACCGGCAAGATCCAGGCGAAGGTGAACTTCGATTCCAACCTGTCGGAATCGCGCTATTACGTGGTCTCGTCGATGTTCGACCAGGTGATCACCTTCCGCCACAAGGAGCTGACAGCGGCGACCAAGGCGATCCAGGAAGCCGAAAAGCGCCTCGGCGGCAAGCCCAGCGCGCAGCTGGATGAAGCGAAGAAACTCGCCTGGATGCCGCCGGTGAGCGACGCGCAGTCGAAGGACAAGGAGCTGCTCGCGACCTTCAAGGCGAAGAAAGGCGACGACGCGGCGGTCAGGCGCAAGACGCAGATCGAGGAAGAATGGAGCAGCAAGGCCAAAGCCAGCTACGAAAAGGCCGCGCAACTGGCGAACGCCGCTAAATGATCGTCGCGATCGCGCTTGCGATCGCGGCCTTCCTCGTCGCGTTTCTCGTAGTCCCCGTCGCGAGCGTCGTCTACACGGCGTTTGCTTCGGGAGACGGCGGCTTCACCTTCTCGCACGTCCAGTCGTTTTTCCAGATCTCGCTGATGCGCGAGTCGTTCTGGAACAGCCTCTACGTGGCCGGCCTGTCCGTGGTGTTCGCTTCGCTCATCGCCGTCCCGCTGGCGTATTTCACGGTGCGTTTCCGCTTCCGCGGCGCGATGATGATCCAGACGCTCGGCGTGCTGCCGCTGATCATGCCGCCCTTCGTGGGCGCGGTGGCGATGCAGCTCCTCTTCGGCCGCTCGGGATCGGTGAACCTGCTGCTGAAGGAGCACTTCGGCATCGCCATCGCGTTCATGGAAGGCCTGAACGGCGTGATCTTCGTCGAGAGCCTGCACTATTTTCCGTTCATCCTGCTCAACCTCGTGGTCGCGATGAAGAACATCGACGGCGCGATGGAGGAGTCGGCCCAGAACCTGGGCGCCTCGGGCTGGCGCCTCTTCCGGAAAATCGTCTTTCCGCTGGCCATGCCGGGTTATGTGGCCGGCGCGTCGCTGGTGTTCGTGAAGGTCTTCGACGACCTTGGCACGCCGCTGGTGCTGGGTGCGACCAACATGCTGGCACCCCAGGCCTACCTGCGCATCACCTCGGTGGGCGTCGAGGATCCGATCGGCTACGTGATCAGCGTGATCATGGTGGTCTTCTCGGTGGCGGCGCTGTGGGCCTCGGCACGCATCCTGAAGGGCCGCGACTACTCGACCCTGCAGCGCGGCGGCACGTCATTGCACAAGCGCGACCTCAAGCCGTGGCAGGCGGCGATCGCCTATGGCTGGATCGCCATCACGCTGCTGCTGGTGCTTTCGCCGCACATCGGCATCCTGCTGATGTCCTTCTCCAAGGTCTGGAGCTTCAGCGTGCTGCCCGAGGGGTTCACGCTCGCGCACTACCAGAGCGTGGCCGAGAACTCGTCGCGCATGATCGGCAATACCCTGCTGTATTGCGGGCTGGCCGCGCTGATCGACGTGGTGCTGGGCACCGCCATCGCCTATATCATCCTGCGCACGAAGCTCCCCGGACGCCAGTTGCTCGACTGGACGGCGTCGGCGGCGCTGGCCATACCCGGCGTCGTGCTGGGCATCGGCTACCTGCGCGCCTTCAAGGGCCTGGAGCTGCCGTTGTTCGATTCGATGTTCACCGCGACGTGGGTGGCGTTGATGCTTGCGTACGCGGTGCGAAGGCTGCCGTACGCGCTGCGATCGTGCACCGCGGCCCTCCAGCAGCTGCACGTCTCGCTCGAGGAAGCGGCCGAAAGCCTGGGCGCCACCAAGGCGCGCACCGTGCGGCGCGTGGTGGTGCCGCTGATGGCCGGCGGCATCCTCGCGGGCTTCGTCACCAGCTTCATCACCGCCGCGGTCGAGCTCTCCGCCACCATCGTGCTGTCGTCCTCGGCCACGACCGCGCCGATGTCCTACGGCATCTACCTCTACATGCAGAGCATCGCGGGCCGCGGGCCCGGGGCGGCCCTCGGCGTGATCGCCGTGGTCATCGTGGGCCTGGGAACGTACGCGTCGTACCGCCTTACCAACAGGAGCGAAACATGGAGCAGGTAAAGGTCGAGGCGCGCAACATCGGGCTCTCGTACGGCACGACGCGCGTGCTCCACGACGTCTCGCTCACCATCGAACCCGGCGAGTTCTTCGCCCTCCTCGGCCCCTCGGGCTCGGGCAAATCCACGCTGCTGCGCCTGATCGCGGGATTCAACCAGCACCAGTCGGGCCAGTTGCTGATCGGCGGGCGCGACGTGACCGGCGTCCCGCCCTGGAAACGCAACGTCGGCATGGTGTTCCAGAACTACGCGCTCTGGCCCCACATGACGGTGGCGAAAAACGTCGCCTTCGGCCTGGAGGAGCGCAGGTTGCCGCGCGACGAGGTGAAAAGGCGCACCGAGGCCGCGCTCGAGCTCGTGGGCCTCACCGGCTACGGCGATCGCCGTCCCAACCAGCTTTCGGGCGGACAGCAACAACGCGTGGCGCTCGCCCGCACGCTCGCCATCGAGCCGCAGGTGCTGCTGCTCGACGAGCCGCTCTCCAACCTCGACGCCAGGCTGCGCGTGCAGATGCGCCGCGAGCTGCTGCGCCTGCACCGGCGCCTGGGCATCACCACCCTCTTCGTGACCCACGACCAGGAAGAGGCGATGACGATCTGCGACCGCATCGCGGTTCTCGACCAGGGCGTGATCCAGCAGATCGGGACGCCCGTGGAGCTCTTCGACCGGCCGGTGAACAGGTTCGTCGCACAGTTCGTGGGCTCGGTGAACCTGTTCGAAGGGGTGGTGAGCCGCGAAGGCAATGAGGTGCAATTCAAGTCCGATGCGCTGGGAAGCGTCAGGCTGCCCGCCGCGATCGACAAGATCGGCACGGCGCAAATCGCCTTCCGTCCCCACGCCGTCCACCTTGTTGGATCCGCCCCCGAAGACAGCGCCCGGGGGCAGGCTGCGTCGGGCATCCAGGCCGGGGGCGGCGACGTGCTTTCATTAAAAGGCACCATCGAGGGCGGCGAATTCCTCGGTGAGTTCATGCGTTACGAGATCCGCGTCGGATCGGCGCTCGTCGTGGCCGACCAGCACCATGCCTGCGGCGCCGGGCGGCTGGCAAATGGAGCGCCGGTGCAGCTCACGGTCCCGCACCGCGAAATCCGGATCATCTGATGATGATCGCGGCCATGGTGCCCGCGTCCGGAGACGCCGCATGCAACAAAAAAAGCCGCTCATCGGAGCGGCTTTTTTGATGCATCAACAAGGGAATTGGTAGGCGCGATTGGACTCGAACCAACGACCCCCACCATGTCAAGGTGGTGCTCTAACCAGCTGAGCTACGCGCCTGTTTCGAGCCTGCAATTTTAGCCGAAAAACGTCACTCGCGACAGCCCTGCATCGTCCTTGCTACGGGAATGCCATGAATCACCCATCCGCCACCACCCTTCGCCTGCGCGATCCGGACCGCGCCGCCCTCCAGCGCCACTTCACGGGGCTCAACGCCGAGGACCGCCGCCTGCGATTCGGCGCTCACATCTCCGACGAGGTGATCGAAGGCTACCTCGGCCGCCTCGATTTCGAGCGCGACGGCATCTTTGCGGTCCAGGACGAGGCGCTGGAGGTCCTGGCGGTGGTCCATGTGGCCGTCACCGGCGCCACAGCCGAGCTCGGCCTTTCGGTGGTGCCGCGCGCGCGCGCCAGGGGATTGGGCAACGCGATCTTCCGCCGCGCGGTCACGTTCCTGCGCAATCGCGGCGTGCGCGAGGTGTTTGTGCATTGCCTGAGCGAAAACGGCGCGATGATGCACCTGGCGCGCAAGAACGGCATGCGTATCGTCTACGCGGGTGGCGAAAGTGACGCGCGCCTGGCCCTCGAACCGGCGACCGCGGATTCCTTCGTGAACGAATGGCTCGACGACCAGAAGGCCGGGTCGGTGCAGGCGATGCGCCTCAACCTGCGCCTGGCGCAGAGCCTCGTCGGGATCAGCCCGCTTTCAGCCAAAGTCCCTTGAGGTACTCGCCCTCGGGAAAGTGGATCGATACCGCGTGGTCGCGGGAAGCGCCCAGCGTGCGCTGAACCTGCAGGTCCACGCGTGAATCGGCGGCGGCGCCGGCCACGATCTTGCGGAAGAATTCCGGCCCGATCGCCCCCGAGCACGAAAACGTCAGCAGGTTGCCGCCCGGGGCCAGCAGCTTCATCGCCCACAGGTTGATGTCCTTGTAGGCCCGCGCCGCGTTGGGGACATGTTTTTCCGTCGGGGCGAACTTGGGCGGGTCGAGCACGATCAGGTCGAACTGCTTGCCCTGGTCCCGGAACTTGCGCAGCTGCGCAAACACATCGGCCTCGATCCATTCCGCGCGGCCCGCATCGAATGTATTGAGCTCGAGGTTGCGCCGCCCGCCCTCCAGCGCGTCCGCGGACGTATCGACGGACACCACGTGGGTCGCCCCGCCCTTCAGCGCCGCCAGCGTGAATCCGCCCGTGTAGCAGAAAGCGTTGAGCACCTGCGCGCCGTGGGCCAGCTCGCCCGCCAGGGCACGGTTGTCGCGCTGGTCGAGGTAGAAGCCGGTTTTCTGCCCCTGGGCCACATCAACCTCGTAGGAGATTGCATCCTCGACGATGAGCGTGGGGCCGGGCACTCCACCCACCAACGCACCAACCCGCGAGGGCAGGCCTTCCAGCGCGCGCACCTCGACGTCCGAGCGTTCGTAGACGTGGCGAACACCCTCCACCTCCGACAACACGCGCGCCCAGAGCTCGCGCCAGCGCTCGGCGCCCGCCGAGAGCAGCTGCACCACCACCACGTCGCCGTAGCGGTCGGCCACGAGCCCCGGCAACCCGTCGGATTCCCCGTGCACCAGGCGCACGCCGGTGCTGCCCGCGCGCACGCCGTCGCGCCGCTTCACGGAGGCAAGCACGCGGCCGGCGAGGAATGCCTCGTCCACCACCGCGGAGGAATCGAAGGACCACACACGCGCGCGGATCTGCGATTGCGGGCAATAACCCGCGTGCGCCAGGAAGCCGCCGTCGTGGGCAAAGACGGGCACCGTATCGCCCATCGCGGGCTGGCCGTCGACACGTTCGATGGCGCCTGAAAACACCCACGGATGGCGATGACGCAGCGACTTCTCGCGCCCCGCCTTGAGGATGATGCGGGGATCCCCCACTAGCCCTTGCGCATCAGCCGGACCATCTTGAGGGTCGGCTCCAGCACCACCGCGCGCGGGCCGTTGCTGAACACGCGGAAAGCCACGCAGATGTCACCCAGGCGCACCAGGCCCTGGGTGAGGTTCAGGAAATCCCCGGGCGCGGGATCCTTGTCGGTGGCGGAAAAATAGCTGCCCAGCGCCTGCATGCCGCGCACGTCGAGCACCGGGATGTCGGTTTCCACGGCCTCGGCCTTCGCCGCCTTCGAACCGGTCACCATGATCTCCCGGATGGCCGCGGCGTCAGGCAGCTTGTCGCCGGCCGCCACCGGCCAGACCGGCGAGATCACGATGCGGAAGGTATTGCCCGAAGCCGGCGTGATCTCGATCAGCGGCGGCTCGGAAGGATCGCTGGCGCGCTGGATGCGCTCCTGCCAATCGTCGGGCAGCTTGAGGAACAGCGCGCCGTGCCCGGGCAGGCCCACGCGCACGTCGCGATCGGCGAAGGCATGGCCCGCGAAAAATGCCGCGAGGGCCAGGGCCGGCACCGCGAATCTGTGGCTCATCTTTGCTCCGAAGGTCGATTGGCCGCGTATTGTGCCCGGCTTCAGGCGGGCGCGGCGACCCGTGGCTGGATCTGGTTGCGGCCGTGGTGCTTGGCTTCGTAGAGCCAGTGGTCGGCGGCATCGAGGATGCCTTGCTGCGTGTCAAACGACGTGGTCGAGGCCAGGCCCATGGACAGCGTCACGCGCAGCTGCGGGTGGATGAGCTTCCAGTCCCAGCCTTCCACCGCGCGGCGCACGCGTTCGCAGATCTCGAGCGCCGCCGGCATGCCCAGGCCGCGGAACACCTGCATGAATTCCTCGCCGCCGTAGCGCCCGGCCACGTCGCCCAGGCGGCAATGGCCGCGAAGGATCTCGCCCACACAACGCAGCACCTCGTCGCCCACGGCATGCGAGAAGCGGTCGTTGATGCCCTTGAAGTGGTCGACGTCGGCGAGCGCCACCGTCACGACGCTGCCGGTGGTGCGCGCCTCGCCCAGCAGGCTTTCCAGGCGCTCGTCGAGCTGGCGCCGGTTGGCCAGGCCGGTCAACGCATCTTCCATCGCCAGGCGCTTGTAGCGTTCGGTTTCCTGGCGCGCCATCTCGAGGCGCCGGCGCGTGGAAAGCGCGCGCGTTCGCGCCTGTGCCTGCTCGCCGCGCAGCCGCAGGTCGATGGCGCCGGCCCTGCGGATACACGCCAGCGCCTGGGCCAGCTCGCCCAGCGCCTCGTACAGCTCCGAAAGCACGCGCAGCACCCGCGCCACCTCGTCCTGCGCCCCCATGGCCTCGAAGGCGGCGAGCGCGGTGTGCAACTGGTCCAGGCCTTCGCGGTGGTGCCCGAGCTGGTGGCGCAACTCACCCACACACGCCAGGCCGTGGGCCTCGATCCACTTGTCGTTCGATTGCCGCGCCGACGCGAGGAAGCCGTCGGCCATTCCCAGCGCGACCTCCGGATGCGACATCGCCTGGTAGGCCTCGCCCATGGTCTGCAGGCAAAACGCCTCCAGGCGGGTGTATGCAAACTGGCGCGCGATCGCCAGTGCCCGGTCGAGCAGGCGCAGGGCGCTTTCCGCCTCGCCCTGGCAGGCGTCGGCATCACCGGCCGCGCGCAGC
>JBBREI010000095.1:0-14154 GCA_038203035.1 Burkholderiales bacterium
CCTTGGACACCTATGGCCTCGATCCCGCAGAAATCCTCTACGTGGATGATCTTCCTGACAACATCGCCACCGGCAGGCGCTTCGGTTTCCGTTCATGGCAATACGATCTAACCGATCACGCCGCCTTCGAAACCTGGCTTCAGTCCGTACTTTCGGGGCGCGCCCTAAAAGTCGTCTCTGACACCAGTTTTCACACCGACATTTTCCCAGTCATCGTTTGCGATCGCTCAGCCGGCCGCGGCCTATTCGGCGATGTTCGAGATTGCCATCGCCGAGGAGCGGCGCGTGATGCCGGCGCCGATGCCCACGCACGCCCCGGTGCTGGGGTACGCGCTCGCCCAGCTGCACGGCATCTACATCCTGGCGCAGAACCAGGCGGGGCTTGTCATCGTCGACATGCACGCGGCGCACGAGCGCATCGTCTACGAGGGCCTCAAGGCGGCATTGGACAGCGCCGTGTTGCCCTCGCAACCGCTGCTGGTGCCGATTGCGATGACGGCAACTGCCGAGGAGGGTGAACAGGCCGAGGCCGGGCGCCTGGAGCTGGAGAGCCTGGGTTTCGACGTCGCGTCCACGGGGCCGCGTGAGCTGCTGATCCGCGCGGTGCCGGCATTGCTGGCGGATCTCGACGCGCAGGGACTGCTGCGGTCGGTGCTGGGCGAGATGCGCGAATTCGGCGCCAGCCGCGTGCTGGTGGAACGCCGCAACGAGCTGCTCTCATCCATGGCCTGCCACGGCGCCGTGCGCGCCAACCGTTCGCTCACCGTGCCCGAGATGAACGCGCTGCTGCGCGAGATGGAGCGCACCGAATTCGCGGGCAGCTGCAACCACGGCCGGCCGACCTGGGTGCAGTTCCCCATGGCGGACCTCGACCGGCTCTTCATGCGGGGTCGGTGAAGGCCGTCTTCCTGCTGGGCCCCACCGCGAGCGGCAAGACCGCGGTGGCCCTGGCCCTCGCGGCGCGTTTCCCCGCCGAGATCGTGAGCGTGGATTCCGCGCAGGTCTATCGCGGCATGGACGTGGGCACGGCCAAGCCCGATGCCGCGGCGCGCGCGCGCGTGGCCCACCACCTGGTCGACATCATCGACCCCACCGAGGCCTATTCGGCGGGGCGCTTCTGCGACGACGCCGTGCGCATCGCCGGGGAAATCATCACGCGCGGCCGCGTCCCGATACTGGCCGGCGGCACGATGATGTATTTCCGCGCGCTCACCCGCGGCATCGCGCGGCTGCCGCCCGCGGATGCGCAAGTCCGCGCCGCCATTGAAGAGCGCGCCGCGACGCAAGGCTGGGGCGCATTGCACGACGAGCTCGCCGCGGTGGACCCGGTGAGCGCGGCGCGCCTGGAGCGCGGGGATTCGCAGCGCATCCAGCGCGCCCTCGAGGTCTGGCGGGTTTCGGGCGAGACCTTATCTTCGCTGCAGGCGCGTGATCCGTCGCCGCCGCAATTGCCGTTCGCAACCCTGTCGATCGCCCTCGAACCTTCCGAGCGCGCGGTCCTGCACCGGCGGATCACACGGCGCTTCCACGCGATGCTCGAGGCCGGCCTGCTGGAAGAGCTGGAAGGCTTGCGCGGGCGTTACGTGCTGGAGGCGAAGCTGCCGTCGATGCGCGCGGTCGGGTATCGACAGGCCTGGGAAACGCTGGAGGGGACAGCGCCGCGGTCGACGCTGGCTCAGCGTGGCATTGCCGCGACGCGCCAGCTCGCCAAACGCCAGCTCACCTGGCTGCGTTCGATGGAAGGATTGGAGCGCTACGACTGCCTGCGCCCCGACCTCGAGGGGTCGGTGGCGCGGCGGGTGGAGGACTTCCTCAGTCTTCCCCGTGGTACTTGAAGCTCACCTTCAGCTTCGCGCGATAGATGAGCTTGCTGCCTTCGATCTTCACGTCGAGGGTATCGACTTCGGCGACACGCAGGTCACGCAGGCTGCGGGAGGCGGCGTGGACGCCGTTTTTCGCCGCGTCCGCCCACGACACCGTGCTGGTGCCGACGATCTCGATCACCTTGTAGACCGCGGATTGCTCCTTGCCCTTGCTGGTCTTGCTGCTTTTCTTGGCCATGTTTCCTCCGGAAGGATGCTGCGTCTGGGGGCAGTTACCCGGCCAATATACCGCTAGCGCGGATCGCGCACCGTGACACCCGCGCCGCCCTCGGAGAAAGTGATGTCGAGCGCGCGCCCGGCTTCCAGGCCGCGGCTGGTCGCGCGGATGTGGCCGTCGGCGTCGCGCACGATGCTGTAGCCGCGCGCCAGGACCTGCGTGGGATCGAGGTGGCCCAGTGCGGTGCGCGCGGCCGCCAGCCGGCGCCGGCGATCTTCGGCGGCGCGTGCCGCCGCCGCGGACAGGCGCCCGGCCAGGCGATCGAGGTCGCGACGTTCGCGATCGAAATCCGGCAGCGCGCGCCGCAGGCGGCGCGCCTTGTGCAAAAGCGCCTCGCGATCGCGCGCCAGGCGCTCGGACGGAGTGAGCAGGCGGCGCGCGAGGTGGTCGAGGCGTTGCTGGCGCACCTGGACCACACGCTGCATGCCGCGCATCAGGCGCCGTTGCATCGCCGCCAGCTGCTCGGCCAGCGCTTGCGAATCGGGGCTGGCAAGCGCGCCCGCGGCGGTGGGCATGGGCGCGCGCACGTCGGCCACGAAATCGGCGATGGTGAAATCCGTCTCGTGCCCCACGCCGCTCACGATGGGAATGGCCGATGCAAAAATCGCCCGCGCCACCACCTCCTCGTTGAAGGCCCACAGGTCCTCGAGGCTGCCGCCGCCGCGCGCCACGATCAGGACGTCGCATTCGGCGCGCAGGTTGGCGACCTGGATCGCGCGCGCGACCTGTGCCGCCGCGCCTTCGCCCTGCACGCGCGCGGGGTAGAGGATCACCGGCGTCATCGGCGCGCGGCGCAAGAGGGTGGTGAGCACGTCGCGCAATCCGGCGGCCTGGGGCGAGGTCACGATGCCGATGGCGCGCGGGAAAGGCGGCAGCGCGCGCTTGCGGGCCGGTTCGAACAGGCCCTCGGCGGCGAGCCGCGCCTTGAGCTTCTCGAACGCCTCGTAGAGCGCGCCCAACCCGGACTTGCGGACTTCCTCGACCACCAGCTGGTAACTTCCGCGCGGTTCGTAGAGCGTGACGCGTGCGCGCACCTCCACCTGCTGGCCGTTTTCGGGGCGGAAGTCGAGGAACTGCGCGCGGGTGCGGAACATCGCGCAATCGATCGAGGCGCCGGCGTCCTTGAGGCAGAAGTACCAATGGCCCGACGAGGCGAGCTTCACGTTGGAGAGCTCCCCGCCCACCCAGAGGGTCTCGAACTGGTTCTCCAGCATCACCCGCACGCGCTTGTTGAGCTCGGTTACGGAGACGACGGGGGGCGTGGAAAACAGGTCGCGCATGGGAGGACGGATGTTACGGGAAACCGTGGCAAGGCGGCGCGTAGGATTCCTGCGACACACGCGTAGGACAAACGGAAGTAGCCTGGTAGGACGGGCGGAAGCGGTTTTTCCCTCTATGGGAGACGAGTTGGCGTCTATCCACCGCAGGGAGACTGCCCGCGAGGGGCCGGTCGAAATCCCCCGACACGCCACCCTTGACAAGGGGAAAAAATTGACAAGTGTTTGATTCAGAACCATAAACCACTTCCGCTCAAATCTTGAGCAGATTTGAAAAAAGCCTTTCCATTACGCTACTTGGATGGGGTGCCGGAAACTCGTCCACAGGGTTATCCACAGGCTCTGTGGATGAATCGCTTCGCCGCCGACGCCGGATAACGACAGTTTCGCGGGCGCCGGCGACGACGTCCGGGCGCCTGCCCAATCGCCGGTTTCACCACCGCCGCGCATGGCGCAGAATGGATTGTCCATTGCTTCAAGACTTTCGGCCGCGCGCTTGTGGCGTGTCCGTCCGGTCCACCACAAGACCTTGTGGAATCACCGACCGCGGGCTAAAGTGCCTGCCGTTCACCGAAGGAGCGTTGCGCGCGTGTTGTCGATCATTGAAGCGGCCGGATGGCCGATCTGGTTCATCATCCTCACCTCCGTTGTTGCCCTCGCCATCATCGGCGAGCGTTTCTGGTCACTGCGAACTTCGGTCGTCGCCCCACGCGAGCTCTTGCCCGCCACGATCCGCGAATACCAGGCCAAGGGCGTGAGCCAGGACCTCATCAACCGCCTGCAACGCGGCCCCCTGCTCGGGCGCATCTTCGCCGCGGCGCTCGTGAACGAGAAGATGTCGCGCGAGGTGCTCAAGGATTCGGTGGAAGACGCCGGGCGCGCCGTGGGCCTCGAGCTCGAACGGTTCCTCAACACGCTCGGCACCATCGCCACCATCTCCACGCTGCTGGGCCTTTTCGGCACCATCGTCGGGATGATCGAGATCTTCGGCTCGCAGAACCCGACCACGGGCGGCGGCAACCCGGCGCAGCTGGCGCACGGAATCTCGGTTGCGCTTTACAACACGCTCTTCGGCATCGGCGTGGCGATCCCGGCGGTGATCTTCTACCGCCACTTCCGCAACCGCGTCGACGTGCTGGTGGTGGAGATGGAGAGCCAGGCGATCAAGCTGATCGAGATCGTGCGCGGCGAGCGCCGCGCATGAACTTCCGCCGCGGGCGGGCGCGCGAAGAGCTGGAGATCAACCTGATCCCGCTGATCGACATCCTGATCGTCATCCTGATTTTCCTCTTCCTGACCACGACCTACAGCCGCTTCGCCGAGCTGCAGATCAACCTGCCGGAGGCATCGGCCGCCGCCGCCACCGACAAGCCGATGATGCTGAGCATCGCGGTGGATTCGGTGGGCAAATATTCGATCAACGGCATCGCCGTGCCCTTCACCAGCACGCAGGGTTTCGCCGCCGCCATGCGGGAATCGGCCAGGAACGCGAAGGAGCCCGTGGTTGCGATCAGCGCCGACGCCAAGGCGACCCACCAGTCCGTCATCAACGTGATGGAAAGCGCGCGGCTGGCCGGCTACAACCACATTTCGTTCACGACCCAGACCAAGCGGTAGCTCCGGTGCAAGCGTGGCTCCAGGGGGAATGGGAGCGGCTCGGCGGCGGGGCGCTGGTGATGCTGCCGCTCACGCTGGCCTTCGCCGCCTTCACCGCCGCGCGCCGCGCGCTGTACCGGGCCGGCGTGTTGCCGCGCTGGCGCGCCCCGGTGCCGGTGATCGTGGTGGGCAACATCTCCGTCGGCGGCACCGGCAAGACGCCCCTGGTGCTGGCGATCCTGGAGGTGCTGCACCGCGAAGGTTTCACGCCCGGGGTCGTCGCGCGCGGTTACGGGCGCGTGCCTCCGCGCGAAAGCGATCCCCACGGCGTCGTGCGTGTCTATCCCGACATCGCGACCCCGGAGCTCTTCGGCGACGAACCGGTGATGATCGCCCGGCGCTCGCGTGTCCCGGTCTACATCTCGCCCGATCGCCCGGCCGCCGCGCGCGCGCTGCTGGCCGCCCACCCCGAGGTCGATGTGCTGGTGAGCGACGACGGCCTGCAGCACTACGCGCTTGCACGCGACATCGAGATCGCGGTGGTCGACGGCGACCGCCGTTTCGGCAACGGCCTGCTGCTGCCTTCGGGGCCCCTGCGAGAGCCGCGTTCGCGCCTGGCCACCGTGGATGCCGTGGTGGTCAACGGCGGCCATGCCGACGAACGCTGGGGGCGCGAGCAGTTCGCGATGCGCCTGGCCGGCGAGCGGTTCGCGAGCCTCGTCTCCAACCAGGAGGTGGCGCCGGCCGAGTTCGCGCTGATGACGCGCGGGCGGCGCATCGCGGCGATCGCCGGCATCGGCAATCCGGCGCGTTTCTTCGACCACCTCGCCACGCTCGGTGTGCGCGCACACACGCTGGCTTTCCCGGACCACCATCACTACCAGGCCCATGAGCTGAAGCTGCCCGGCGCCGAAGCAATCGTCATGACCGAGAAGGATGCCGTAAAATGCGCGGCATTCGCCGATTCGCGCATGTGGTATCTCAGCGTCGCGGCGATCCTTCCCCGCGAGTTCGAAGACTTCCTTCTCACCCGCCTGGCCCAGGCCCGCAGGAGCCCCGATGGATCCAAAGCTGCTTGAAATCCTCGTCTGTCCCCTGTGCAAGGGGCCGTTGCTGTGGAAGAAGGACGCGCAGGAGCTGGTCTGCAAGGCCGACCGCCTTGCCTTCCCGGTGAAAGACGACATCCCGGTGATGCTCGAAGACGAGGCGCGCCAGCTCCCGGCCACCGAGGAAGCCTGAGCTGGAACACCTGGCCTTCAAGGTCCTGATCCCGGCCCGGATGCGTTCGACACGCCTGCCGGGCAAGATGGTGGCGGACGTGGCGGGCAGGCCGCTGGTGGCGTGGGCGGCGCTGCGCGCGCAGGAAAGCGGCGCCGACGACGTGGTGATCGCCACCGACCACCAGGAGATCGCCGATGCGGTCGCCGCCTTGGGTTTGAAGGTCTGCACGACATCGGTGGACCACCCCACCGGCACCGATCGCCTCGCCGAAGCGGTGGTGCTGCTGGGCCTGCGCGACGACGAGATCGTGGTCAACTTGCAGGGCGACGAGCCGCTGATCGATCCGAAGCTCGTGCGCAAGGTCGCCACGGAGCTGGCGCTGCGCCCGAAGGCGTCAATCGCCACGGCGGTGCATCGCATCGAATCGGCCGAGACGTTCTTCGATCCCAACGTGGTCAAGGTGGTCGTCGACACCGATGGCTACGCGCAGTATTTCTCGCGTGCGCCGATTCCCTACGCACGCGATGCGTTCGCCCGCACGATGGACCAGCTTCCGGAGGATTTCCCCGCCTACCGGCACATCGGCATCTATGCCTATCGCGTGAGCTACCTCAAGGCCTACACACGCCTGTCGCCCACGCTCGCCGAACGCTTCGAGGCCCTCGAGCAGTTGCGGGCGCTCGGCCATGGCCACCGGATCGCCGTCGCTTTCTGGGAAGGCGCGCTCGAGTCGGGGGTTGATACCCAGGAAGACCTCGACCGCGTTCGCGCCCGTCTGGGGTCCTGATCCTTGTTTGCCGCGATCGAGCGCGGCAAACAAAGTGGAAGCGGCAAACACTCCATTCGGACTCGAAAACAAGGCTTTCCCAGCCTGGTCCGCTATAATTCGCGGCTAACTAGAATCGACCCTCGGAGGGGCGCGATGCGGCTGATCTTGATGGGCGGACCGGGTGCCGGTAAAGGCACCCAGGCGGCATTCATCACTCAGCGCTACGCCATCCCCCAGATCTCAACGGGCGACATGCTGCGTGCGGCGGTGAAGGCGGGCACGCTCCTGGGCCATGCGGCCAAGCAGGTCATGGACCGCGGGGACCTTGTTTCCGACGACATCATCATCTCCCTCGTGAAGGAGCGCATCCTCGCTCCCGACTGCGCCAAGGGCTTCCTCTTCGATGGCTTCCCCCGCACCCTTCCGCAAGCCGACGCGATGAAGGCCGCCAGGGTTGCGCTGGAGCACGTGGTCGAGGTGGCCGTGGCCGACGCCAGCATCATCGAGCGCATGTCGGGCCGGCGCGTGCACGTGGCGTCCGGGCGCACCTACCACCTCAAGTTCAACCCGCCGAAGAACGACATGCAAGACGACGTGACCGGCGAGCCGCTGGTGCTGCGCAAGGACGACGAGGAGGCGACCGTGAAGAACCGCCTCGACATCTACCACCGCCAGACCGAGCCGCTGATCGATTACTACTCGCGCTGGGCGAAATCGGGCGAGGCCGGCGCGCCGAAGTACCACCGCATCGAGGGGCTGGGCCGGGTCGAGGACGTCCGCGACCGCATCTTCGCCGCACTGGGCTGACCGCATGCCACGCAACGCTTTCTACGCACAGTCGGGCGGCGTGACCGCCGTCATCAACGCCAGCGCCGCGGGCGTGATCGAGACCGCGCGCAAACACAGCAAGCAGATCGGCAAGGTCTACGCCGGGCGCAACGGCATCATCGGCGCGCTGACCGAAGACCTCATCGACACCAGCAAGGAATCGGCCGCGGCCATCCGCGCCCTCACTCAGACACCGGGCGGCGCCTTCGGCTCGGCGCGCTACAAGCTCAAGTCGATCGACAAGAACCGCCGCGAATACGAACGCCTGGTGGAAGTCTTCAAGGCCCACGACATCGGCTACTTCTTCCTCAACGGCGGCAACGATTCAGCCGACACCTGCCTCAAGGTCTCGCAGATCGCGCAGGCGCTGGGCTACCCGCTCACCGCCGTGCACGTCCCCAAGACCGTCGACAACGACCTGCCGATCACCGATTGCTGCCCAGGCTTCGGCTCCGTCGCCAAGTACGTCGCGACCTCGATGCTGGAAGCGGGCTTCGACGTGGAATCGATGGCCAGGACCTCGACCAAGGTCTTCATCATGGAAGTCATGGGCCGCAACGCGGGCTGGATCACCGCGGCCACGGGCCTGGCGCGGTCGAAGGCGGGCCAGGCGCCACACCTGCTGCTTTTTCCCGAGATCGCGTTCGACGAGGAGGCCTTCCTCGCCGCGGTGAAGCTCAACGTCGAGAAATACGGCTACTGCGCGGTCGGCGTCTCCGAGGGCCTGCGCGACAAGGACGGCAGGTTCCTGGCCGAGTCGGGGCTGAAGGACGCTTTCGGCCATTCGCAGCTGGGCGGCGTGGCCCCGCGCATCGCGGAACTGGTGCGCGGCAGGCTCGGCCTCAAGCACCACTGGGCGGTGGCCGACTACCTGCAACGCTCCGCGCGCCACATCGCCTCGAAGACCGACCTGGAGCAGTCCTATGCCGTCGGCAAGGCCGCGGTGGAGTACGCGTTGAAGGGCATGAACGCGGTGATGCCGACGATCGTGCGCACTTCGAGCAAGCCTTATCGCTGGAAAATCGGCGTCGCGAACCTCTCCGACGTCGCCAACGTCGAGAAGAAGATGCCGCGCGACTTCATCACGCCTGACGGCTTCCACATCACCACCAGGTGCCGCAATTACCTCACCCCGCTGATCGTGGGCGAGGCGTTCCCGAAATTCGAGAACGGGCTGCCCCGGTACGTGCGCCTGAAAAACACCGCCGTCCGCAGGAAGACCCGCACCGATTTCACGCTGTAGACATTTTTTGGCCTCACGCCTCACCGCAATCACAAAATAAATGGGAGAAGTTCCATGTTGAACCAGGCAATCCTCTTGGCGCTTGTATGCGGGGTCATCGCCCTGCTGTACGGCGGCTTCACCGCGATGTGGATCCTCAAGCAGCCCGACGGCAACGACCGCATGCGCGAAATCGCGGCGGCGATCCAGACCGGCGCGAAGGCCTACCTCAATCGCCAGTACACCACCATCGGCGTGGTCGGCGTGGTGATCTTCCTGGTGCTGGGCTTCGTGCCCGGCCTCGGATGGATCACGGCGCTGGGCTTCGCGATCGGCGCCATCGCCTCCGGCGCGGCGGGCTACATCGGCATGAACGTGTCGGTGCGTGCCAACGTGCGCACCGCGGAAGCGGCGCGCCGCGGCATCGGCCCGGCGCTCGACATCGCCTTCAAGGGCGGCGCCATCACCGGCCTGTTGGTCGTGGGACTGGGCATCATTTCGGTCGCGGGTTTCTTCATGTTCCTCAACGGCTCGGCCGTTGCGGGCACGAAGATGGGTGACATCGTGAAGCCGCTCATCGGCCTCGCGTTCGGCTCCTCGCTGATCTCGATCTTCGCGCGCCTCGGTGGCGGCATCTTCACCAAGGGTGCTGATGTCGGAGCGGACCTGGTCGGCAAGGTGGAAGCCGGCATTCCCGAGGATGACCCGCGCAACCCGGCGGTGATCGCGGACAACGTCGGCGACAACGTCGGCGACTGCGCCGGCATGGCCGCGGACCTGTTCGAGACCTACGCGGTGACCATCATCGCCACCATGGTGCTGGCGGCGCTGCTGATGCCGAGCCCCGCCATCGTGGGCAGCGCGGTCACCTATCCGCTGGTGCTCGGCGCCGTGTCGATCATCGCCTCCATCATCGGCTGCATGTTCGTGAAGACCATGGAGGGCGGCAAGATCATGAACGCCCTCTATCGCGGCCTCGCGGTCGCGGGCCTGCTTTCGCTCATCGCCTTCTACTTCGTCACCGACTGGATGATGAGGGGCGCGAGCCCGGACCCGCAATACGTCATGAAGCTCTGGGGCTGCTGCGTCGTGGGCCTGGTGCTGACCGGCCTGATGGTCTGGATCACCGAGTACTACACCGGCACCGACTTCGCGCCCGTGAAACACGTGGCCGAAGCTTCCACCAAGGGACACGCCACCAACATCATCGCGGGCATCGGTGTGTCGATGCGCTCGACCGCCTGGCCGGTGCTTTCGGTCTGCCTGGCGATCTACGCGGCCTACACACTTGCCGGGCTCTTCGGCATCGCGATCGCGGCGACCTCGATGCTTTCGATGGCCGGCATCGTGGTGGCGCTGGACGCCTACGGCCCGATCACGGACAACGCGGGTGGCATCGCCGAGATGGCGGAGCTGCCGAAGGAAGTGCGCAACGTGACCGATCCCCTGGACGCCGTGGGCAACACCACCAAGGCGGTCACCAAGGGTTACGCTATCGGCTCCGCGGGCCTCGCCGCCCTGGTGCTGTTCGCCGATTACACCCACAAGCTGGAGGAAGCAGGGCGCCACATCACGTTCGACCTGTCCAATCCCGCGGTCATCATCGGCCTGTTCGCCGGCGGCCTCATCCCTTACCTCTTCGGCGCCATGGCGATGGAGGCGGTGGGGCGCTGCGCGGGCAGCGTGGTGGAGGAAGTGCGCCGCCAGTTCCGCGAGATCAAGGGGATCATGGACGGCAGCGGCAAGCCCGATTACTCCAAGGCCGTGGACCTGCTGACCAAGGGCGCCATCAAGGAAATGATGATCCCGTCGCTGCTGCCGGTGCTTTCGCCGATCGCGGTGGCGCTGATCGTCGGCCAGTTGATGGGCCGCGACGCGGGCGTGCAGGCCCTGGGCGGCATGCTGATGGGCACGATCGTGACCGGGCTCTTCGTGGCCATCTCGATGTGCACCGGCGGCGGCGCGTGGGACAACGCCAAGAAATACATCGAGGACGGCCACCACGGCGGCAAGGGCAGCGATGCCCACAAGGCCGCGGTGACGGGCGATACCGTGGGCGATCCCTACAAGGACACCGCCGGCCCGGCCGTGAACCCGCTGATCAAGATCATCAACATCGTGGCGCTGCTGATCGTGCCTTTGCTCTAGAGCCGCCGCCGCGGCAATCAAGGGCCGCCCTCCGGGCGGCTTTTTTTTGGCTTTCCCCGGCTCGCGCCGGAGGCGACCGCACTTCAGGGAACGCCGATGGGCGCCGATGCCACGCCGATGGCCGCCGATGCATCTCGCGAATTGGAGGCGGCATTCGGGTTTCGTGCCCGGGCCTGAACTTCACGAATTGGAAGCGGTATTCGGGCTTCGTGCCCGTGCCTGAACCTCGCGAATTGGAAGCGGTATGCGGGTTTCGTGCCCCCTTGATGTGGCCGCGAACACTATGCGGTTTTATCGGCGGCCATCGGCGCGGCATCGGCGGACATCGGCGTTCCCTGAAGTGCGTTCCAGGTCGCCTCCGGCGCGAGCCGGGGAAAGTGATCCGGCCGGGGAAAGCAAGCTAAACTCGCGGCCTTCATGAAAGTCATCGTCCTCGGAGCCGGCGTGGTCGGCCTGTCGTGCGCCTGGTACCTGTGGCGCGACGGGCACGAGGTCACGATCGTCGAACGCAACGCCGGCGTCGGTCTCGAGACCAGCTTCGCCAACGGTGGGCAACTCTCGTACAGCTACGTAGCGCCGCTGGCGAGCCCGTCGGTCATTCCCAAGATCCCGCCGTGGCTGCTGCGCCGTGATTCGCCGCTGCGCTTCAAGCCCGCGATCGACCCGGACCAGTGGCGCTGGTGCCTCGAATTCCTGGCGGCGTGCAACCAGCGCACCGCCGACGAGAGCACCCAGCGCCTGCTGCGCCTGGCTTTCTACAGCCGCGACCTGATGCACGAGCTGGTGCGCACGCAGCCGGTTGATTTCGACTA
Organism: Burkholderiales bacterium; assembly: GCA_038203035.1. Taxonomy (GTDB): domain Bacteria; phylum Pseudomonadota; class Gammaproteobacteria; order Burkholderiales; family Usitatibacteraceae; genus Usitatibacter. The sequence goes on from JBBREI010000095.1 coordinate 11,974, forward strand.
CGTGCAGAACGGCAAGCTGGTGGTCCACACGCAGCGCGAATCGTTCGATGCGGCCGTGCGCCTGATGGAGTACCAGCGCACCCTGGGCGCCGAGCAGCAGGCGCTCGATGCGGGGGCGTGTGTGCAGCTCGAGCCGGCTCTGTCCGACATGGCCCCGCGCATCGCCGGCGCGATCTACACACCGAGCGAAGACGCCGGCGACACGTTCAAGTTCTGCAACGAGCTGGCGCGCCTGATGGCCGCGGGCCCGAACCCGGTGACGATCCGCTTCGGCATCGAGGTCGAACGCCTGCTGGCGTCGCGCGGCCGGCTGATGGGCGTGGAGACCAGCGCGGGCGTGCTCGAGGCCGATGCCTACGTGCTCGCACTCGGCAACAACGCCCCGTGGCTGACGAAACCCCTCGGCATTCGCATTCCGGTCTATCCGCTAAAGGGCTACAGCCTCTCGCTGCCCATCACGAACGAATCCGCCGCCCCGCGCATCAGCGTGACCGACTACAAGCGCAAGGTGGTCTATGCGCGCATCGGGGATGAGCTGCGCGTCGCCGGCATGGCGGACCTCTCGGGGCGGCGCGCGGTGATCGATGTGGAGCGCGTCGACCAGCTGGTGCAGGAGGTGCGCAACACGTTCCCGCGCGCGACCGATTTCAGCGCGCTCAAGCCCTGGTGCGGCATGCGCCCGGCGACACCCCGTGGCACGCCGGTGATCGGCGCCACGCCGTACGCCAACCTGTGGCTCGACGTGGGCCACGGCGCGCTGGGCTTTACACTGGCGCTGGCGACGGGGCGCGTCGTGGCAAGCCTCGCCGCGGGGGCGGCGCCCGCGATCTGCCTCGAAGGATTTACCCTACAACGCTAGGAGAAGTACATGGCATTGGATTTCTACACCGGCCAGGGCTCGCCCTATGGTTGGCGCGTGTGGCTGGCGCTCGAGCTGAAGGCGATCCCGTACAACCTGCACGTGCTGTCGTTCTCCGCGGGCGACACGCGCAAGCCCGAGTTCATCGCGATCAATCCGCGCCACCAGGTGCCGACGATCGTCGACGACGGCTACGCGGTCTGGGAGTCGACCGTGGTGCTCGAATATCTCGACGAGAAATTCAGTGCGGGCCCGAAGCTCTTTCCCGGCGATGTGAAATCGCGCACGCGCGTGCGCCGGCTCATCCGCGAGATCGACCAGTACCTGGACCTCGAAGGCATCGACCCGATCACCACCGAGTTCTTCGGCAAGGATGGCGCGGAGCCCGACCTGGCGAAGGTGGAGAAGGCGAAGGTGCGCCTGGGCGAGGAGCTCGCGTTCCTCTCGACCCAGCTGCAGGACAGGTTCCTCACCGGCGACGAGATCAGCGCGGCCGACCTGGTGCTCTACCCGTGGTACGGCTACGTGAAGCGCGTCACCGTGCGCAAGCCGCAGACGAAGCTCACCGATCTCGTGCCGGCGGCGCTCAAGGCCTGGGGCGATCGTATCGAGGCGCTGCCGTTTTTCGACAAGACCTTCCCGCCGCATTGGAAAACATGACGCTTTCCCCGGTCCCCTCCCAGACCACGCGCCGCTCCTTGGGTGCCCGAGGGAGAGGGTGATGTTGTTCAAGCTCCACAACACCGACGGCGCCGCGCGCCGCGGGACGCTTACCCTCGCGCAAGGCAAGGTCGAGACGCCGGCTTTCATGCCGGTGGGCACCTACGGCACCGTCAAGGCGATGAGCCCGGTGGAACTGGTGGAATCCGGCGCGCAGATCGTGCTGGGCAACACCTTCCACCTGTGGCTGCGCCCGGGCCTGGAGGTGATCCGCGCGCACGCCGGGCTGCACCGCTTCATGGGCTGGAACGGCCCCATCCTCACCGATTCGGGCGGCTTCCAGGTGTTCAGCCTGGGTGCGCTGCGCAAGCTGAGCGAGGAGGGCGTGGCGTTCCAGTCGCCCATCAACGGCGACCAGCTCTTCCTTACGCCCGAGGAATCGATGAACATCCAGCGTGTGTTGAACTCCGACATCGTGATGGTGTTCGACGAATGCACCGGCTATCCCGCCACCGTCGACCAGGCCGCGGAGTCGATGCGGCTGTCGCTTCGCTGGGCGAAGCGTTCGAAGGACGCGCATGCCGGCAACAGCAATGCGCTTTTCGGCATCGTGCAGGGCGGCATGTACGAGGACCTGCGTGATGAATCACTCGCGGGGCTGA
>JBBREI010000096.1:0-14134 GCA_038203035.1 Burkholderiales bacterium
AAGCCCTCGACCTCGGCGCCGCCCTCCTCCGCCGCGCGGGCCATGGCTGTGAAGTCCACGTGAGCGGTGATGTCCTGGAGGCCCGGCATGAAGAACGGATCGCCGTGGAAGCGATGCCGGTAATGGCAGCGCAGCGTGCCCATCGAGCGCTGCGGGTGGTAGAACTCGCGCTGCGAGAACCCGTAGTCGATGAAGAGCGCGGCGCCCACCTCCAGCGAGGCGGCGATGGTGCGCACCAGCCCCTCGGCGGGCAGCGCGACCTCGGTGAGGTATTCGTAGTCGCCGGGGGGCAGCACCGCCCGCGCGCGGCGCAGCAGGTCGCCTTCCGGCAGGCGCGCGTCCTCCCAGGCCAGGCCCGCCTCGCTCGCCACCACGCCGCGCTCGAAGATCTCGCCGTCGGTGCGATGCACCAGGGCGAAGGGAACCACGTCGAGCACCTCGTTGGCGATCACCAGGCCGCGGATCGACTGCGGCAGCTGGTCGATCCAGGTGAAGCGGTCCATGTCCTCCGGGAAGCGGCTGGCGATGCGCGCGCGCTGGCGCCCGCGCAGCTCCGGGCTCACCTCGAGCAGGAAATAGTTGCGCGGCATGCGGCCCATCGCCTTCAGCTCGCCGAAGAGGTCCGCCGCGAGGGCACCCGAGCCCGGTCCCAGCTCCAGGATGTCGCCGCCGGAGGCCTCGAGCACCTGCACCGCCTGGCGCGACATGCACTTGGCGAACATGTCCGAGATCTCGGGGCCGGTGACGAAGTCGCCGTCGGCGCCGAACTTGCGCGCGCCCGCCGTGTAGTAACCCATCCCCGGGGCGTAGAGCGCGAGCTCCATGAAGCGCGAAAACGGGATCCAGTCGCCTTCGGCCGCGATCACCCCCGCGATGTGCTCGGCGAGCTGGTGCGAATGCACGGCGGCTTCCGGCGATGGCGTGGGCAGCATGGGATCGGTCGAGGGGGGCATCGTGAGCCTTCGGCTACACTTCGGCTTCATTGTTTTTCGTGCGCGCAGAAAATATAACATGCAGGATCGCGCGGTCCTCGTTACCGGAGCAGCGCGCCGCATCGGCGCGGCCATATCACGCGCCCTGCATGACTGCGGCGCGCGCGTGGTGCTGCACTGCAACCGCTCGCGTGCCGAGGCCGATGCGCTCGCCGCCCAGCTGAATGCGGTTCGCGCGGGCTCGTGCGCCGTGGTGCAAGGCAACCTGCTCGACCTGGCGCAGCTGCCGCGGCTGGTGGAAGAAGCCGCGGGCCACTTCGGGCGCCTGGATGGACTCGTCAACAACGCATCGTCCTTCTACGCGACCCCCTTCGGCGCGATCGACTCCCTCCAGTGGGACGATCTCATCGGAAGCAACCTGCGCGCGCCGCTTTTCATGGCGCAGGCCGCGGCGCCGCGCCTTCGGGCCAGCCGTGGGGCAATCGTGAACGTGGTCGACATCCACGCCGAGCGCCCCCTGAAGGACTTCGCGGTCTATTCGGTCGCCAAGAGCGGCCTGGCGGGCCTCACCCGCTCGCTGGCGCTGGAGCTGGCGCCGCTGGTGCGGGTCAACGGCGTTTCGCCCGGGGCGATCCTGTGGCCCGACCAGGACCGGCACTTTCCCGGTGAAGAGAAGGCCCGCATCCTGGCCCAGACCCCCCTCGGGCGCATCGGGGAGGCGTCGGACGTCGCCGGCGCGGTAAAATATCTCCTCTTCGATGCCCCGTTCGTTACCGGTCAGGTCCTGGCCGTGGATGGCGGGCGCGCAATCCACCTCTAGCAGGCGCACAAACGTGAAGGTTCTGGCCGATACCCGGAAAGCGGAGTTCGAAGGCGCGAAGCTTGCCAAGCGCCTGCGCCGGCTCGTGGGCCAGGCGGTCGCCGACTATTCGATGATCGAGGCCGGCGACAAGGTGATGGTGTGCCTGTCGGGCGGCAAGGACAGCTACGCGATGCTCGACGTGCTGATGCGCCTTCGCGAGAAGGCGCCGGTGCCCTTCGAGATCGTCGCGGTGAACCTGGACCAGCGCCACCCCGGCTTTCCGGAGCACGTGCTGCCGGACTACCTGCGCGCGGTCGGCGTGGACTTCCACATCGAGGTCCAGGACACCTACAGCGTGGTCAAGCGCGTGATCCCGGAAGGCAAGACCATGTGCAGCCTGTGCTCGCGCCTGCGCCGCGGCGCGCTCTACAAGGTCGCCGGCGAGCTGGGCGCCACGAAGATCGCCCTGGGCCACCATCGCGGCGACATCCTGGAGACGTTTTTCCTCAACCTCTTCTACGGCGGCAAGCTCAAGGCGATGCCGCCCAAGCTCGTCTCCGACGACGGCAAACACGTCGTGATCCGCCCGCTCGCCTACGTGGACGAATCCGACCTCGAGGCGTACGCCGGGCTGCGTGCCTTCCCGATCATCCCCTGCGACCTCTGCGGCACGCAGGAGCACCTGCAGAGGAAGCAGGTGAAGGCGATGCTGGGCGAATGGGAAAGGCAGCACCCCGGCCGCATCGAGACCATCTTCGGCGCGCTCACCAATGTCGCGCCCTCGCACCTGCTGGACCCCTCGCTCTTCGACTTCGCAAACATCGAAGCCACGGGCGAGCCGCAACCGACACCCATCAATCTCGTGCCGCGCGCCTTGCGCGGCGCGTCCCTGGAATAGACATGACCCTCAAGCAGCTCGCCTCCACCAGGAAGATCACCTCGTTCCACCCGCCCCAGCGCACGCTGATGGGCCCGGGGCCGACGGAAATCCACCCGCGCGTTCTCACCACCATGAGCCAGCCGGCCATCGGTTACCTCGATCCGGTGTTCGTCGGCATGATGGAAGAGTTGAAGGCGCTGCTGCGCTACGTGTACCAGACCGACAACGCGCTCACCTTTCCGGTGTCGGGCCCGGGATCGGTCGGCATGGAATACTGCTTCGTGAACCTGGTGGCCCCCGGCACAAAGGTGATCGTCTGCCGCAACGGCGTGTTCGGCGGGCGCATGTTAGAAAACGTGGAGCGCTGCGGCGGGGTCGCCGTGGTGGTCGACGACGACTGGGGCAAACCCGTCGATCCGCAGAAGGTCGAGGACGCCTTCAAGGCCCACCCGGACGCGAAGCTGCTGGCGTTTGTGCATGCCGAAACGTCCACCGGCGCGCAATCGGATGCCAAGGCGCTCACCGCGATCGCGCGCGGGCACGGCGCCATGACAATTGTCGACGCCGTCACCTCGCTGGGCGGCACGCCGGTGCGCGTGGACGAGTGGGGCATCGACGCCATCTACTCTGCGAGCCAGAAATGCCTGTCGTGCACGCCGGGCCTGTCGCCGGTTTCGTTTTCGCAACGCGCCGTCGACGCCGTGAAGAGCCGCAAGGACAAGATCCACAGCTGGTTCATGGACATGACCCTGCTGTCCAGCTACTGGGGCAGCACCAATCGCACGTACCACCATACCGCGCCCACCAATTCGCTTTTCGCGCTGCACGAGGCGCTGCTGCTGATCCAGGAAGAAGGCCTCGACAAGTCCTGGGCGCGCCATCGGCGCCACCACCTTGCGCTGAAGGCCGGGCTCGAGGCCATGGGCCTGAAGTTCTTCGTCGAAGAGAAGTACCAGCTGCCGCAGATGAACGCCGTGGCCTGCCCCGCGGGCGTCGACGAGGAACAGGTGCGCAAGTCGCTGCTGAACGAGTTCGGCATCGAGATCGGCGCGGGCCTGGGGCCGTTGAAGGGCAGGATCTGGCGCTTCGGCCTGATGGGCTACTCGTGCCGGCCGGACAACGTGATGTTGTGCCTGTCGGCGCTTGGCTCGGTGCTGATGGACATGGGGCTGCCGATCAAGGTCGGCGAAGCCGAGGCCGCGGCACACCAGTCGTATTCCGCGCAGCATGCCGCCGATGCGCAACACGCGCGCAAGAAAGTCCTGGCGGCCTAGCTCGGGCCGGGGGCCGCCCGCCCCTACTTCACCGTCTGCCTGAAGCGGGCCTCCAGCTGCGGCATCGCGGCGGGCAGGCGATCAACAATCGCGGGCATGGACTTTTCGAGCTCGCCGATGCGGTCGGCGGCCGCGGGATGGGTGTCGAAGATCGATGCCCCGCCGCCGTCGCCCTTCACCTGCGCGAGCAACTGCAGCACCGACACGAGGCCGTAGGGATCGTAGCCGGAGCGCGCGGCGAGCACGATCGCCATGCGGTCGGCGTCGTATTCCATGCCGCGGTCGAGCGGGCGCAGGAAAAGGCCGTTCTTCGCCGCCTCGACGCCGGCGCCGGCCGCGGCGCTCTTCAGTCCGAAGGCGTCGCCACCGCGCCGTCCGATGGCCTGCCCCGCGGCTTCCTTGCCGATGCCGGCGAGGATGTCGCTGTTCATGCTCGACTGGATCGCCGAGAGCTGGTGCTTCCTCACCACGTGCGCGATTTCATGGGCGAGCACGCCGGCGAGCTCGGACTCGCTGGCGAGCTGGCGAACCAGTCCCGAAGACACGATCACCGTTCCGCCCGGCATCGCGAAGGCGTTGATGGTTTCGGTATCGATCACGCCGAAGGACCACGGCAGCTCGGCGCGTTCCGAATGCATCGCCACCCACTTGCCCACGCGGTTCACGTAGCGCTGCAGGTTCTGGTCGGGATGCAGCTTCGAGGCGCCGAGCACGCTGGCGGTGATGCCGTTGCCAAGCTGGATCTCGTCTTCGGTGCTGAACTCCTTGTTCGCCTCCTGCACCCTCTTGACGGTCTCCACACCCTTGTTGAGCAGGTTGCCGAGCCCGCCGAACTGCGCGGCGGCGGGCAGCACCGAGGCGGCCACCAATGCGATCAGCAGGCGTTTCATCGACGTTCCTCCGCGTAGCTGACCTTCTGGGGATTGAGCTTGCCCTCGCGCGCGAAGCGTTCCGCCGCCGCATTGTCGGCGCGGTACGACTGCAGCTTCTGCAGCGCCGCGGCGTCGGGGCTGGCGTTTTTCATCTCCTCGGCCGAAAGGCCGCGGATGCCGGTGGTTGCGATGGTGGTGTTCTGCGATTTCTGCCGTCCGAAGCCCAGCGCCGAGCCCAGCCCCGACAACGCGTTGGCGCCCGAGGATGTCGAGCCCGATTCGGCGACCGCCGGAAAGCGCAGGTGGAAGACGCGCACCCAGCCCGCCTGCCCGCCCGCATCGACCCGGGTCCAGCCGCCCGCGCGCTGCAGCACCTTCACCGCGGTGTTCTCGGGCAGCGCCTTGACCGTGGCCCCATCGGGATTGGCCTTGAGGTCGGTCGCGCGATTGGTGAATGCCTGTTCCTGGGCCCCGGCGGCGAGCGCCAGGACCAGCAGGGAGATTGCGAGGAGGGAGGTTTTCATGGCGGGAATAATACGCCTCAGCGGATGATGAGTGCCGCCAGGCCCAGCATCAGGCCCATGCTGGCGACGTCGGTGGCCGTGGTGACAACGATGCTGGACGCCGTGGCCGGATCGGCGCCCAGGCGCTTCAACGCCAGCGGCACCAGCGCGCCGGAGACGCCGCTGATGGCGCAGGCGCCGATCATCGCGAGGGTGATGACCAGGCCCAGCAGCGCCGCATGGGGCGAATCCTGGAAGCGCGCCAGGACATACATCGCCAGCCCGCAGATGACGCCGGTCACCGCGCCGTTGGCGAAGCCGAGCATCGCCTCCTTCGACACCAGCGCCTTCGCCCCACCCGGCTTGATGTCGCCGAGCGTGATGCCGCGCACCGTCACCGCGAGCGCCTGGCAGCCGGTGTTGCCCGACTGGCCGGCGAGCACCGGCAGGAAGGTCGCCAGGATCACGAGCTTGTCCAGCGTTCCCTGGAAAATTGCCACCACGCCACCGGCGGCGAAAGCCGTCACGAGGTTGATCAGCAGCCACGGGTTGCGGAACTTGAAGCTCTGCAGGATGGAGGTCGATATGCGCTCCTCCTTGTCCACACCCACCATCGAGCCCGCCTGCGCAGTGATCTCGAACGCCTCGAACTCGAAGAGCGCCGCGCCGCGCACCAGGCCCACCAGCCGGCCCTCGGCATCACACACGGGGTATTGCGGATAGTGCCGGTTGAGCGTGAGCTTCATCGCATCGGGCAGCTGGAGCCCGGGCCCGAAGCGGAACGGATCGCGCAGCATCACTTCCTCGAGGCGCGACTCGTGCGCGCTGAACAGCAGGTCGCGCATCGTCACCAGGCCAACAAGCTTGTGGTCGGCGTCGGCCACGTAGAGGTAGGTCACGAAGACCGAGCGCACCAGGGGGCGCAGGGCCTGCACCGCGTCGCCCACCGTCATGCCGGGACTGAACACGGCCAGTGGTGCTTCCATCATGTGGCCGATGGTGCCCTCGGGATACTGGGTATTGCGCTTCCACTGTTCGGCCACCTCGGGTGGGGCGGACGCGGCGATGAGCCTGCGCGCGCCCTTGTCGAGCTGCGCGAGGATCGACTGGACGATCGCGGGGTTCAGTTCCTGCAGCGCTTCGGCCGCCTGCGCCGGTTGCGCGCGCTCGATCACGGCGGCGGCCTCCTCGGGCGGCAGCGATCTGACCTGCATCGCGAGCGCCGAGCGCTGGCCCGGCTCGACGGTGGTCCTGGCGGCGTTGGTCAAGGCCTTGCTCCCGGGAGTTCTGACCCTGGATTGTATCGCGCCGACCCCGGCTCTAAAGCCCCAGTCGTTGCCAGATCGTCGACGCCGCGGCGGCCTGGTTCATCGTGTACACATGCAGGCCCGGCGCGCCGTTTGACAACAGCTTGTCGCAAAGCTGCGTCACCACGTCGAGCCCGAAAGCCTTGATCGAAGCCACGTCGTCGCCGTAGCCCTCGAGCTTCAGGCGCATCCAGCGGGGGATCTCCGCGCCGCAGGCATCCGAGAAACGCGCCAGCTGCGAGAAATTGTTGATCGGCATGATGCCCGGGACAATCGGCACCGCGATGCCAAGCGCCTCGGCCTGTTCGACGAAGTTGAAATAGGCGTCGGCGTTGTAGAAATACTGCGTGATCGCGGCGTCGGCGCCGGCGTCGATCTTGGCTTTGAACGCCAGCAGGTCCTGTTGCGGCTTGCGCGCCTGCGGGTGGTATTCGGGATAGGCGGCAACCTCGATGTGGAACCAGTCGCCGGTCAGCTCGCGGATCAGGGCAACCAGTTCCGACGCATAACGCAGCTCGCCCGCCGCGGCGAGGCCCGAGGGCAGGTCGCCCCGCAACGCCACGATGTGGCGGATGCCGTGCGACTTGTACTGCTCGATCACCTGGCGCAGGTCCTCGCGCGTCGAGGCCACGCACGAAAGGTGCGGCGCGCCGGCATGCCCCGCCTCGCGGATCCTGAGGATGGTGTTGAGCGTGCCCTCGCGCGTCGCGCCCCCCGCGCCGTAGGTGCACGAAAAGAAATCGGGCTTCAGCTGCGCGAGCTGCGCGACCGTCGATTGCAGCTTCGCTATCCCCTCGGCGGTCTTCGGAGGGAAAAACTCGAAGCTGTATTTGCGCGGTTTCGACGCCGTCATCCGCCTGCTCCCGCGCGTTCGAGGAAGGGCCGCGCCGGCAATGCCGGCGCGAGCAGCGATGCGGCCACTCCTGCCGGCCGGCGTCGAGCGGCGCTTGCTGTCCGCTCCCACACCGTTCCCGCTTCCCGGCTCCGCCCGGTTGTCATCTCAATAGCGGTAGTGGTCAGGCTTGAACGGGCCGGCCTTGTCGACGCCGATGTAACTCGCCTGGTCGTCGCGCAGCTGCGTGAGCTTCGCGTTGAGCGTCTTGAGCTGCAGGCGCGCGACCTTCTCGTCCAGGTGCTTCGGCAGCACGTACACGCCGATCGGGTACTGCTGCCTGCGCGTGAAAAGCTCGATCTGCGCGATCACCTGGTTGGCGAACGACGAGCTCATCACGTACGACGGGTGCCCGGTGCCGCAGCCGAGGTTCACCAGGCGCCCCTCGGCCAGCAGGATGATGCGCTTGCCGTCGGGGAAGATCACATGGTCGACCTGCGGCTTGATGTTCTCCCACTCGTATTGCTTGAGGCAGGCCACGTCGATCTCGTTGTCGAAGTGCCCGATGTTGCACACGATCGCGTTGTTCTTCATGCGCTTCATGTGGTCATGCGTGATCACCCGGTAGTTGCCGGTGGCGGTCACGAAGATGTCGACCTTGTCGCAGGCCTCGTCCATCGTCACGACGCGGTAGCCTTCCATGGCCGCTTGCAACGCGCAGATCGGGTCGATCTCCGTCACCCACACCTGCGCGGAAAGCGCGCGCAGCGCCTGCGCGCAGCCCTTGCCCACGTCGCCGTAGCCCGCCACCAGGGCCACCTTGCCCGCCACCATCACGTCGGTGGCGCGCTTGATGCCGTCGACCAGCGATTCGCGGCAGCCGTAGAGGTTGTCGAACTTGCTCTTGGTGACCGAGTCGTTGACGTTGATCGCCGGAAACTCGAGCGTGCCGTCCTTGTGCATCTGGTAGAGGCGTTTCACGCCGGTGGTGGTTTCCTCGGTCACGCCCTGGACCTGCGCCAGGCGTGTGGAATACCACGTGGGATCCTTCGCGAGCCTGGCCTTGATCGAGGCGAAAAGCGACGTCTCCTCGTCGCTGCCGGGCTTCGAGATCAGCGCGGCATCCTTCTGCGCGCGCGCGCCCAGGTGGAGCAGCAACGTGGCGTCGCCGCCGTCATCCAGGATCATGTTGGTGTACCTGGGCTTGCCGTCCTTGTCATTGCCCCACTCGAAGATACGATGGGTGAAATCCCAGTATTCATCGAGCGACTCGCCCTTGTAGGCGAACACGGGCACGCCGGTGGCGGCGATGGCCGCGGCGGCGTGGTCCTGGGTCGAGAAGATGTTGCAGCTGGCCCAGCGGATCTCGGCGCCAAGCTCTTCCAGCGTCTCGATCAGCACGGCGGTCTGGATGGTCATGTGCAGCGAGCCGCTGATGCGGCTGCCCGCAAGCGGGCGCGAGGCGGAATACTCCTCGCGGATCGCCATGAGTCCCGGCATCTCGGTCTCGGCGATCTGGATTTCCTTGCGGCCCCACGCGGCGAGCCCCAGGTCGGCGCAATGGAAGTCGGTGAAATCTGCGGGTTTGGTACGGGCGTTCATGGTCGGTCCTTTGTCGTCAAAGGTGACCTCGCCAGAAGGTGAGCCGGTTGCTCGTCCCTCCGTGAGCGGGTCACGGATCAACGAGCGCGGTTTTGGAAGGTTCGAGCCTGGCACGGCGGGTGAAACGGCCGTGTTGCAACGCTCCTCGAACAACCGCCATTGTACCGCACCGGTTCGCCAGGGAAAACCGGCGCACACACGGCTGCAATGCAGATCAGGCCAGCGGGTAGAATTGCCTCCATGAAGAATCATGTGCTGCTTGGATGCAAGGGGTGTGGAAACGCAATCGTCGAGATGGCTTTCACCGTCGCGGGAGTGCCGCTCGATTGCGAGGAAGTCGACTACGGCAACGGCAGCCCCACGCGCGCGCGGCTGCTCGAGGTCAATCCGCTCGGCCAGGTGCCCACGCTGCTGCTGCCCGACGGCCGGATCCTCACCGAGAGCCTGGCGATGATCCACTACGTGAACGACCTCGCGCCGAAGGCGGGGCTGATCCCGGCGAAGGCGGATGCGGAGCGAGTGGCGTTCCTGCGCTGGTCCAGCTTCTTCATCGCCGCGCTGTACCCGACCTGGACCTACGGCGACGAGCCCGCCAGGTGGGTGGAGGACACGCAGGGCGCCAAGCAGCTGCGCGAAAGCACCGACACGCACCGCAAGGTGCTGTGGATGCAGCTTGAGGAAGTGGCGGGGCAGCCCTGGTTCCTGGGCGAACGCTTCACCGCGATCGACCTCTACGTGGCCGCGATGACGCGGTGGCGGCCCGGCGCGGCCTGGTTCGCGAGGAACACGCCGAAGCTCGTGGCGATCGCCCAGAAGACATCGGCCACCCCGAAGGTGGCCGATGTGATGAAGCGCAATTTCGGCTAGCGGTCAGTCGGCGGTTGCGACCGCGCGTGGCTTCGCCTCGCCCTTCAGGCCGGCCGCCTCGCGGAGCAGCGCCACCTTGTCCGTGGCTTCCCAGGTGAATTCCGGCTCCTCGCGGCCGAAGTGGCCGTAGGCCGCGGTCTTGGCGTAGATCGGGCGCAGCAGGTCGAGCATCTTCACGATGCCGAGCGGGCGCAGGTCGAAGTGCTGCTGGATCAGCTGCGAGATCTTCTCGTCGGAGATGACGCCCGTTCCCTCGGTGTAGACCGTCACGTTGATGGGGCGCGCGACGCCGATGGCGTAGCTCACCTGGATCTGGCACTGGCGGGCAAGCCCCGCGGCCACGACGTTCTTGGCGACGTAGCGCGCCGCATAGGCCGCGGAACGGTCCACCTTCGAGGGATCCTTGCCGGAGAATGCGCCGCCGCCGTGCGGGCAGGCGCCGCCGTAGGTGTCCACGATGATCTTGCGCCCGGTCAGGCCGCAGTCGCCCTGCGGCCCGCCGACCACGAAGCGCCCGGTCGGATTGACCAGGTACCTGGTGTTCTTCAGCAGCTCCTTCGGCAGCACCGGCTTGATGATCATCTCGATCACGGCGTCGATGAATTCCTGCTTCATCTTCGGGCCGTCGGACATTTCGGGCGAATGCTGCGAGGAAAGCACCACGGTGTCGATCTCCGAGGGCTTGCCGTCGACGTATTTCATCGTGACCTGGCTCTTGGCATCGGGGCGCAGGTACGGCATGCGCCCGTCCTTGCGCAACATCGCCTGGCGTTCCACGAGCCGGTGCGAGTAGTAGATCGGGGCGGGCATCAGGACCGGGGTCTCGTCGCAGGCGTAGCCGAACATCAGGCCCTGGTCGCCGGCGCCCTGGTTTAGCGGGTCGTCCTGGGCGTGGTCCACACCCTGCGCGATGTCGGGGCTCTGCTTGTCGTAGCAGACCATCACGGCACAGCCGCGATAGTCGATGCCGAATTCGGTGTTGTCGTAGCCGATGCGCTTGATCGTCTCGCGCGCAACCTGGATGTAGTCGACCTGCGCGTGGGTGGTGATTTCACCCGCCATTACCACCAACCCGGTGTTGCACAGGGTCTCGGCGGCGACTCGCGACTTGGGGTCCTGGGCTAGAATGGCATCGAGAACCGCATCGGAAATCTGGTCCGAAACCTTGTCCGGATGGCCCTCGGAAACCGATTCGGACGTGAACAGAAACTCGCTTTTCATTACGGGCAACCCTCCATCGTGAGCCCGCATTTTAACAAAGACCGCGCTCGCAAAGCCGCCCGCCCTTGAAGCTTTTCTTCAGGCTGCTTGCCCGGCTGCCCCTTGCGGCCAACCATGCCCTGGGTGCCTTCGTGGGCCGACTGGTCTACGCCCTGTCCCCGCGGTATCGCCGGCGCACGCTCGACAACATCGGCGCCAGCGGCCTGTGCGCCACCGCCCAGGATGTCGCACGCGTGGCCCGCGAAAACGCCGCCGAGATCGGCAAGGGCGCCACGGAGCTCGCCTGGGCCCTCTTCCGCAGCGAAGAAGTCCCACGCCTGGTGGTGAAACGCATCGGCTGGGAGCTGGTCGAGCGGCTGCGCGCTGAAAACCGTCCCATCATCTTCGTGACGCCGCACCTCGGCGGCTACGACATCGCCGGGCGCTACCTCTGGACGCAGGTGCCGATCCTCGCGATGTACCGTCCGCACAAGATCTTCTGGATCTACCAGCTGCTGCGCGAGGGACGCAACCGCGGCGCGGCGCCCGACGGCACCAATGTGGCCCCGGCCAACATGGCCGGGGTGCGCATGGTGCTCAAGCACCTGCGCCGCGGCGGGTGCAGCGTGGTGCTGCCCGACCAGGTGCCCGGCCTGGGCGAGGGGGAATGGGCCGATTTCTTCGCCCGCCCCGCCTACACCATGACGCTGCTCGGGCGCCTGCAGCAAGCTTCCAGCGCGGCGATTGTGGCCTGCTACGCGCAGCGGCTGCCACACGGCGAGGGTTACGTGCTGCACGTGGAGCCGCTGGCCGAGCCGCTGTCGCAGGACCGCGCCCAATCGGCGCGGCAGGTGAACGTGATGGTGGAAAAGCTGGTGCGATCCTGCCCCGAGCAGTTCCTGTGGGGCTACAACCGCTACAAGCGGCCCGCGGGCGCGCCGCCGCCGCCGCCGGGCTGAAGCCGTGCGCGTCCTGTTGCTCGGCGCGGGCGGGTTCATCGGGCGGGAGTTGCTCGCCGCGCTGGCGGCGCGCGGGCACCGCGTGGTCGCCGGGGTGCACCGGCGCGGGGCCGTCACGCCACTCGGCGCCTTTGCCATCGCCACCATCGACATGAATCGCGCCACCGACCCCGCCGATTGGGGCGAGCTGCTCGCCGATTGCGACGCGGTGGTCAACTGCGCGGGCGTGCTGCAGGCAACACGCGCCCAGTCGATCGAGGCGATCCATGCGCAATCGCCGATCGCGTTGTTCCGTGCCTGCGAGTCCGCGGGCGTGCGCCGCGTGGTGCAGGTGTCCGCCATCAGCGCGCAGCGCGAGGCCCGCACCGCGTATGCCACCACCAAACTTGCCGCCGACGATTTCCTGCGCTCGACAACACTCGAGTGGATCGTGGTCAGGCCCTCGCTGGTGGTGGCCCGCGGCGCGTACGGCGGCACCGCGCTCTTCCGGGCCATCGCCGCCCTGCCCTTCGTGATCCCGGTGCCGGGCGATGGAGAGCAGGCCTTCCAGCCGATCCACATGCACGACCTCGCGCGCGTCGTGGCGATGGCGCTCGAGGAGGACAGCCTGGTGCGCCGGACGGTCGATCCGGTAGGCCCGGACGTGGTGCCGTTGCGACGCATCCTCGAGGACTACCGCCGCTGGTTGGGCCTGGCGCCGGCGCGCGTGGTCGCCATGCCGCGGTGGCTGGTGGGGCTTTCGGCCTGGCTCGGCGATCGTTTCGGCGGCCCGGTCAACTCCACCGCGATGGCGCAGTTGGCGTTTGGCAATACCGGCGACGCGGCGGCCTTCGAGCGCGCGGTGAAGTTCACGCCGCGGCGCTGGCGCGACGCCCTGGCGATGGAACCCGCGCACGCGCAGGATCGCTGGCACGCGCGCCTCTACTTCGTGCGGCCGGTGCTGCGCTTCACGCTTTGCGCGTTGTGGATCGGCTCCGCGGCCGCGGGCGCGCTCGGCTTGCGCGAATGGTCGGCGGCGCTGGCCCATGCCCTGGGCATCGCCCCGGTGGCGGCCACGGCAACGCTGGGGATGTTGTGCGCCGCGGATCTGGCCATCGGCATCCTCGTGGCCGCGCGATGGCGCCCGCGCCGGCTCGCCGCCATCCAGGTCGGCATGGTGGCCGGCTACACGCTGGCCGCCAGCGTCCTGTGGCCCTCGATGTGGGCGCACCCGCTGGGGATGCTGCTGAAGAACCTGCCGATCGTCGCCGCGGCGCTTGCACTCGGCGCCATCGAGGAGGATCGCTGAGTGGGCGAGTATTACCTGGCGCTGAAGTGGCTGCACATCGTCGGCGCCACGATCCTCTTCGGCACCGGCATCGGTACCGCCTTCCATTTCTGGGTCACCCTTCGCGGCGGCAACGTGGCGGCGATCGCGGCTTCGGCCCGCGCCACCGTGATGGCCGACTGGCTGTTCACGGCGACCGCCGGCGTGCTGCAGCCCGTCACCGGCCTGGCGCTCGCCGCCGCGGCGGGCTACCCGCTTTCCTCGACCTGGATCGTTGCGTCGGTGGTCCTGTACGTCGTGGTGGCGGCCTGCTGGCTGCCGGTGGTTTTCATCCAGCTGCGCATGCGGGCCATCGCCGAGCGCTGCGCCCGCGACGCCACACCTCTCGATGCGCAGTTCGCCGCGCTGCGCCGGCGCTGGTTCGCGCTCGGCTGGCCGGCGTTCATCGCCCTGCTGATTGTCCTGTGGCTGATGGTCGCGCGGCCTGCCTAGGGAAGCTCTGAACAATTCCCGGGGTCTGCGACGGGTCGATTTCGGTGATGATTCCAGGCGCCGAGTCCGACGCAAGGTAGGTACCTTGCCAGGACGAGCAACGACGAAGCGGCCCGAAATCGCCCGTCCCTTCGACAGGGCAAGTCGTTGATGGAGCAGTGCCTACGGGTTGCGGCAACGCAGATCCCCGGTACTTGTTCAGAACTTCCCTAGGTAAAATGACGCCATGCAACTGCTGCGTTCGCTCGGCTCCCAGGTCGGTGTGTTTGTCCTTTGGCTCGCGCACTTCCTGCCCATGCGCTGGATCGGCGCCCTCGGCGCGGGCCTCGGCTGGCTGCTCTACCA
>JBBREI010000097.1:0-13893 GCA_038203035.1 Burkholderiales bacterium
CTCAAGAATCACGTTGGATTCCATAAAGTGAGCACACAGCTATTGCTTGTCACCTTCTCAACCCATCCTCGCGAATGGATCAATCCGGTTTACGCGCCAGCCAGCACCCACCTCTATCGGCTGTAACTTTTTAAAGAGCGAGCCGATCGGCGGGGCCAAATGCACCCTGTTTGATCAGCGAAGCCCACAAGTATACGCAATTTCCGGCCCTTGTGGCAAGCCTCGCCCCAAAAAACCGGCAGGGGTCAGGAAGCCTTCCTCAGCGTCACCCTCGCGTACTTGCGTTTGCCCACCTGCAATACATAAGTGGCGCCCGTGAGCAGCTTCAGGGCCTTGTCGCTCACCTTCTCGCCGTCCACGCGAACGCCGCCCTGCTCGGTCATCCGCACGGCCTCGGAAACACTCCCGCAAACGCCCGAGAGCTTCAGCACCTGCGTGATGAGCAACCCTTCTGCCGGCGAGTCGAACGTCTGTTCGACCAGGTCATCCGGGACGCCACCGTGGCGGAACCGGGACTCGAAATCCTCGAGCGCAGCGGTGGCCGCAGCGCGATCGTGAAACCGCTCGACAATCTCCTGCGCAAAACGAACCTTGATGTCGCGCGGGTTCGCGCCCTGCGCGATGGAAGCTTTCCACTCTGCAATGGTGAAAAGCGGTGCGAACGAAAGCAACTCGATGTAACGCCACATGAGGTCGTCGGACACCGACATCAGCTTGCCGAACATGTCGGCGGGCGACTCGTCGATGCCGACGTAGTTGCCCAGCGACTTCGACATCTTGTTGACGCCATCGAGGCCCTCCAGCAGCGGCAAGGTGAGGATGACCTGCGGCTCCTGCCCGAAATGCTTCTGCAACTCGCGCCCGACCAGCAGGTTGAATTTCTGGTCGGTGCCGCCCAGCTCCACGTCCGCCTTCATCGCAACGGAGTCGTAGCCCTGCATCAGCGGGTAGAGGAACTCGTGGATCGAGATCGGGCGCTGCTCGCCGAAGCGTTTGGCGAAATCGTCGCGCTCCAGCATGCGGGCGACGGTCCAGGTACCCGCCAGCTTGATGACGCCGGCCGCGCCGAGTTGCGAGCACCAGGTCGAATTGAACATGACCTCGGTCTTGTCGGGGTGGAGCACCTTGGACACCTGCTGCTTGTAGGTTTCCGCGTTCTGCGCGATCTGCTCCGGAGTCAATGGCGGCCGGGTGGCATTGCGGCCCGTGGGGTCGCCGATCATCCCGGTGAAATCGCCGATCAGGAACATCACGTGATGGCCGAGCTCCTGAAACTGGCGCATCTTGTTGAGCAGGACCGTATGGCCCAGGTGCAGGTCCGGGGCCGTGGGGTCGAAGCCCGCCTTGATCCGCAGTGGCTTGCCGCGCGCAAGTTTGCGCAGCAGGTCGCCTTCCAGGATGAGCTCCTCCGCCCCCCTTCTAATTGTTTCGAGGTGTTCGGAGTGAGTCATTGATTTGATTCCATTTTTTGGCCTATTCTCGGGCTTCACTCTGGTATGCTGGCCGAATCTCAGAGATGCCGCTCCATGCCCGCTGAAAAAGCTGACATTCTAGCGCAGCGACCCGCCCGGCTCGGGTGGGCCCACCAGCTCGTATTTGGCGCGCTGGTGCTGCTGCTCCCCGCCTTGACGGTCGTTACCGCCTTTGGCATCGCTCCCGGCGTCGCGCCGCGCGATGACGAGCGCGCCCTCGTCGAGCAGCCGCTCGAGCTGCCGGACCTCGAAGCCTCCCTGGCAGCGCCCGAGCGGTTCACCACCCAGGAGCGGGTGTTGCGGGGCGACACGGTGGCCGCGATTTTCGACCGCCTGGGGGTGCGTGATCCCAGGGCGATGGAATTCCTGCGCGGCGATGCCACGGGGCGCGCCATTTTCCGCCAACTGGTGCCGGGGCGATCCCTGCAGGCGGAAACGGGCAGCGATGGCGAATTGCTGGCGCTGCGATATTTTCTCAGCGCCTCGTCGCTGATGGAGGTGACGCGTGGCGCCGGCGGGCTGAGCGCGCGGCAGCGATCGGTTGTGGATCCGCCCCGCCTCCTCTACAAGACCGCAACGATCCGCTCTTCGCTTTTCGCGGCGACCGATGCGGCCGGTATTCCCGATGCCATCGCGATCCAGGTCGCGCGGATATTCTCGACCGACATCGATTTCCACGTCGACCTGCGAAAGGGCGATCGGCTGTCCGTGGTGTACGAGATGGTCTACGACTCGGGCGAGCTGATCGCGCCGGGCCGGATCGTGGCGGCCGAATTCGTGAACGACGGCCACACTTTCCACGCGGTCCTCTTCCGCGACGGCGAAGGCGGCGAGGGCTACTATTCCTTCGACGGCACCAATCGCTCGAAGGCATTTCTGCGCTCGCCGGTGGAGTTCTCGCGCGTGAGCTCGGGATTTGGCGGCAGGGTCCATCCGATCTTCCGGAATTGGCGCGCGCATACCGGCGTCGATTTCGCCGCTCCCCGCGGCACGCGAGTGATCGCCTCGGCGGACGGCATCGTGCTTTCCGCCGGCACACGTGGCGGCTATGGAAACGCGGTCGAGATCAAACACGGCGGCAGCATCACGACCCTGTACGGCCATCTCTCGGGCTTCGCCAACGGCATTCGCGCGGGCGCCCGGGTGCGCCAGGGAGAGCCGATTGGTTTCGTCGGCGCCACGGGTTTCGCAACCGGCCCCCACCTGCACTACGAGTTCAAGATTTCCGGCATGCATCAGGATCCGCTGCGCGTGGCCCTCCCGAAGGCAGACCCCGTTCCCGCCTCCCAGCGGGCACGTTTCCTGGAGGTGGCAGCGCAGGCCAGGACCACCATCGGCCGGGTGGCCGCGTCCGCTTCGGCACGATTCGAGTAGTGCCATCCCTCTATGCAGGAATGATGTCGGGCACCAGCCTCGATGGCGCGGATGCGGCCCTGGTGGACTTCAGCTCGGGGTTTCCGCGCACCCTCGCCTTTTCGACCGTCGCTTTCTCCAACGAGCTGCGTGACCGGATACTGGAGCTGTCGGAGCCGGGCTCCGATCCACTCGACCTCGCGGCAACCGTTTCCATGGAGCTGGCCGACCTCTACGCAGAGGCGGTGGAGGAGGTGATCGCTTCCGCGGCGGTCCCGCGCGATTCGATTGTTGCCGTCGGTTGCCATGGCCAGACCGTCCGCCATCGCCCCGACCGTGGCTTCACCATCCAGTTGAACGATCCGGCCCGGCTCGCCGAGCTGACGGGACTGGACGTCGTCGCGGATTTCCGCCGCCGGGACATGGCCGCTGGAGGCCAGGGCGCCCCGTTGGTGCCGGCATTCCACGAGGCAGTCTTTCGCCATCCGTCCCGCTCGCGTGTGGTGGTGAACATCGGCGGCATCAGCAACCTGACCTGGCTGCCGGCGGCGGGGCCCACCATGGGTTTCGACTGCGGCCCGGGCAACGTGCTCCTCGATGGATGGGCCCGCAAACACATCGGCAAGCTCTTCGACGAGGACGGGCAGTGGGCTGCGGCCGGCCGCACCGACACGATCCTGCTCGAGCGCCTCCTTGCCGAACCGTTTTTCCGCAAGCAGCCGCCGAAAAGCACGGGCCGGGAGCTCTTCCGGCTGGCCTGGCTCCAGGAGCGCCTGCCGGCGGACTATCGAACGGCGGACGTGCAGTCCACGCTCACCGATTTCACCGCGCACGGCATCGTGGACGCGATCGATCGCCACTGCCCCGGCACCGGGGAGATCTACCTTTCGGGCGGCGGGGCGCGCAACGGATCACTGGTTGCGCGGATCCGGGCGCTGGCCCGCGATCGCACCGTGTCCACCACCGACCAGCTCGGCGTGCCAGCCGCGCACGTCGAGGCCATCGCCTTCGCCTGGCTTGCAATGAAGTGTGTGCTGCGCGAACCGGTCGACCTGACGGCCGTAACCGGGGCGCGTGCCCCGAGGATTCTGGGCGCGATCTACCCGGCCTGAAACGTCAAGGGGCCTTGCGGCCCCAGGGTGTCCTGGACACGAACGAGGATCAGACGCTGAAGGAGGATCCGCAGCCGCAGGTGGAGCTCGCCTGGGGATTCTTGATCACGAACTGCGCGCCCTCGAGGCCCTCGGTGTAATTGATCTCGGCGCCGATCAGGTACTGGTAGCTCATCGGATCGATCAGCAGGCTCACACCGTTCTTCTGCATGACGGTGTCGTCTTCGTTGGTGACCTCGTCGAAGGTGAAGCCGTACTGGAGGCCGGAGCAGCCGCCGCCAGTCACGAAGACGCGAAGCTTGAGCTCCTCGTTGCCTTCTTCCTCGATCAACGCCTTAACCTTGTTGGCCGCGCTCTCCGTGAAGAGAAGCGGGTCGGGCATTGCGGTGGCCATGTCATTCATGAAATGTCTCCTGTTTCCGGGGGAATCAGTCGGAGCTGCCGTGCGACGGCTTGAGCTCGACCACTTTCTCGTTTTTCTGCGGGGCCTCGTACACCAGTTGCCCCATCACGATCGCACCAACGTGGATCTCGATGGACTTGTAGGCCACATTACCCGTGACCCGGGCCTTGGGTAGGAGTTCCACGTATTCCGTGGCGCGAACGGGCCCGGCGACGGTGCCGTTCACCACCACATGGGCTACATGGATCTCGCCTTCCACTTTTGCAAGCTCCGAGATCACCAGAGTACCGGGTTTGTTGCCGGAAGCGCTGACGCTTCCCTTCACGTGCCCGTCGATTCGCAGGCCACCCGTGAAGGTCACATTGCCTTCGATGGTGGTGCCGGCGCCGATGAGGCTGTCGATGGGACTGGGCTTGTTGGTCTTGCCGAACATATCCGACCCTCCTACTGCACGTTGATCGACCGGGACAGTTTAACCTGTCCCCCCGGAACCGCCAAAACCCGCACTTCGACGCTCTTGAGCTCTCCGCCCTCGGGGATCGCGATGCGCCCTTCGAGCTTGTGATAGAAGCGGAACTCGAAAGCGCTTGCCGCTTCGGGCAGCGCGGGATCGGGGACCGTGATGGTCGTGCTGCTGGTGCCCTGCACTACCCTGGCCACCAGCTGCACGCGGCCCCGAAAATCCTGCTTGCGCTGGCCGCCCTGCGTGATGAGCATCCTGTACGTGTATTCGTTGGTCCGGCCTTCCCGCTCGACCTTGAGCTCGGAGATGCCGATGCCTTCCGGCGTGGCGCCCGACGACATCAGCTTGCGCAGGAATCCCAGGTCCTCCTTCAGCGAGGCGTTTTCCTCCTGCAGCTGGGCCATGTTGCGGGCGAGCTCGCTCTGCGCCGCCTTCTCGATCTGCAGCTGGCGATCGCGCTCGGTCAGTGTTCCCTTGGCGGCTTCGAGCTCGCGCGTCAGCCGCTGGCCGTCTTCGCCTAGCGAGGCGATCTGCTGCTTTGCCTCGTCGACGTTGAAACCGGTGATGCGGTAGCTGTTCTGGACCAGCCACCAGACCACGCCCGCCACCACCACCATCATCAGCAGGTTCAGGACCCAGCGCCAATACCAGGCGAGCTGGGAGCGGATCGCCATTCGCGACGACCCGATGCCGAAGGTGCTGCGGATGCGGCGGGCGATCCCTCGCATCAGGGGACCACGGCGATTTGGTCCAGCGCCTGGGTTTCGGGGAACCCGAACATGAGGTTCATGTTCTGCACCGCCTGCCCCGCCGCGCCCTTGACCAGGTTGTCCTCCACCGCCAGGACCACGAGCGTATCGCCGTCGAGGGGCCGGTGGACCGCGATCCGGCATTGGTTGGTGCCGCGAACCCATCGTGTTTCCGGCTGGGACCCCGGCGGCAGTACGTCGACAAACGGTTCCTCAGCGTAGCGTTTCTCGAACAACGCCTGGAAATCCGCTTCGCTGGTGATGCGGGCGTAAACGGTGGCCAGGATGCCGCGCACCATCGGAACCAGATGCGGCACGAAGGTGAGGCCGAGCTGCTTGCCCGACATGCCCTCGAGCGTGCTGAGGCTTTCGAGTATCTCGGGGTGGTGGCGATGGCCCTTCACGGCGTAAGCCTTGAAATTGTCGGTCGCCTCCGAGTACAGGATGTCGACTTCGGCCTTGCGCCCGGCCCCGCTTACCCCCGACTTGCCGTCCGCGATCAGGTGGCGCAGATCCACGTGGTTGCTTTCCACGAGCGGCAGCAACGCCAGTTGCACCGCGGTGGCATAGCAGCCGGGGTTCGCGACGAGGCGCGCCTTGCGGATCTTTTCGCGATTGACCTCGGGAAGGCCGTAAACGGCCTCGCCGAAGAGCTCCGGGGCGGCGTGCGCGACCTTGTACCACTTCTCCCAGACCGCCTTGTCCTTCATGCGGAAGTCGGCCGAGAAGTCCACGACCCGCGCGCCGGAATCCAGCAGCGACCGCACCTGGCCCATTGCCACGCCGTTGGGAGTCGCGAAAAAGACCAGGTCGCAACCCTTCAGCGGGGCGCTGGCCGGATCGCTGAATGCGAGGTCGTATCGGCCGCGCAGGGAGGGGAAATATTCCGCGACCCTGACCCCGGCTTCGGCGCGCGAGGTGATGGCCACGACCTCGACCTGCGGATGGCCGGCGAGGATGCGAAGCAGCTCCACTCCCGTATATCCCGTCCCTCCGACCACCCCAACCTTGATCAACTTGGTCTCCTCGCGACGACGAGCAACGAAATCCCAGAACGACAAAGCCGCTGTGAGGCGGCTTTGTACGTCAGGACTGCAGGTACAGCGTCTTGCGCCTCAGCGTTTCGAGAACTGCTTGCGACGTCGCGCCTTGTGCAGGCCAACCTTCTTGCGCTCGACTTCGCGCGCGTCGCGCGTGACGAGCCCGGCCTTCGAAAGTGCCGGCTTGAGGGTGGGGTCGTATTCGATGAGCGCACGGGTGATGCCGTGGCGCACGGCGCCGGCCTGGCCGGATTCGCCGCCGCCGAACACGTTGACCATGATGTCGAACGTTTCAGCGTGGTTGGTGAGTTCGAGCGGCTGGCGCACGATCATGCGGCCGGTTTCGCGCGAGAAGAAAACGTCGACCGGTTTGTCGTTCACCGTGATGGTGCCCTTGCCAGCCTTGATGAACACACGCGCCACCGCGTTCTTGCGGCGGCCGGTGCCATAGTTGTACTTGCCAATCATGGTCGGTTCCTTAGATCTCGAGGGTCTTGGGCTGCTGCGCGGTATGCGGATGCTGCGATCCCGCATAGATCTTGAGCTTCTTGATCATCGCGTAGCCGAGAGGGCCTTTCGGCAGCATGCCTTTCACCGCCAGCTTGAGCACGCGATCGGGATGGCGCGCCTGCAGCTTGGTGAAGTTCGTCTCGTAGATCCCGCCCGGGTATGTGGAGTGGCGGTAGTACTTCTTGTCCTGGGCTTTCGCGCCGGTGACAACAAGCTTTTCCACGTTGACCACAACGATGTAATCGCCGGTGTCCACGTGGGGGGTGAATTCAACCTTGTGTTTGCCGCGCAGGCGCCGGGAGACTTCCGCCGCCAGACGACCCAGGACCTTGTCCGTGGCGTCGACGACGAACCAGTCCCGCCGAACCTCTTCCGGCTTGGCCGAGAAGGTTTTCATGGGGTATTTCCTCTATGTTTCGCAGCACTGGGTGCCCCTACCTCACGGTAGCGATACTTTGGCCACGTTATTTTGGGTGAGAACCGGAAATTATAGGTAAATCATAACTTTGTGTCAAACGGGGTCTCAGCTAGAATCGCCGTTCCCGGCCTTGAGCCGCCCGCCACGCCCTCCCATGGAAAACAGCCGCTTCGAGCAAAATGCCCGTATCGCCGCCATTGCGTTGCTGGTCCTGGGCTGCTTCCTGGTGCTGCAGCCCTTTATCGGCGCGATCCTGTTCTCGGGCGTCCTGGTCATGTCCACCTGGCCCGCATTCGTCCGTTTGCGCGACCGCTGGGGCGGGCGCAGCTCCATGGCCGCGCTGGCAGTGGTGCTTGCCCTCGTCGTGGCGATTGCGCTTCCGGTGGCCCTGGCGGCGCAAAGCCTGGTTGTCCATTCGGCGGGGATTGTGGAGGCGGTGCGCTCCTTCCTGGAGCGGCGCGAAAGCCTTGCGCTGCCGGCGTTTGTGGCCAACATCCCGTTCGCGGGCCCGTTGTTCGCGGACTATTGGCAGGTGCTGCTCGGCAGCCGCGAAGAGCTTTCGGCGCTGGCCAGGCGCGCCGCGGACCCCGCCAAGACCCTGCTCTTCGCCATGGGCGCGGCGGTCGGCCAGGGCCTGGTCCAGATCCTGATTGCGCTGTTCGTGGCGTTTTTTTTCTACCGCGACGGCGAACGCATCCGGCGCCTTGTGCTCGAGGCGGTCGCGAGGCTGGCGGGAACCGACCAGGGAAACAGCCTGCTGTTCACCGCGCAAGGCGCGGTGCGCGGCGTCGTGTACGGATTGCTCGGAACCGCCCTCGCCCAGGCCGCCGTGGCGCTGGTGGGGTACGTCATCGCGGGCATTCCCGGCGCGATGCTTTTGGCCGCGCTGACCTTCGTGCTCTCCCTCGTCCCGATGGGCCCGGTGCTGATCTGGGGCGGTGCCGCCGCGTGGCTGTATGCGAAGGACGAGACTGGCTGGGCGATCTTCATGCTGGTCTACGGCGCGGGCGTCATCAGCTCTGTGGACAACTTCGTGAAGCCCATCCTCATGAGCCGCGCCGGCAACCTCTCGATGCTGCTGGTGGTGCTCGGTGTGTTCGGCGGCGCGGTTGCGTTCGGATTCATCGGCCTGTTCGTGGGCCCCGCGTTGCTCGCGGTGGCGTGGAGCCTGCTCAAGATCTGGCTCAACGACAGGGCCGAGAAGGAGAAGGCGTGAAGGCAACAATCCGGCTGGCCGAGGGCATCTCGTTTGTCGCAACCAGCGGCAGCGGCCACGATGTCGTGGTGGACGCCTCCCCAGAGGTCGGAGGCAAGAACCTCGGAGCGCGGCCGATGGAACTCGTGCTGATGGGTACCGGCGCCTGCAGTGCCATCGACGTCATGCTGATGCTGCGCAAGTCGCGGCAGGCTGTTGAGGGCTGCGTTGTCGAGCTGGATGCCGACCGCGCCCCGGAGGATCCGAAGGTATTCACCCGCATCCACTTCCAGTTCGTGATCACGGGCAGCAATATCGCGCCGGCACACGTCGAACGGGCGATCAAGCTTTCGAAAGAGAAGTACTGCTCCGCTACCGCGATGATGGCGAAGACGGCGCAGATCACGACCGGCTTCGAGATTCGCGAAAGCGCCGCCGGTCAAACGTAGTAGGCGGTTCCCGTCATCACCTTCGAGGCGATGCGCATCGCCGCCTTGACCGGCGGGGGCAGCTCGGCCGCGCCCAGCGCCTGACCCATCGCGCCGTGGCGAGCCTCGTCGACGCGCATCTGCTCGACGATCGCGCGGCTTCGGAGATCCCCGGCAGGCAATCGCGCGAGATGTCCTTCGAGGTGGCGCTCAACCTGGGCTTCGGTTTCCGTGAGGAAACCCAGGCTCCAGCGATCGCCCGCGATTCCGGAAGCCAGCCCGAGGGCAAACGAGCCTGCATACCAGAGGGGATCGAGCACACTCGGGCGCGCGCCCAATTCATCGAGGCGGCCGCGGCACCACGATAGGTGGTCTCTCTCCTCGGCTGCGGCACGCAATAGCGCCGAACGCACGCGCGGGTCGCGAGCGAAGGTCGCCTGCCCGCTGTAGAGTGCCTGCGCGCAAATCTCGCCGGTGTGGTTCACGCGCATGAGGCCTGCGGAGAGCCCCTGGTCGCCGCCACCGGGCTGGCTGCGCGCCGGGGATGGGCGCGAGGGCGATGCGGAGCCCGAAAGCGTGCGCAGCGCTTCGTCCGCGGCGATGAGCAGCTGGTCGGGCAGGGAGTGTTTCATCGGAATTCCCAAAGAAAAGGGCGCGGCTTTCGCCGCGCCCCACAATCTGCCCATTAAAACGCGCTGGGTTGCGACTTAGAACACGTGGCGGATGCCGAGCGAGACGCCCTGCGGATCCTGGCCAGCGGCGATCGCGAGGCGGTTGGCGCCGAAGTTGCAGGTGGATGCATCGTTGTTGTCGACCTTGGTGTACTGCGCCAGGAAGAACGTGCGACGCGTGAAGTTGTACTGGTAGCCGACTGAGTTCGAATCGCAATCGGGCTGCGATGCGGCGCCGTTGAGCGCGCCATCCTTCGAATTCATGAACTGATACATCAGCTGGTTGTTGCCGAACGTGAAGACGACGTTCGCCATGACGTTCTTGATCTTGTCGCGGCCGGTCTTCTTGATTTCCTGGTACTGGCCACCGAGCTTGACCGGGCCGAATGCGAACGAGCCGCCGCCGGCCGTGCCTTTTTCCTCGACGCCCGCGGTTGCGGTGGTGGAGCCGAGTTGGTTCTTGTGCTCTTCGTACGCGATGAACGCGTAGGCCGGGCCGCGGGTGTAGGTGAGACTGGCGGCCTGGTCATACGGATTCAGGGCGGCCGTCTTGCCTTCGTTGGCGGTGCGCGCCAGGCGCACGGCAAAGCCGGCGAGGCTGGGCGACCAGTACTGGACCACGTTCTGCAGGCGGCGGTCGAAGTTGCCACCATCGCTCAGCACGCCGGTGATGCCGGAGATCGTCAGGTCGCCAAACGGGTCAACCGTGATCGTGGCGGATTTGAACGGCGAATCCCAACGGCCCATGAGGAAGCTGCCCCAGCCACCTTGCAGGCCGATGCCGCTGTTGCGAGCGGCGAAGGTCGTATTGTTCTGGTCGGGACGGAAGGCCGTTTCGAGCTGGAAGAAGGCCTTGAGCCCGCCACCGAGATCTTCCGTACCGCGAATGCCGAAGAGCGACGACTGGTCTTCGACACGTGTGCGACGCACCACCGGGGACGCGCCGCCTTTGGCTTCCACGGACTCGAGGGTCACGTAGACGCGGCCATAAAGCGTGACCGGGTTCGCGGTCTGTGCCATGGCGGCGGGCGCCACGCATGCGCCAGCAACAGCCAGGGCGATCAGTTTCTTGTTCATCAGAATCTCCTTTGTTGAAGTGAGGCCGTAATTACTTTTGATCGAATTTCTTTGGAGGGAACCTCGCGGGGTTTTCTTTAAAGCCCCGATTCTTGGTACTTCTCCCGAATTCTGTTCGAGAAGCCACTCGCATGATGCCAAAGGCCAACCTGTTGCTCAAGGCTTTTTTAGCCAATCGCGCAACAAATCAAGGCCGTTGTTGCGGTTCTGCCACATGCGCTCGATACCCTGAAAATACCCTTGCCAGCTCCAATCCTGGGTCGGGTGCGGACATGAACGCGCTACCCACCAAGTAGGCGCTCACTTGCGCCCGGGCCATGATCGCCACGTCTTCCGGCGAACCGATCCCGCTCTCCGTCACCAGCAGCTTGCCTTCCGGCACCAGGCCCCGCATTCCCAGGGTGGTCGCGAGATGGGTTTCGAACGTCCTCAGGTCCCGGTTATTGATTCCAATCAACGGGGTAGCGAAGGTGACGGCTCGCAGCAACTGCGCGCGATCGTGGCATTCCACCAGCACGTCCATGCCCAGGCCCAGCGCGATTTCCTCGAGGCGCCGAAGCTCGGAATCCGGCGCGGCATCCATGATCAGCAGGATGCAGTCGGCGCCCCACGAGCGCGCCTCGTAGACCTGGTAGGCATCGATCATGAAGTCCTTGCGCAGCACGGGCAGGCCACACGCCGATCGGGCTGCCGCCAGGTCGGCCTGGGATCCCCCGAAAAATTCCCGGTCGGTGAGCACCGAAAGGCACGAAGCACCGTGTTTTTCGTAGGAAGCCGCAATTCGCGCGGGATCGAAGTCCGCCCGGATGAGGCCCTTGCTGGGGCTCGCGCGTTTGATTTCGGCGATGACCCCGGGGCGCCCGCACGCGATGCTGCTGCGCAGGGACCGCTCGAATCCCCGTGCCGGGGAAGCATTTTCCGCAAGCTCTTCGAGCCGCCCCTGCGGCAACGCCGAGCGCCGCTCTGCGACCTCGAGCCGCTTGGCCGCGAGTATCCGGCGAAGCACGTCTGACACTTCAGGCGCCCTTCGCAAATGCGCTGGTGAAGGCCACCAACTGGTCGAGCTTGGCGCGGGCCGCGCCGTTTTCGATCGCGTCGCGCGCGACGGCGACACCGTCCCACATGCTGGCGGCCACGCCGCAGACGTAGAGCGCGGCGGCGGCATTGAGGATCACCACGTCGCGCGAGGGGCCTGGTTCGTTTGCGAGGACCGCTTCGACGCGGGCGCGAGAATCGGCGGCGTCCTTCACCTGGATCTCCTCGATGGGTGCGGTATCGAGTCCGAACTGCTTCGGCTCGATCGTGTATTCGGTGATGAAGTCGTGCTTGAGCTCGGCGACATGTGTGGGGCCGGTGATCGTGATCTCGTCCAGGCCATCGTGGCCATGCACCGTCAGCACGTGCCTGCTGCCAAGCATCTTCAGCACGCGCGCCTGGATCCCCACGAGGTCCTCGTGGAAGACACCCATCACCTGGTTGGGCGCGCCCGCGGGATTGGTGAGCGGGCCCAGGATGTTCAGGATCGTGCGCATGCCGAGCTCCTTGCGCACCGGCGCGGCATGTTTCATCGCGGGGTGGTGGCTGGGCGCGAACATGAAACCGAGGCCCACCTCGCGGATCGATCGCGCCACCTGATCGGGCGTGAGCATCAGGTTCACGCCCAGCGCCTCGAGAACGTCCGCGCTGCCCGACTGCGACGAAACCGAGCGGCCACCGTGTTTGGCCACGCGCGCGCCGCCCGCCGCGCAAACAAAGGCCGCCGTGGTCGAGATGTTGAAAGTCTGGGACTTGTCGCCCCCGGTCCCGCAGGTATCCACCAGGTGTTCGATCGGGCCGACCTCCACCTTGGTGGAGAATTCGCGCATCACCGATGCCGCGGCCGCGATTTCGGAAACCGACTCGGTCTTCACGTGCAGGCCCATGAGGATCGCGGCCAGCTGCACCGGGGGCACCTTGCCTTCCATCACCTGGCGCATCAGGTCGACCATCTCGTCGTAGAAGATCTCGCGCTTGTCGCACAGCCGATTGATCGCTTCCAGGGGAGTGAACATCGTCTTCTTCCTTAGCGGGATACGAAGTTGCGCAGCAGCGCGTGGCCGTGCTCGGTGAGTATCGATTCGGGATGGAACTGCACGCCTTCGACCGGAAGCGTCTTGTGGCGCACGCCCATGATTTCGCCGTCCTCGGTCCAGGCGGTGATCTCGAGCTCGGCGGGACAGGAGGCGCGATCGATCGCGAGGGAGTGATAGCGCGTGGCGTCGTACGGCGTCGGCAGCCCGGCGAAGACACCCTTGCCCTCGTGGTGGATCTTCGAGACCTTGCCGTGCATCAGCGTCTTCGCGTGCACCACCTTGCCGCCGAAGGCCTGGCCGATGGCCTGGTGCCCAAGGCACACGCCCAGGATCGGAACGCGTCCTGCCATCCGTCTGATCAGCTCGAGCGAAATGCCGGCCTCGTTGGGGCTGCAGGGACCGGGCGAGATCACGATGCGCTCGGCGCCGAGGCGCTCGATGGCATCGACGCTTTTTTCGTCGTTGCGCACCACTTTCACTTCCTCGCCCAGCTCGCCGAAATACTGCACGAGGTTGTAGGTGAACGAGTCGTAGTTGTCGATCATCAGCAGCATGGCGTCACCTGCTTAGCGAGTACGATGGGAACCCCCATCCGCGCAAGGCTCGAGATCCCATGCTGGCAGAACCCCTGAAGCCCAAGGTCATCGAGCTTGCCGCGGATATCTTCGCGCGCCTTGCCTGCGTCGCCACCACGATCAGCGCGAAGGAAGCCACCCTCAAGGCGGACCCTGCTGCGCTGGCCAAGCTCAGCTTCTCCCTTGCCGCCGTGTTCCAGAAGGTCGAGGACGATATCAATGCCGAAGCGTTGCCGAAGAACGTCGGCTTCAAGGTGCAGGACTCGGACATCGCCGGCTGGATGAAGTGAAGGCGCTTCGCGGCTAGCGGGCTGGCTCATGCAAGTGGGGCGTCCAGCCCTGCATGAACCTGCTC
>JBBREI010000098.1:0-13862 GCA_038203035.1 Burkholderiales bacterium
GGTGGTTCGACGTGGTCATGATGTGCGCGAAAAAAGGCCGCCCCGAGGGATCGGCCATGTCCAGGACACGCAGGGAATTGTCGAAAAGCGCCTCGTCGGCCACGCCCCACACGTTTTCCATCGGGATGCTTTCCCTGGGGAAATCCGTGCGGTCGACAACCGTGTAGTCGTTGCCGGCGAAATACGCATTCATGTTGTCGAAGTAGCCGTAGCCGCCGTAGATGAAATACGAGTTGTAACCCTGCAGTTGGAGGATCTGGCCGACCGAGGTCAGGTGCTCGTTGTTGGGGCGGCGCAGGATCGCCTGGCCCGGGATCGGCGGCGTGCCGATCGACAGCGCTTCCAGTCCGCGCACGGTGCGCGTGCCGGTGGCGTAGACGTTTTCGAACTTGAGCCCCTCGGCGGCGAGGCGGTCCAGGCGCGGCGTGAGGCCCCTGGCGCCGCCGTAGGCCCCGACGAACCCCGCGGACAGGCTTTCCACAGAGATCAGGATCACGTTGCGTGGGTTGCGCGTGAAGGCGCCTAGCTCCTCCGGCTCATGTTCGTCGGGCTTCATCTCCAGCACGCGCGAAAGGGGCAGGCGTTCAACGCCGAGCTCTTTCAGTATGTCGTCGGCCTCTTCCTGCGGGATGGTGCGGTAGAAGCGGTCGTAGTCGAGCTCGTTGCGGCGCATGGCGGCGGCAAGCGAAAAGAGCCCGTTGCCGGAGATCTCCAGCGCATGTTCGTTGCCGCCGCCGTTCATCTGGCCGATGTCGGCGGCGAGGAAGCTCGCCACCGGCAGCAGCAAGGCGCCGGCCGCGAGCGCCACCCGGCGCTTCCAGCCCAGGGCAGCGGTGGCGAGTGTCACCAGGCGCGAGACGATCCACACGATCAGCGCGGCAGCCGCCGTGATCGCCGCGAGGATGGCACCCACGGGATACGACTGGCGGATGTTGCCGATCACCTCGCCGGTGTAGATGAGGTAATCGACCGCGATGAAGTTGAAGCGCGTGGTGAACTCGTCCCAGAACACGATCTCGGCGACCGCGCCGAACAGCAGCAGCGCGACGATCGCGGCGAGCAGCACCCACCGCAGCCGCTGGACGATCCTTGTCCCGCGCCAGCGGTCGGGCAGCAAGCCGCCCGCGATGAGGATCGGGGCCGCGAGATACGCCAGGGTCGCGACGTCGAGCCACATGCCGATCGCGAACGTGGCGGCCGATTGCCCCGCGCTCAGCTTGCCGGGACCCACCTCGATCCAGAGCACGAGGCGCAGCACGAGCCAGATCCCCAGCGCGAGCAGCGCGGCGACGACAATGAAGGGCAATTGGGGGCGGATGGATGCGCTGGCGCGAGACACACAAGCAACATAACACCCGAAGCGGCCAGCGCGATGCCGGCCTGATCGCTGGGCGCCCTACTTCAGCAGCAGCTTCTGGCCTTCCGGCGACAGCAGAAAGTCGGTGAGCTTCTGCGCGTCGCCAGTAGGCTTGCCGATCGTCACAAAGGCCCAGGGACGCGACGCCGGCGGCCCGGTCACGGCCTTCACGTTCGAGCCCGGGGCATCCACGTAACGGTCACTGATGAAGCCGATGGCGCCGGCCTCGAGGGAGACACGCTTGAGCTCCTCGGCGGTGGTGCGCACCTCGGTCGTGCCGGGCGCGAACGGCTGGCCGTCGAGCACCTGGCGCTCGACCACGAGGCGCGTGGCGGTCGTCGGTGTGCCGGTGATCACCTTGATCGGCAGGTCGGGGCCGCCCACCTGCTTCCAGTTGGTGACCCTGCCCGCGGCGATGTCCCTGAACTGCGCCTTCGTGATGGCGGTCACGGGGTTCTGCCGGTGCACGATCGGCACCAGCCGGTCGGTCGAGAACTGCCTGTACACAAGGTCCGCGGGCACCGTGAGCGTGGTGCCCTGCTCCTTGGCCACGGCATGGGCCTGCTTGATGGATTCCTCCAGCGTGTCGAGCGCGAACGCCACCTTGGCCTTGCCCTTCACCAGCAGGAAGATGCCCAGGCCCGTGGTGGGCCCGGCGTACTTCACCGTCAGGCCGGTGCGCTCCCGGACCAGCGGCGCGTTGGGCTCGATCACTTCCTTGTAGAACGTGAGCCCGCCCGCGGCCTCGAGGGTCTGCTGGGCGTGGGCGCCGGCGCCCGCGAACGCGAAGGCAGCGGCCACGGCGGCGTTGATCAGGGTCCTGCGGCGGGATGTCATCGGTTTCTTCTCCATTTTCCGCTGTGCGCGATGTTTTGTTGTCGATCTATTTGACGCCCGGCAGGGCGATGTGCCCGGTCCGCAGCAAGCGGGCCACGGGCGATGGCGCGCGCGAGGCCGGGGGCTCGAACGTGGCCGTGCCCTCGAGCTTGAACGCGCTCACCGACTCCACCAGCTGGCGCGCGTGGTCCTGCACCGAATCGGCCGCCATGGCCGCGCGCGAGACCACCGCCGCGTTCTGCTGCACCACCTGGTCCATCTGCATGACGGCCCGGTTCACCTGCTCGATACCCGCGGCCTGCTCGCGCGACGCCGAGGTGATCTGGTCGATGTTGCGCGTCACCTTCTCCACCGCCGAGACGATCTCGCCCATGGTGCGCCCGGCGTCTTCGACCTGGCGCGTGCCGGCGCCCACCTTCGTCATCGAGTCGCCGATGAGCGTCTTGATCTCCTTGGCGGCGGCGGCCGAGCGTTGCGCGCGCGAGCGCACCTCCGAGGCGACGACCGCGAAGCCGCGCCCCTGCTCGCCGGCGCGCGCCGCCTCCACCGCCGCGTTGAGCGCGAGGATGTTGGTCTGGAATGCGATGCCGTCGATCACTCCGATGATGTCGCCGATGCGCTTCGAGCTGGCGCGGATGTCGTTCATCGTGGCGACCACTGTCCCAACCGCCTCGCCGCCGCGGGCGGCGACGTGGTTCGCCTGCTGCGCGAGCACGTTCGCCTCGCCGGCGCTGCGCGTGTTCTCGTGCACCGCGGTGGTGAGCTCCTCCATGCTGGCGGCGGTCTCCTCCAGCGTCGAGGCCTGCTCCTCGGTGCGGTGCGAGAGGTCGCCGTTGCCCGCCGCCACCTCCCCCGCGGCGGAATGGATCGCCTCGGCGCCGCGGCGGATCTCGTGCACCATCAGCGTGAGGTTGCCGTTCATGATCTTGAGCGCGCGCAGCAGGGCGCCGAACTCGTCGTTGGCGGTGATCTCGATCGAGGCCGTGAGGTCGCCCGCCGCGACCTGGTTGGCCACGACCAGCGCCGAGTTGAGCGGCCGGGTGATGGAGCGCGTGATCCAGATCGAGGCGAGGATGCCGATGGCGAGGGCGAAGATCGTGCCGGCCACGATCGCCTGCAGGCTCGCGGCGCTGCGCTCGGAGACCGACTGCGCGGTGCCCGCGACCTGCTTCACCAGCGTCTCCTGCGCGCGATCGAGCTTCTCCGAGACCGCCAGCTGCACCGGGCGCAGCTCATCGTAGACCACCAGCGACGCCTCGTCGTACTGCGCGATCTTGATCAGATCGAGCGCGCGGCCGAGCACCGCGTTGGTTCGCTCCTTGCTGGCGATCACCTCGTCCATGCCGAGCTCGGCGGCCAGATCGCCCGCCGCAGCGGACTTCTGCCGCAGCGAGTCGAGCGCCTTGTCGATCACGCGCGACTGCTCCTGCAACGCGGCGATCGACTGCTTCTGCACCGCGTAGTCGCTGTGGCTCGCGATATCGCGCACCAGGACGGAGACGTGGAGGTGCGCCTTCTGCAGCGTGTCCATCTCGAACACCAGCGGCAGGTACGCGTTCACCATGCGATCGCTCGCCCGGCGGTTCTGCTCGAGCGCGAACCACGAGGCGCCCGCCACCGCCACCATCAGGGCAAGCACCAGCCCGAAGCTCGCCCCGAGGCGCTTGCCGGTGGAGTCCAGCAGGCGGCCCGCCTTCACGCGTCGATTTCCTCGTCCCAGTGGATCGGCGGCGTAGTCGGAACCCCGCGGGTGTCGCGTTCCACCGAAGCGGCGATCCGCAAGAGCAGGCGCTCGTCGAAGTCGTCGGCGACGATCTGCATGCCCACGGGCAATCCAGCGGAGTTGAAGCCGCAAGGCACCGACACCGCCGGGAAGCCGGTGTAGCTGATGGGCACGGTGAACTGGCGCACAGCCGGATCGCCTTCGGCGTTGAACGTGAGCGGCGGAGCGACGAACGCGTGGGTGGGCGTGATGAAGGCGTCGACGC
Source organism: Burkholderiales bacterium (assembly GCA_038203035.1). GTDB lineage: Bacteria > Pseudomonadota > Gammaproteobacteria > Burkholderiales > Usitatibacteraceae > Usitatibacter. The sequence continues at coordinate 4,183 of JBBREI010000098.1, forward strand.
TGTCGAAGACCTCGCGGATCTCCTCGATCTCGCCGGGGCGCCGGGCGATGGCGGCGTCGTACGTGGCGTCGGTGATCGCCTCGCCCTGGGCGATGTTGGCCTGCACCACAGGCCCGAACAGGTTCTTGTTGGGCTCGGCGCGATAGGTGTCGCCCAGGATCTGGTTGAACTCGTAGAGCAGGATCGTGAGCGGGTAGCGGAAGTCGATGGGGCCGCTCAAGAGCGGGACCTTCACCGTCTTGATGCGCGCGCCGCGATCCTCCAGATCCCGCAGCGCCTTCTGCACGACGCGCATGACCTCGGGATCGACGTTGCGGAAGGTGAAGTCCTCGACGATCCCGATCTTCAGGCCCTTCACGCCGCGGTCGAGGTCGGCGGTGAAGTCGTCGTGCGGCGAAGGCACCGCGAAGGGATCGAGCGGGTCGTAGCCCGAGATCGCATTGAGCATGATCGCCGCGTCCTCGACGGTGCGCGTCAGGGGGCCGACGGTATCGAGGCTGTAGGCCCGGGGAAATGTCCCGCGCACGCTCACGCGGCCGTAGGTCCCCCGCACGCCCACCAGGCCCAGCCAGCTCGCGGGCCCGCGGACCGAGACGCCGGTATCCGTGCCCAGGCCGGCGAGGGCAAGACCCGCGCTAACCGCCACGCCGCTGCCGCTCGACGAGCCTCCGGACCAGCGCGTCAGGTCCCAGGGATTGCCGGTGTTGCCGTAGAACTGGTTGAGGCCGGCCACGCCCGCTGCGAACTCGTTCATGTTGGCCTTGCCCACGAGGACCGCGCCCGCGGCCTTCAGCTTGCGCACCACTTGCGCATCGGTGGTCGCGATGCGCGACTGGTAGAACGCCGAGCCCATGGTGGTGGGCAGCCCGGCGGTATCGATGTTGTCCTTGTAGACGACGGGGATGCCGTGGAGCGGGCCGCGCCTCTGGCCGCGCCGCAGCTCGCGGTCCAGCACCGCGGCGGTCGCGAGGGCGTGCTCCTCGGTGATGGTGATGAACGCATTGAGCGTGGGCTGCAGCTGCCGCGCCCCGCGCAGGTACGTCTGGATCATCTCGGTGACGCTGACGCGCCCCGACCGCAGCAGTTTTCCGGCCTCGACGATGCTGCCCGGCAGGCGGACACCATGCCGGCCCGCAAGGGCGTTCCCGGCTCCGAAAGGCGAGGCCATCACGGCGGCGCCCGCCGCCATTGCCCGCAATACGTCCCGACGCGACTTGCCGTGGCTTTGTGCCATTTTCGAGCTTCCTCCGTTAGCGTGCATTATGGGTTTAGCAACTTCTTATAACACGTGCTACTCGGAATCTATCTGCTCGAAGGTCGGCGCGCAACCGCGCGCGAGTCCTCCCCACCACAAGTCGGGAGGAGGCGCAGTGAACCAGGTCACACCGGGGCGTGACCCAGGCGCGCAGCCCGGAATCGGTGAGAGGGTCGCGAAGACCTTAGAGATCCCCTTGAGCCCGGGCTGGCAGCTGGTGATGGAAAGCCGCGGCTGAACCAGGAGCCCCGCAGGTGGGTGAGGTCGTGGTCGCTACGGCGCCGTCGCGAGCCCGGTCGCCTTCATGGCGCCACGATGCGATCGAAGAGGCAGCCGGTCGTTGTCACGAACCCTCCCCGGCGTAGCGGTCGCGCAACACGTTCTTCTGCACCTTCCCCATGGCGTTCCTCGGCAACTCTTTCACCACGTGGACGCGCTTCGGAACCTTGAAGTTCGCGAGCCGCGCCTTGAGGGCGGCGATGAGCTCGCCTTCCGTGGGCGCGCGCCCGGAACCCTTCGCCACTACGATGGCGGTGACCGCCTCGCCGAAATCGGGATGGGGGATGCCGACGACGGCCGACTCCTGGACGCCGGGGAGCTCGTCAAGCGCGAGCTCCACCTCCTTCGGGTACACGTTGTAGCCGCCGGTGATGATCAGGTCCTTCGAGCGGCCGACAATGGTGAGGTAGTCGTCGGGCGAGAGGCTCCCCATGTCGCCGGTGCGGAAGAACCCGTCGGCGGTGAATTCCTCGCGATTCTTGTCCGGCATCTGCCAGTAACCCGGAAAGACGTTGGCGCCCTTCACCAGCACGTGGCCGATGGCGCCGGGCGGGCACGCGGCGCCCTGCTCGTCCACCACGCGCACCTCGGTTCCCGGCAGCGCCGGACCGACGGAGCCCGCGCGCCGCTCGCCGGAGAGCGGGTTTGAGGTGAGCATGCCGGTCTCGGTCATTCCGTAGCGCTCGAGGATGCGGTGCCCGCTGCGGCGCTCGAACTGCGCGTGTGTTTCGGCCAGCAGCGGTGCCGATCCCGAGACGAAGAGGCGCATGCCGGCGCAGGCCTCCCGCGTGAGCCCCGGTTCCGCGAGCAGGCGGGTGTATAACGTGGGCACGCCCATGAAAACGCTCGAGCCCGCGAAGTCGGCGATGGCGCGGCGCGCGTCGAATTTCGCGTGGAAGCGCATGGCCGAGCCGTTCATCAGCACGCAGTGGCTCGCCACGAAGAGGCCATGCACGTGAAACAGCGGCAGCATGTGCACCAGCACTTCGCCGGGACGGAACCCCCATTCGCGGTGCAGCACCTGCGCGTTGGCGGCGAGGTTGCCGTGGGTGATCATCGCGCCTTTCGAGCGCCCGGTGGTGCCCGAGGTGTAGAGGATCGCGGCCAGGTCGTCGCGCGAGCGCTGCACCGTTGCGAAGATCGCGGGCGCCCGTCGCGCGGCCTCTCGCAGGCTGCCCTCGCCATTTTCGTCGAGGCAATACAGCCGGGTGATCCCCGCCTGCGCACACAGCGGTTCGAGCCACGGCATCGATCGTGGCTGCGCTATGACAGCGCGCGGTTGCGCATTTTCGATGAAGTAGCCGACCTCGCCTTCCTGGTAGGCGTTGTTGAGGGGCAGGTACGCAAGTCCCGCGCGCAGGCATCCGAGGTACAGCAGGAGCGATTCGACGGACTTGTCGACCTGCACACCCACGCGATCGCCGGGCTGCAGGCCGGCCTCCACCAGCAACGAGGCGTAGCGCGCGCTCCCTTGCTCCGCCTGCTCGTATGAGACGGCCGCGCCGCCGTCCAGCAGCAGCAACGGCAATGAGCGGTCGGCGGGAAAACGGGTCTCGAACAGTGCGTAGAGGTTCTGGTTCATGGGGTACCGGACACAAATCCCAACTTGATCTCCTCGTCCGCGACACCGGCAGCGCGGTAATCCTCGAAAGCCGGGACGCTGTCGCGCGCCTCGCCGAGGATCGCGGCGACGGCGGCGCCCGGCAGCACCTGGATGTCGGCCCCATGCACACCCGCCACGCGTTGCACGGGTGCCGCGAGCGCGACGTATACGCCGCCACCGGCCTTCCCCAGGATCGTGAGGCCGACGCGTGTGCCTGCGGATGCCAGGCTCGCGAGGGCGAAGCCCATGCCGGCGATGAATTCGGTCAGCACCAGTTTTTCATCGTCGAGGCGCGGCGCATGGGTCGCGCAATCGAGGAACACCTCGAGGCGCTCCGGCGGGCGGTCCACATGTTGCCACAGCGCCTGCGCAAGCGCCCACGCTCGCGCCGCACCCAGCGGCTGCTTGCCGACCAGCCCCGCAAAGGCCTCCTCCATACCGCCGCGATGCCCGGTACCCGCGATGAGGCCGTGGGTTTCGCGCGCCTCGTAGCGCGAATAGATCTTCTCGAAGTCCTTGCGGCGCACCATTTCCCATTGCGGCTCGGGCAGGCGCTTCTCGAATCGCGCGCCGAGCGCCTCGTGGCGGAATCGCCACGCGGTCGGGGCATCGCCGCGTGGCGCAAATGCGTTGCGCAGCCAGGCGCCCACGTCCAGGCCGCTGGACCAGACGGTGTTGGCCGAATTGCTTTTCGCGCGCGACAGCGGCGAAAGCGCGGCTTCGGCCATGGCGCGGAACATCTCGTCGAGCGCGCTTAGGCCCGCGCCCGCCGCCAGGATCGCCGGTCCCGACATCGCCAGTTGCGTGTTGGGACTGAACAGGCGCTCGGGCGCCAGGTGCGCCAGCATGCTGGAGCCCCCGTAGCAGTTACGCCCGAGGATCGCGGCGAGCGGCACGCCGGACATGCCGGCCTGCAATCCGGTGCGATACAACGCGCGGAATGCCCCCAGCGCCTGCAGGCCCTCCGAAACCCTGGCGCCCGCGGAGTCCAGGTAGATCGCCACCGGGGATTTTTCCTGCGCCGCGACCTTGAGGAGCGCGGCCAGCCTTTCGGCTTCCAGCGCCCCGATCGATCCGCTGGCGAAGCGGTTCTCGACCAGCGCGATGCGTACCGTCCGCCCGTCCAGGCTGCCGCGGCCCAACGTCAGGTTGCCGGCCGGCTGCGCCTGCATCTGCGCGCCCAGCACCTGCAGCAACACCTCGCGCACCCCACCCGGCGGGTTCATAACGCCTGCGCCACGATGGCGAGCGGATGGCGCGCATCGCGTTGCGCGCCGTGTGTGATCTGGTGGCGGCAGCTTGCTCCCGCCGCCGCGATGGTGGCGTTACCCGCGGCGCGCACCGCCGGCAGCAGCGCCGCCTCACCCATCTTCATCGAGACATCGTAGAACTCGTGGCCGAAGGAGCCGGCCATGCCGCAACACGACGATTCGATGGCCTCGACCCGGGCGCCCGGTATCGCGCGCAGCAGCGATAGCGTGGCCTCGAAGGTCCCGAACGCCTTCTGGTGGCAATGGCCGTGGACGCGGATCGATTGTGGATCCGCGCCGCGCCAGGGCAGCGAGAGCGTGCCCTGCGCCAGCCCGGCGGCGAGGTATTCGTCGGCGAGCTGGGCGGCCTGCGCAAGCCGGGCCACCAGCGCATCGCCCGGGAACATCGCCGGGTATTCGTCGCGAAACGTGAAGAGGCACGACGGTTCCAGGCCCAGCACCGGCGTACCACGCTCCAGGTGCGGCGCCAGCGCCGCGAGCGTGCGGCGCGCGTTGACGCGCGCTTCGTCCATCATTCCGGCCGAAAGGTATGTGCGCCCGCAGCACAACGGCCGGGCATCGGGCGCGCGCGCGACGATCACGCGGTGGCCCGACGCCTGGAGCACCTTCGCGGCCGCATCGAGGTTGCCGGGCTCCATCCAGTTGTTGAAGGTATCCGCGAACAGCACCACCGGGTGCGTGCCGACGCCGCGCTCGCGATAGCCGGTGCTCCATGAGCGCGTGAACTGCGGCAGCGGGCGGCGCCGGTCGAAGCCGGTGATTGCCTCGAGGACGGCACCCGCGCCGGGCAGCCGCTGCGCGAAGCTCAGAAGCGGCTGCAGCGGCGCCATCCAGCGCGCATAAATCGGCAGGTGGCCCACCAGCCGGTCGCGCAGCGTGAAGCCGTTGCGGCGCTTGTACGCCGCCGTGAACTCGATTTTCATGCGCGCCATGTCCACACCCGTCGGGCATTCGCGCTTGCAGCCCTTGCACGCGACGCACAGCTCCAATGCCTCGCGCACCGCCTCGCCGGCGAAATCCTCGCCTTCGATCTGGCCGGACATCGCCAGGCGCAGGGTGTTGGCACGGCCACGCGTGAGGTCGCGCTCGTCTCCGGTCGCGCGGTAACTCGGGCACATGGTGCCGGCGTCGAACTTGCGGCAGTGGCCGTTGTTGTTGCACATCTCCACGGCGCCCGCCATGCCGCCCCACTCGCTCCAGTCCAGGACGCCGGGGGCGGGCTGCGCCAGGTAATCGGGCCGGTAGCGGAAAAGCGAGCGGTCGTCCTGCTTCGGCGGGTTCACGATCTTGCCGGGGTTCATCAGTCCCTTCGGATCGAACCACGACTTGATCTCGCCCAGGCACGCGGTCAGGCGCGGCCCGAAAAAAGGCGCGATCCATTCCGAGCGCACCAGGCCGTCGCCGTGTTCACCCGAATACGCGCCCTTGTAACGGCGCACCAGCTCCGCGGCTTCCTCGGCGATGGCGCGCATGCGCATGGCGCCATCGCCTTTCATGTTCAGGATCGGGCGCACGTGCAGGCAGCCGACGGAGGCGTGTGCATAAAACGTTCCCTGCGTTCCGTGCTTGCGGAACACGTCGTTGAGTTGCGCCGTGTATTCGGCCAGGTGCTCCAGGGGGACGGCGCAGTCCTCGATGAACGACACCGGTTTTCCGTCGCCCTTCATCGACATCATGATGTTCAGGCCGGCCTTGCGCACGTTCCAGAGCTGCACCTGCTTCGCGGCCTCGGGACTGTCCACGACCCCTCCCGGGAAGCCCAGGTCCCCCATCAGCTCGCCCAGGCGCTTCAGGCCCGCGAGTTGCGCCTCGCGTTCGTTGCCGGCGAATTCCACCAGCAGGATTGCATCGGGCTCGCCCTTCACGAAGGCGCGGATCGTGGGTGCAAACGCGGCGTTCGAGAGCGCGAGGTCGAGCATCGTGCGGTCCACCAGCTCCACGGCGCTCGGGCCCAGCTTCACGATATGCTGGGCCGCATCCATCGCGTCGTGGAAGCGCGGAAAGTGCGCGACACCGAGGACCTTGTGTTTCGGGACCTCGGCGAGCGCGATGTGGATCTTCTCGAACCACGCCAGGGTGCCTTCGCTTCCGACCAGCAAGCTGGCCAGGTTTGCCCGCTCGCCCTCGAGGCGGTCGAGGTTGTATCCGGCGACACGGCGCGCGACCTTCGGGAAACGCGCGGCGATCTCATCGCGCTCGCGATCGAAGAGTGCGTGGGCCTTTGCGGCGATTTCGGCGATGCCCGGATCGGCGGCGGGGCCGGCGCCGAACCGTCCGCGCACACCCGTCGGCAGCCAGGCATCGATGGCGATCACGCGATCGACCATGTTGCCGTAGGCGAGTGAACGCGAGCCACACGAGTTGTTGCCACTCATGCCACCGAGGGTCGCCTGCGCGGAGGTCGAGACGTCGACCGGATACCACAAGCCATGCGCCCGCAGTTGCGTGTTGAGCGTATCGAGCACCACGCCCGGCTGGACAACCGCGCGCATGCCGGCGGCATCCACCTCGTGGACGCGGTTCAGGTACCTGCTGTCGTCGATGACCAGCGCTTCGCCCACGGTTTGCCCGCATTGCGAGGTGCCGGCGCCGCGCGGCAGCACCGCAACGCCCTGTTCGATGGCCACCTGCATGGCGCAGATCGCGGCATCCACGCTGCGCGGCACAACCACGCCCACCGGCGTGATCTGGTAGATCGACGCATCGGTGGAATAACGACCGCGGCTGGCGGCATCGAAGAGGACCTCGCCATCGACATCGCGGGCGAGCCGGCGCGCCAGCGCGGACTGCTCGGCGCCTCGGGCGAAGCGCACCGGATGCGATCGGGTATGGGTCATGGGGGCTATTACCGCGGGGCGTGTCAAACCGGGTTGGGCTGCGGCATTATGGAGGAAGTTCAGAGGAGAAAACCATGCCCGCCGGACGCCACTTCCTACAGATACCTGGACCCACCAATGTTCCCGACCGCGTTTTGCGCGCGATCGATCGCCCAACCATCGACCATCGCGGGCCCGAATTCCAGGCCCTGGCGAAAGAGGTGCTGGACGGCATGAAACGGGTCTTCAACACGCGCCATCCCGTCGTGATCTATCCGGCCTCGGGCACCGGCGCCTGGGAAGCGGCCCTCGTGAATACACTCTCGCCCGGCGACATGGTGCTGATGTCGGAGACCGGCCATTTCGCGACGCTGTGGTTCAAGATGGCCGCGAAGCTGGGCCTGGCGATCGACATGATCCCGGGCGACTGGCGTCACGGCGCCGACCACGCCGAAATCGAGAAGCGCCTCAAGGCCGATACCGCGCACGCGATCAAGGCAGTGTGTGTCGTCCACAACGAGACGTCCACCGGCGTCACCACACGCATCCCGCTCGTGCGCAAGGCCATCGACAACGCGAAGCACCCGGCGCTGCTGCTGGTCGACACCATTTCCTCGCTCGCCTCGGTGGAATACCGCCATGACGAATGGGGCGTCGACGTGACCGTCGGCGGGTCGCAGAAGGGCCTCATGCTGCCGCCGGGCCTCTCGTTCAACGCGTTGTCGGAAAAATCGATCGCCGCCTCGAAGTCGGCGAAGCTGCCGCGCTCGTTCTTCGACTGGACCGAGATGCTCGCGATGAATCCCGACGGCTGGTTCCCGTACACGCCCTCCACCAACCTGCTCTACGGCCTGCGCGAAGCGATCGTGATGCTGGAAGAGGAAGGCTACGCAAACGTCTTCTCGCGCCACCAGCGCCACGCCGAAGCCACGCGGTGCGCGGTGCGCGCGTGGGGCCTCGAGATTCTCGCGCAGGATCCCGAGGAATACAGCCCCGCGCTCACCGCCATCGTGATGCCCCCGGGCCACGACGCCGACAAGCTGCGCGAGACCATCCTCGCCCATTTCGACATGTCGCTCGGCATGGGACTTTCCAAGGTGAAGGGCAAGGTGTTCCGCATCGGTCACCTGGGTGATTTCAACGACCTCACCCTCGCGGGCGCGCTCGCGGGCGTGGAGATGGGACTCGAGCTTGCCGGCGTGCCGCACCGGAAGGGTGGCGCGCAAGCGGCAATGGAGTACCTGGTTTCCGAGGCACGCAAGCGCGACGCCGAGCGCCGCGCGGCCTGAGCGGGCGCGGAAGACCGGCCCGCGGCCGGCGCTACCGGTTAAACTTGCGAATCGCCGCGCAGAGGGCGGTCCAAACGTCCACAGGAGGAACACCCATGAAAGCAATGCTTCGCAAGGCCGCCATCGCGCTGGTGGCCGCGGCGTTCGCCGTGCCCGCCGTCGCGCAGGAAATCAAGATTTCCCACCAGTTCAAGGCCAATACCGATGCCCGCGACAAGGCCACGCGCATCTTCGTCGAGGAGGTCAACAAGAAGGACCCGGGACTCAAGTTCCGCATCTACCCGGGCAGCTCGCTGAACATCAAGCCGTTCGCGCAATTCGACGCCCTGCAGGCCGGCACGCTCGAGATGGCCGTATTCCCGCTCTCGTACGCTGTCGGCAAGGTGCCCGAGGTGTCGATCGCGATCATGCCGGGCACGATCAACACCCTGGACCACGCGCTGCGCCTGAAGGGCACGGCCTTCCACAAGAAGCTACAGGAGGTCATGGAGAAGAACGGCACCCATATCGTCACGTGGTGGTGGACGCCGGGCGGCTTCGCTTCCAAGGATCGGCAGATCGGCGGCCCGGAAACGGTCAAGGGCGAGAAGATGCGCGCCGCCGACCCGACCTTCGAAACCATGCTCAAGGCCGCCGGCTCCTCGGTGATCAACATTCCGTCCACGGAGATATATCCCTCGCTGCAGTCGGGCGTGCTGACCTCCACGCTGACTTCCGCGGAATCGTTCGTGAGCATGCGCATCTACGAGCAGACCAAGTTCGCGACGATCGGCGGGGACTACACGCTGTGGTGGCTCATGCAGCCGCTGCTCATGTCCAAGGCCGCCTGGGACAAGCTCACGCCGGCGCAGAGGAAGATCTTCGAAGACGCCGCGGATGTCAGCGACAAGTGGTTCGCGCAGGCCCAGCGTGATGCGGTGGAAAACATGATCGCCGCGTACAAGAAGGCCGGCGCGCAGGTTCGCCCGCTCACCAAGGCGGAGTTCGACGCCTGGATCGAGCTGGCCAAGAAGACCTCGTGGCCCGAGTTCGCGGCCAAGTCCGCGGACGCCAAGCAGCTGCTGGACCTCATCCTCCAGGTGAAATGATGGCGGGCGCCGCCGGATTCGTCCGAGCGGTCGACCGCCTCTCCACCGGCCTCGCGGTCGTGGGCGCCCGGAGGAAGGC
>JBBREI010000099.1:0-13795 GCA_038203035.1 Burkholderiales bacterium
GCCCAGCTTCTTCAGCAGATAGGCGAAATCGCCGCCGCCGCTGCCCACGTCCAGCACCCGCATCGACCCGGCGAGGAAGCGCTCGACCTTCGCCAGCCGGGAGACGGCGACCTTGCCCGCACGCAGGACGTGCTTGGGCCGCGGCTCGAAGGTCCCCTTGTAGGAAAGCCGATAGTCGTCTTCGTAGAAACGACGGGCATCGTGCGGCCGCGGGTCCGACCACACCAGGCCGCACTGGCGGCACGCGCCACTACGCAGCCGATCGCCGCTGCGGCTGACTTGCGAGAGCACGCTCACCTCGGCGCCACCGCACAGGTTGCAGGGAATGGTGGCTACGGTCACGGTCATGGAGGGTTCCTGGTTGTCGGTCGCTGGCGGGCCCCAATGGCCCGCGCCGGCAGTTTGAACGATTTCGCACCCCCTGGCGCTCATTTTTCGCGGCGCAATCGGGCCGTATAATCGCGCACCAAACATGTTCTCCAAGATCCTCATCGCCAATCGCGGCGAAATCGCCTGCCGCGTCATCCGCACCTGCCGCCGCCTTGCGATTCGCACGGTCGCGGTCCATTCGTCGATCGATGCACACGCGCTGCACGTGGAAATGGCCGACGAGGCCCGCGAAATCGGCGGCCCGCGCCCGGCGGATTCCTACCTGCGCGGTGATCGGATCATCGAAGTGGCGCAAGCCTGCGGCGCGCAGGCGATCCATCCCGGTTATGGCTTCCTCTCGGAGAACGAAAACTTCGCGCGCGCCGTCGAGGCTGCGGGCCTGACCTTCATCGGCCCCACGCCCGAGGCGATCGAAAAGATGGGGCTCAAGGATCGCGCCAAGGCGATCATGGAGAAGGCCGGCGTTCCCGTCGTGCCGGGCTACCACGGCGAAAACCAGGACAACAAGCTGCTGGCCGCGAAGGCGACGATGATCGGCTACCCGCTGCTGATCAAGGCAGTCGCCGGTGGCGGCGGCAAGGGAATGCGGCTGGTCACGAAGGATTCCGAATTCATGCCGCAGCTGGAATCCGCAAGGCGCGAGGCGAAGAACGCCTTCGGAGACGAAGCCGTGCTGCTGGAGCGCTACGTGCAGGGCCCGCACCACATCGAGTTCCAGGTCTTCGGCGACACCCACGGCCACTACGTCCACCTCTTCGAGCGCGAGTGTTCGATCCAGCGCCGCCACCAGAAGGTGCTGGAAGAGACACCCTCGCCTTTCCTCGACGACGCGATGCGCGATGCCATGGGCAGTGCCGCGGTCGCCGCGGCGCGCGCCATCGGTTATCGGGGCGCGGGCACCATCGAGTTCATCGTCGGCGCCGACCGCAAGTTCTTCTTCATGGAGATGAACACGCGCCTGCAGGTCGAGCACCCGGTGACCGAGATGGTCACGGGCGAGGACCTGGTGGAGTGGCAGTTGCGGGTTGCTTCCGGCGAAGAGCTGCCGCTGCGCCAGAACGAGATCCTGTCCGGCGGCCACGCGATCGAGGTGCGCCTGTGCGCCGAGAATCCCGCCAACAACTTCCTGCCCGAGGCCGGCCGCATCGAGGTGCTGCGCGCCCCGCGCGAATCCCACCTCGAGGATGACGAAGGCGACGTGCGCCTGGACACTGGCGTGCGCGAAGGTGACGAGGTAAGCGTCTTCTACGACCCGATGATCGCGAAGCTCATCGCTTGGGGTGACGACCGCGGCGAGGCCGCGCGCCGCATGCAATCGGCGCTGGCCGAAACGGCGCTGCTCGGCGTCAAGACCAACCTCGCCTTCCTCGAGCGCGTGGTGCGCCATCCGGCCTTTCTCGCGGGCGATACCGATACCGGTTTCATCGAGCGCCACCGCGCGGACCTGCTACCGCCAGAATCCGAAGTGCCGCTGGAAGCGCTGGTGGCCGCGGCCGCGCGCGTGTTCCTGGACGAGCAGTCCGACATCGCGGCCGCGCCCGCCTCACCCTGGAACCACACCGGCGGCTGGAGGCTCAACCAGCCCGCCCTGCGCCGCATGGAATTCCGCCGCGCCGATGCAAGCCAGGTGGCAGTCGAAGCCGTGATGCACGCGGGCCATGCGATGGTCACGGTCGACGGGCGCACCCATCGCGTGACCATTCGCCCGGCCGACGGCGACCGCCTGCAGATCGCGCTCGACGAGGAGACCTATTTCGCCCAGGTGTCGCGCGCCGGGGATGAGCTGTCCGCGGTCACGCCACAGGGCCGCTACGCGCTGCAGCTGGTGGACCCGTTCCACTACGAACCGGCCGACGCCATGCCGGATGCGCGCCTGACCGCGCTCATGCCGGGCCGCGTCGTGAAGGTGATGGCGGCCGCCGGCGACGCGGTGAAAAAGGGCCAGGCGCTGATGATCCTGGAGGCGATGAAGATGGAGCACACGATCGTGAGCCCGCGCGACGGCGTGATCGAGCGCGTTGCCTTCACCGAAAACCAGCTGGTGCCCGCCGACGCGGTCCTGGTCGCCTTCCGGGAATAGCAACCTACAGGTGTAGTTTGGCCCCCGCGGCGCGGCTCGCTTAGACTGGCCGCGTTATAATCCAGGGGGAGACCACAGAATGAAACGCATGCTTTCGTATTTCGCCGCGCTCTGCATGGCGCTTTTCGCGCTCCAGGCCCACGCCCAGTCGCCGGCACCGGCACAATACGGCACCACGCAGGAAGCCGAGGCGATGGTGAAGAAGGCCATCGCCTTCTACAAGAAAAACGGCAAGGACAAGGCGATCGCCGAGTTCAACAAGAACCCGGGCGCGTTTGTCGACCGCGACCTCTACGTCACGGTGTACACGCCCAACGCCGACGCGCTGGCGCACATCAACCCGAAGATGGTTGGCAAGAACATGATGGACCTGCGCGATGGCGACGGGAAATACCACATCAAGGAACGCATGGAGATGGCGCAGAAGGCCAACAGCGGCTGGCAGGACTTCTCGTTCTACAACCCGGTGCAGAAGAAGGTCGAGCCCAAGCGCATGTATTGGGAAAAACACGACGGCCTGATCTTCGCCAGCGGCGCGTACAAGCCGACCTAGCCTTCAGGGCATCAGGCGTGGCTGCGGCTTGCCCTGCAGCCATGCCAGCAGGTTCTCCACGATGTTCGGCGCGAAGGCGCTGAACACCGGATCGTTGACGAATCCGAGGTGGGGCGTAAGGACCACGTCCCTGCGCTTCACCAACGGATGGTCCGCCGCCAGCGGCTCGTCGTCGTAGACGTCGAGTGCCGCGATTGCCGGCCGGCCGGCATCCAGCGCCGCGGGCAGCGCGTCCATGTCGATCAGCGCGGAGCGCGCGGTGTTCACCAGGATCGAGCCCTCGCCCATCATCGCCAGGCGCTGCGCGTTGAGCAGCTTGCGCGTGCCGTCCGCCGGGACCAGGTGCAGGCTCACCACCTTCGAAGTCCCCAGCAACTCCTCCAGCGTGACCGATTTCGCGCCGCCTTCGGCCGCTCGCTCCGGGGTCATGTGCGGGCTCCAGGTGACGACCTCCATGTTGAGCGCCGCGCCGATCACCGCCATGCGCTTGCCGATGCCGCCCAGTCCGATCAGTCCCAGGCGATGGCCGGCGAGCACCAGCGGCAGGCCCTTGCCGTCGCGCCAGCCTCCCGAGCGCACCAGGGCCATGTATTCCTCCATGCGCTTGGCGGCGGCGAAGATCAGCGCCCACGCCATCTCGCTGGTGCTTTCCTTCGACGATCCCATCGCCGTATGGGTCACCGGGATGCCACGCGCCTTGAAGGCGTCGAGGTCCATGGCGGTGTTACGCACCCCGGTGAAGGCGACGAATTTGAGCTTGGGCAATTTCCCCAGCAGGTCCGCCTTGAAGGGCGTGCGATCGCGGATGAGCGCGATGGCGTCGGCGTCCCTGATCGCCTCCATCAATACATCCCCGCGCAGGCGCTGCGTGTGGAAGGTGACGTCGGCAAGGGCTTCGACCGGCTTCCAGTCCGCGGTGCGGCGCATGAAATCCTCGTAGTCGTCGAGGACCACGATTTTCGGCCGCGTGCTCATGGGCGTGCCAGCGCGGTGAGGCCGCGAACGTCGTGTGCCTTCGCCACGTTCCAGCAGGCCTCGATCAGCTTCGCGGCCTTGCCCGCGCCGATCACCGGATCCGCCAGCGAGTGGAACTTGGCCTCGAGCTGCGCATCGGTGAGCGGGCGTTCGAGCGAGCCGATGGCGTGCTCCACAAACACATGCACGCGCCGGCCATCCTTGAGCACCGCGGTCACGTCCGCGGATGCTTCGTCGATGGTGTCGTCGACGGTGGCGACCACCTTGCGGCGCAGCGCCACCATGTCCTCTCGCGTCACGATGTGGTCGTCGTATTCGCCCTCTCCCGCCTGGCCGAAGATCAGGCCCGCGGCGAAGCCGTGGTAGACGCTGAACTTGCCCTGCAGGCCGTCCTGCGGCTCCTTCCTGCCGGTGAGCTCGAGCACCAGCGAATGCACCTTGAGCTCGACGTGATCCACGTTGTCGGCGGTCACGCCTTGCGCGCGCAACTGGGTCGCCGCGTCGATGGTTGGATGGATCACGATGCCGCACGCGAAGGGCTTGTAGGTGTTGAAGGAGATCTCGAAGCGGGTGCCAAGCTCGCCGGTGATCTCGCTCCAGTCGTGTTTGGGGGAAACCACCTGCGCGAAGCCGCGCGGCGCCTCCAGCGCCTTCGCGCTGGCCGTGAAGCCGTGCCGCGCCAGCAACGCGGAGGTGAGGCCCGCCCGCGCCGCGCCACCCGGGTGGAACGGCTTGGTCATGGTGCCGAACTGCTCGCGCATGCCGATGGGCTGCGAGGCGGCGATGCCAAGCGCCATCTGCGTCTTCTTTTCGTCCAGGCCCAGCAGGCGCGCGCATCCCGCGGCCGCGCCGAGCATGCCGGTGGACCCGGTGATGTGCCAGCCTCGGTCGTAGTGTTCCGGGTAGATGCAGTTGCCCATGCGGCAGGAGACGTCGATGCCGAGGACCAGCGAGTCGATCAGCTGCCGTCCCGACGAACCCTCCCTTTCCGCCATCGCGAGCAGCGCGGAGGCCACGGGGCCCGCGGGATGGATGATGGTCTTGAGGTGGGTGTCGTCGAAATCGAAGGTGTGTGAGGTGATGCCGTTGACCAGCGCGGCGCTGGCCATGTCCACCTTCTCCGCGCGACCGAGGATGCTGGCCTGCGGCGCGGGTTCCAGTTCCTTCACCGCGTCCAGCGCGGCCTGCGCCGATTCGTGGTTCGCGGCCCCGACCGCGCAGCCCACCCAGTTGAGGAAGGTGCGGTGGGCTTCGTGTTCCACCGCGTTGCTCCAGCCCTTCGACGGATGGCCGACGACGAACTTCGCCAGGATCTGCGTCACCGCGGGCGCGTTGTGGTCGGCATCAACCTTCGTGTTGCGTGCCATCCGCGGCTAGTCCTCGAGCTTGATGTTGCGTTCCTGCGCGAGCTTCGCCCATTTGGCGATGTCCTCCTGCATGAACGTTCCGAACTGCTCCGGCGTCATCGGCATGGGATCGAGCGCCTCGCCCGAAAGGCGCTGGCGCAGCTCCGGGGTGGCGAGCGCCTTGTTGATCTCCTCGTTGAGGCGCCGGGTGATGTCGGCGGGCATCTTCGCGGGGCCGACGATGGCGTACCACTGCACGCCGGTGAAGCCCTTGTAGCCCAGTTCCTCGAAGGTCGGCGTGTCCGGCAGCAGCGGGTGGCGCTTCAGTCCCGTCACCGCGATCGGCCGGAGCTTGCCACCCTTGATGTGGGGCGTGGCCGCGGCCAGGCCCGGCATCATCATCTGCGTCTGGCCGCCCAGCACGTCGGTGATGGCGGGGCCGATGCCGCGATAGGCGGCATGGACCGCCTCGAAACCCGCGGCGGTGCGGAACTGCTCCATCGCCAGGTGCGTAAGCGAACCCTGGCCCGCGGAACCGTAGCTCACCTTGTTGGCCTTGGCATACGCCACCAGCGACTTCATGTCGGTCACCGGGACCCCGGAGCCCACCACCAGCACGTTCGGCGTGCCCGCAACCATCGCGATCGGCGTGAAGTCCTTCACCGCGTCGTAAGGCACCTTGCGCACGGCAGGCACCGTACCGTGGGTGGCGACGTAGCCCAGCATCAGGGTGTAGCCGTCGGGGGCGGCGCGCGCGACGTTTTGCGAGGCGATGACGCCACCGCCCCCGGAAACGTTTTCGACCACAAACGACTGGCCCATGGTTCTTGTCAGCTGCTCGGCCACCGTGCGGGCGGTGAGGTCGACGCCGCCGCCGGGTTGCACCGGCGCGATGATCTTGACGGTCTTGGTGGGATAGGACTGCCCAAGGGTGGGCAGCGAGAGGGCCAGAAGGCAGGATGCCGCGGCCAGCAGCGTTTTCTTGTACATGGGGTATCGTTCCTCAAGGCGGTACGTCTCGATCAATTATAATTTGACCAAGCGTCGAATACATCGAGGAGATCCCCATGGCAGCCAACCCGAAATCCGTTTCCCAGTCCGTTCCCACGGTGAAGCTGCTGATCGACGGCAAGTTCGTCGAATCCAGGGCGAAGGAATGGCGCGATGTCGTCAATCCCGCCACCCAGGAAGTCCTGGCGCGGGTCCCGATGTGTGGCAAGGACGAGGTGGATGAAGCCGTCGCCTCGGCCGCAACGGCCTTCAAGACCTGGAAAAACGTCCCGATCGGGGCTCGCGCCCGCATCATGCTCAAGCTGCAGGAGCTGATCCGCCGCGATATGAAGAAACTCGCCGCCACACTTACCGCCGAACAGGGCAAGACCCTGCCGGACGCCGAAGGCGACGTGTTCCGCGGCCTCGAGGTGGTCGAACACGCCTGCTCCATCGGTACCCTGAGCCTGGGGGAATTCGCAGAAAACGTCGCCAACGGCGTCGACACCTACTTCCTTCGCCAGCCGATCGGCGTCTGCGTCGGCATCACGCCGTTCAACTTCCCCGCCATGATCCCGCTGTGGATGTTCCCGATGGCGATTGTCTGCGGCAACACGTTCGTGCTCAAGCCCTCGGAGCAGGACCCGATGACCCCGATGGTCCTCGCGGAGCTCGCGCTCGAGGCCGGCGTGCCTCCCGGCGTGCTCAACGTGGTCCACGGCGGCAAGGAGTCGGTCGACGCCCTGTGCACCCACCCCGACGTGAAGGCGGTGTCGTTCGTGGGCTCGTGCCACGTCGGCGAACACGTCTACAAGCTCTCGAGCGATCACGGCAAACGCGCGCAATGCATGATGGGCGCCAAGAACCACGCGGTGGTGATGCCTGACGCCAACAAGGAGCAGTCGCTCAACGCGCTGGTCGGCGCGGGCTTCGGCGCGGCGGGCCAACGCTGCATGGCCACCTCCGTCGCGGTGCTGGTGGGTGATGCCAACCAGTGGATCCCCGACATCGTGGCCAAGGCCAGGACCCTCACCCTCAATGGCGGCACCGAAAAAGGCACGGACCTGGGCCCGGTGATCTCGAAGCAGGCGAAGAGCCGCATCGAGGGCCTGATCGAACAGGGCGTGAAGGAAGGAGCCAAGCTCGAGCTCGACGGGCGCAACCCGAAAGTCGCGGGCTACGAGAAGGGCAACTTCATTGCGCCGACGGTGTTCTCCGGCGTGAAGCCGCACCACAAGGTCTACTCGGAAGAAATCTTCGGGCCGGTGCTGGTGCTGGTGAGTGTCGACACCCTCGATGAGGCCATCGATCTCGTCAACAAGAACCCGTTCGGCAACGGCACCGGCATCTTCACGCAGTCGGGTGCCGCGGCGCGCAAGTTCCAGAACGAAATCGATGTCGGCCAGGTCGGCATCAACGTGCCGATCCCGGTGCCGGTGCCCTACTTCAGCTTCACCGGCTCGCGCGGATCGAAGCTTGGCGACCTGGGTCCCTACGGCAAGCAGGTGATCCAGTTCTATACCCAGGTGAAAACGATCACGTCGCGCTGGTTCGACGACGCGTCGACGAACCCCGGCATCCACACCACGATCAGCCTGAAATGACACTCCCCCCTCTCATGACCCTCTCCCCGCCCCGCTCCCAGGGCAGAGGGAGAACAGCGGGCAGACAGAAATGAAAATTGGATTCATCGGCCTGGGCCACATGGGCAACCCCATGTGCCGCAACCTCCTGAAGGCCGGCCACACGCTCAAGGTCTACGACGTGGTGCCGGAACTCCTGAAGAAACTCACCGACGCCGGCTGCGAGGCGGCCACCTCGGCGGGCGACGCGGCGCGCGGCGTGGATCTCGTGATCACGATGCTGCCGTCGTCGCCGCACGTGCGCTCCGTCTACACCAGCGAGTTCGGGATCCTGCCCGCGGTGAAAGCGGGCACGCCGCTGATCGATTGCTCGACCATCGACCCGCTCACCTCGCGGGAGGTGGCGATGGACGCAAAGGCCAAGGGCTGCCCGATGGTGGATGCACCGGTCTCGGGCGGCGTCGGCGGCGCCGAGGCCGGCACACTCACCTTCATGGTGGGTGGCGACGCCAGGGACTTCGAGGCCGCCAGGCCGGTGCTGCAGGCCATGGGCAAGAACATCGTGCACTGCGGCGGCGAGGGCAACGGGCAGGTGGCCAAGATCTGCAACAACATGATGCTGGCGATCGAGATGATTGCGACCGCGGAGGGCATGACGCTCGCCGCCAAGCTCGGCATGGATCCCAAGGTTTTCGCCTCGATCGTGAACACCTCGAGCGGGCGCTGCTGGAGCTCGGACACCTACAATCCGTACCCCGGCGTGCTGGAAAACGTCCCCGCCTCGCGCGGCTATTCCGGCGGCTTCGGCGCGGACCTGATGCTCAAGGACCTGACGCTCGTCACCGACGCGGCGAAGTCCGCGAAACACCCGGTGATGCTGGGCGCGATCGCGCAGCAGATCTACCAGAAACATTCGGTCGACGGCAACGGCGCGAAGGATTTTTCGTCCGTGATCCTGCAGTACATGAAGCAATGATCAAACACGAAATCCGCGGCCACACCGCCTTCATCACGATCGACAACCCGCCGGCGAACACCTGGACGCCGGAGGGCCTGCGCCCGCTCGAGGCGCTGGTGGCCACGCTCAATGCCGACCGATCGATCTACAGCGCCGTCATCACCGGTGCGGGCTCCAAGTTCTTCTCCGCCGGCGCCGACCTCAAGCAGTTCTCCGAAGACAAGGTGCTGGCGCGCCATTTCATCGCCTGCTTCGGCAGCGCCTTCGAGGCGCTGATGAACTCGCGCTTCGTGACCATCGCGGCGATCAACGGCTACGCCATGGGCGGCGGCCTGGAATGCACGCTGGCCTGCGACATCCGCATCGCCGAAGAACACGCGCAGATGGCGCTGCCGGAACCCGCCGTGGGCCTGCTGCCCGCGGGCAGCGGCACGCAGAACCTGCCGTGGCTGGTGGGCGAGGGCTGGGCCAAACGCATCATCCTCACCAACGAGCGCGTGGATGCCGCCACGGCGCTGCGCATCGGCCTCGTCCAGGAAGTGGTCCCCAAGGGCAAGGGGCTGGAGACCGCCACTGCCATGGCGGATCGCGTCGGCGCCCTCTCCCCCCGCGCCGTCGAATACTGCAAGGGCCTGATCCACAACGCGCGCAACGGCATTCCTCGCCGTGCCGGCCTGGCGCTGGAACGCGAGCGATTCATGGATCTCTTCGACCATACCGACCAGTCCGAGGGCGTGAATGCGTTCCTGGGCAAGCGCAAGGCCGAATGGAAGAACGACTGAGCGCGGCCAAGGGCGAGATCCTCGCCGAGGTCCGCGCCGGGGTGGCCACAATCACCCTCAATCGCCCCGCTGCGCTCAACGCCCTCACCCTCGGCATGATCGAGGCCCTGGCGAAGTGGCTCGACGACTGGGCGAGCTACGACAAGGTGCGCCTGGTGATGCTGCGCGGCGCCGGTCCCAAGGCGTTCTGCGCCGGCGGCGACATCCGCGCGCTGCGCGACCGCTTCGAGGCGGGCGAAGACGTCTACCACTTCTTCATCCTCGAATACGCGCTCGACTTCCGCATCCACAACTATCCCAAGCCGGTCGTCGCGCTGCTCGACGGCATCGTGATGGGCGGTGGCATGGGGCTGGCACAGGGAGCGACGTTGAGGCTGGTGGGCGAACGCACGCGCATGGCAATGCCGGAGACGGCGATTGGCCTCTTCCCCGACGTGGGCGGCAGCTATTTCCTCTCGCGCCTGGAGGGCCAGCTTGGCCCCTACCTCGGCCTCATCGGCCCCACGCTCAACGCCGCGGATGCGCTTTACGCGGGACTGGCGGACCAATACATCGGCGCGCAACCCATGGCGCCTGGCGAGCTGGAAGCGTTGCGTCCCGCAATCGACCGCCATTTCGCCTTCGCCACGGTCGAGGAGATCGTGGCGTCCCTCGAATCCGAACGCGCCGCCGACCTGGCGGTATGGGCCGGCAAGACCCTGCAGGCCATCACCAAACATTCGCCCACGATGCTCAAGGTGAGCCTGGAGCAGATCCGCCGGGGTGCGGGCCTGACACTCGCCGGGTGTTTCCGCATGGAGCTGGATCTGATCCACGGCGCCTTCGAACACGGCGATTTCATCGAGGGCATCCGCGCCATGATTGTCGAAAAGGACATGAGCCCGCGCTGGAAGCCTTCCACCCTCGCCGCCGTGGATGCCGCATCCGTGGCGCGATTTTTCGGCCCGCGCTGGAGCGGCGCCGCCCATCCCCTTTCCGCGCTCTGAATCGAGGCCCATGAAACTCGCCACCTACTCTCCCCTTCCCTCCGGGCTTCCCCGCCCCGGCCTGGTGCTCGAGGACTTGCGCGTGATCGACATCCCCGCGGCCCTTGGCGCCTCGGAAGACACCAACACGATGCTGGGGATCATTCGCGCGGGCGACCCGATGCGCCAGCAGCTGCACAACCTGGCCGCCGCGCCGGCGATGGGATCGCTGGCCCTGGCCGACGTGAAGCTGCATGCACCGATCCCGCGCCCGGCCAAAAACGTCTTCTGCGTCGGCTGGAACTACCTCGAGCACTTCGAGGAGGGCGGCAAGACGCTGCAGGACGGCCGCGAGCTGCCGATACACCCGGTGTTCTTCAGCAAGGTGCCCACCACGGTGAACGGGCCCTTCGATGCGATCCCGTACGACGGCGCGATCTCCACGCAGATGGACTGGGAGGTGGAGCTGGGCGTGATCATCGGCACCAGCGGCAAGAACATCACCGAGGCCGACGCCATGCGCCACGTGTGGGGCTATACCGTCGTCAACGACGTCTCGTGGCGCGACATCCAGCGCCGCCACGGCAACCAGTGGCACAAGGGCAAGAGCCTGGACGGCACCTGCCCCATGGGCCCCTGGATCGTCACCTCCGACGCGCTGGAATCGAGCGACCTGCGGGTGGCCACGCGCGTCAACGGCGTGACCAAACAGGACTCGCGCACCAGCTTCATGTATTTCAAGATACCGCGCCTGATCGCAGAGCTTTCGGCGGGCATGACGCTGGAGGCCGGGGACATCATCTCCTCCGGGACGCCGGCGGGGGTGGGTTACGCCCGCACGCCGCCCGAATTCCTCAAGCCGGGTGACCTGCTGGAGAGCGAAATCGAGGGCATCGGCGTGATTCGCAACACGGTCGGCTGAGGTTCGGGCGCGCAAGGTAGAATGGCGCGAACAGGAGGTCCACAATGATCAGCAAGGTGCAGCCGGGGCGCGCAGCCCTCGACCGCATGGCGATGTACCGCCGGCTGTCGGAACTCGGCCCGCTGAGCAACACATACGCCGGCAAGTTCGCGCTGGCCGCCTTCGTGGGCATCCTGACACCGCTGGCGATTTTCATCGTCTACCTGCTGCTCAGCCGCACCGATCTGGCCACCATGTACCCGGCGCTGGCCGCGCTGGTGCTGGCGTGTTTCGCGGGTTTCCTGGGCACCATGTGGGTGCTGCGCGAGCTGCTGATGCCGATCGAACTCACCGCCGAGGCGCTGCGCGACTACATCGACAGCCGCAAGCTGCCGGATCTCCCGGTCCATTTCCAGGACCGTGCCGGCAAGTTGATGGAAGGCACGCAATACACCCTCAGCCAGCTGCACGAAACCATCAGCCGCCTGGAACGTGTCTCGGATACCGACGACCTAACCGGCATCTACAACCGCCGCGCTGGCGAAAAGCGCCTGGCGGAGGAAGTCGCCCGGGCAGAGCGTGACCTGCAGGCCTTCCAGCTCGCCTTCTTCGACATCAACGACTTCAAGAACATCAACGACAAACACGGCCACAGCGCGGGCGACGCGGTGATCTCCCACATCGCGGCGCTGCTGCAGCTGAACACCCGCCGCGGCGACTGGGTTGCGCGCTGGGGGGGAGACGAGTTCGTGGTGGGCCTGCACCGCAACCGCGCGCTCAAGATGGTGATGGAACGCATCATGAAGGCCATCGGCTCGAGCCCCTGCGAGATCGCCCCGGGCCTGGAGCTGCGAGTGTCCGTGAGCTGCGGCGTGGCCGACTATCGCTTCGGCAGCGGCCCCACGGGCGTGCTGGCCGATGCGGACAAGGCGATGTACGCCGCCAAGCAGTTCGCGCACGCCGACAACAAATCCCATGTGGCCTACCGCAACGAGCTGGTGGAACTGCCCGTCGGAACCTCCGAGAAGGTCGCCGTCACAGCCGACTAGGTTCCCCTGCGCAAGGCCGCGCCCGTGGCGGGGAAGCTTCGCACCGATCGCAAGTATCGCGCGCATTGCGTCGAGGGATTGGGAATTGCGGATACCACCACGTTGAGCAAGGGCCTGGAGCGGCTGGTGCGCTTCGCCTGACTTGCGCGTCCTGCCACGCTGCAGGTTAGAACCGCCCGTCTTCCGTGCGGCTCACCGGCGTCGTCTCGATGGAGACGATCCTGATCTCGCCGGCCTCGAGGGCGAATTCAACCGCCTGCTTGTCAACCGTGCGGATGCGCCGGCCGCCCACCAGCGATTCACCGGTGACGTCGCACGCGAGCGCGCCGCCGTTGGGGTTGGGTGCGGGCGCCGCCTTGCACTTGTACGTCTCGGTCACCTGCGCCGCGTCGTAGGCGCCCTTGAGCACCCCGGCGTAGCCGGGGAAGTCGTGGACCTTGGGCTTGCCCTTGTCCTGCCGATGAATGGTGACTTTCAACCCGCGCGACAGCAGCCCGTACGCCGCCAGCGGATCGCGCGCGAAGGCGGCTTTTGCCATGCGCTTCATCGTCTCCTGCATCCCACGCTCGTTTACCTGCTCTGCTTTCACGGGCACGACGCCGCTGGTGCCCTTGCGCTCCGGGCACGGGTCCTGCTGGAAGGACGTGGTGCCTTTTTCGTCGCGGCACATGTACGCGCTGGCGACTTGCGGGAGGAGCGCCAGCAGCGCGCCGAGGACGATGATGCGAATTGGGGTCTTGTTCATGATGGGATCCCTGAGCGGTCTGACGAGTCGAACGTCGCCCTATGATAATGGTTGCGACGCTTTGACCGGGCCACACCCCAGTCGATAGCGTAATCGGGAATGCCGGCCCCCGGCGCCGCGTCCAGGATCCTGGCGCTCCACGCGACGATCGTCGATTACGAACTCGCGCGCGTGCACGGGTACCTCGCTCCAAGCTCGCGAAAGCTGTTTCGACTTCGGGGATGTCGCCCGACGAATTGCTCTTCGCTTATGCGCATCTCGCCGAAGTGATCGAAGCGCCCGATATCGAGCCGACGGTGATCCGGGATCCTGCGGACGACCGTGTTCTGGCCTGTGGCCTCGCCGCACGAGCCGAAATGATCGTCTCGGGCGACAAGGATTCGCTGATCCTGGGCGCCTTCAAGGGCATTCCAATCGTCGATCCCGCCGAAGCGTTGAAGCGGGTCACGTTGCGGGCCGGGCAGAATCCGCGGCTTGT
>JBBREI010000100.1:0-13768 GCA_038203035.1 Burkholderiales bacterium
AGGGAGAGGAACTCCTCGCGCGTGGCCACGGAATCGCGGAACACGCCCAGCACCGAGGAGGTGATCATGGTGGAGTTCTGCTTTTCCACGCCGCGCATCATCATGCAGAGATGGCGCGCCTCGATCATCACGCCCACACCCCGGGCGCCGATCTCTTCCATCACCACCTGCGAGATCTGCTCCGTGAGACGCTCCTGCAGCTGGAGCCGGCGGGCGTACATGTCCACCAGGCGCGCCAGCTTGCTGACCCCGAACACCTTGCCGTCGGGGATGTAGCCGATGTGGCAGCGCCCGTAAAACGGCAGCATGTGGTGTTCGCACATGCTGTAGACCTCGATGTCCTTCACGATCACCATGCTGCTGGTGTCCTGCGTGAAAAGCGCCTTGTTGATCACCTCGTCGAGGTTGGCGCGGTAGCCGTTGGTGAGGAAGGCGAGCGATTTCGCCACGCGCTTGGGTGTGTCCACCAGGCCTTCGCGCTTCGGGTCCTCACCGAGCTCTTCCAGCAGCTGGCGGACCAGGGCTTCGATCTTTTCGAGATTGGGTTCCATGGCGGAATCATAACCATTCCGCGCTGGCGCGGGGTCAAGGGACTACTTCAGGGAACGCCGATGTCCGCCGATAAAGGCAAAAACGAGTGTTTCGCGACCACGCCAAGCCTGGGCACGAAACCCACACACCTTTTTCTGGTTCGCGAGGTGCATCGGCGGCAATCGGCGTGGCATCGGCGGACATCGGCGCTCCCTGAAGTAGCGAAGTAACCCCTGAAAAGGTCATTCAGCCTTGATCCCCGTGGCCTTCACCACCCGCCGCCACTTGGCGATCTCGGATTTCATCAGCGCATCCATCTCCTTCGCGCCCTTGCCGTACATGTAGATGCCGTCGTCGTTGAGCGTGCGCACCACCTCGGGATCCTTGGACGCCTCGACGAAGGCGCGCTCCAGCTTCTGCACCACCTCGGGCGGTGTCTTCGCCGGCGCCAGGATCCCCATCCAGATCGAGCTCTCGAAGTCGGGATAACCCGATTCCGCGATGGTGGGCACATCGGGCATCTGCGGGATGCGCTCCTTGCCGCTGACCGCCAGCGGCACCAGCTTGCCGGCCTTCAGGTGCGCGATTGCGGTGGCGTAGGCGTCGATCTTCACGTCCACGCGGGCGCCCAGCAGGTCGATCATCGCGGGCCCGGCACCCTTGTACGGGATGTGCACGATGTCGATGTTGCCGACGCTGCGCAGCAGCTCCATCGTGAGGTGCGGGAAGGTGCCCACGCCCGCGGTGGCATAGGTGAGTTTGCCCGGGTTGGCTTTTGCATATTTCATCATGTCCGCGAAGGTCTTGTAGGGCGTGCCGATGCTGGCCACCAGCAGTCCCGGGTGCCCGCCCATCAGCGCCACGGGCACGAAGTCCTTTTCCACGTCGTAGGGCATCTTGTCGCGCAGCGCCACGTTGGAGGCGAGCGCGGGCTGCGCCAGCAGGAGCGTGTAACCATCGGCGTTGGCCTTCGCCGCGGTGTCGGAGCCCACCATGCTGCCCGCGCCGCCGATGTTTTCGACCACCACCGGCTGGCCGAGGATCGCCGACACCCTGGGCGCCACGCGGCGCGCCACGACATCGGTGGAGCCGCCGGGCGGGAACGGCACGATGATGCGGATCTGGCGCTCGGGCCACGCGGCCTGCGCGACGGCGGCCGAAAGGGTGAGCGCGAGCGCGGCGAAGGTGGTGATGGTCGTTTTCATTTCTGTGTCCTCAGCAGGTCGGTCAATACGCGGATGTCGTCCACCTTTTCCAGCTCCATCATCACGGCGATCACCTTCTCGGTGTCGATGGGCAGCGGCCCGGTGAGGCGGCGGAACTTGGCCAGCACCTTGTCCTTCGTCGGAAACAGCGTGTCGTGCTCAACGCCGCTCGCGCGGAAGGTGGCGCCGCCCTGCTGCACCACCTCGAGGTCGAGCCGCTCCTGGTCGGGCCCGCGATTGACGAGTTCGATCTTCTCGGCCAGCGCGAGGACCTCGGGCTCCTCGAGCTGGTCGTAGAGCTCGTAGCTTTCGACCGCCTTGCCGAGCAGCGCCGCGGCGGTGCAGAACCTCGCGCTGATCGCGGCCTGCAGGTGGGTCCTGTAGGGCTTGTTGTTGAGGAACCCGGGGTTGGTGTAGGTGAGATCCGGCGATGTCAGCACGATGCGTTCGATCTTCGAGGCATCGATCTGCGGCGCGATCTGCTTCGCAAGCGCCACCGGGGTCTGCGTGAAGATGCAGATCGGGCACTCCTTGTACACCGTGTCCTGGATCAGGTAGTGCGTGCCGAGGTCGCGCGTGGCGGCTTCGGCATTGTCGGCGGTGCCCGAGAACGCACGGAAGTAACCGACATCGCCCTCGAACGCCACGGGCGATGCGGTGGCCCCCAGCTTCGCGAGGATCGCCGCGGAAAGGCCCTGGCGGCTCGCCATGCCGACGTTGAGCTTCACCTCCGTGCTGCCGGAGAGGAACCCCTGGCCGAAGCCGTGTGCAAAACACGCGGCGGCGCCCAGGGCATGCATGGTTTTCTCGACATCGAGCCCGTACATGCGCGCGCCGGTGGCGGCGGCGCCCACCGTGCCGGCCACGCCCGAGGCACGGAACTTCGGCAACATGTGGGGCGCGCCAAGGAACGCACGGGCGACGATTTCGTAACCGACGATCACGCCGGCCAGGACATCCGCCCCGCCGCGGCCCATCTCCTCGGCCACCGCGAGCGCGCCGGGAATGGTGAGCGCGCCGGGGTGCGATTTCTGCAGGAAGTCGTCTTCGCTGCGGCCATTCATCAATGTCGCGTTCACCAGGGCGGCATCGATGGGTGCCACGCGATCGGGATGGCCCACGATCGTCGCCGGCCCGCTGCTGCCGGAAACAAACGCGCGCGCCAGTTCCGGCACCTTGAGGCCGCGGGCCGCCAGGCCCGTGCCGATCACGTCGAGCATGCGGACCTTGGCATGGTCGAGGACTTCGGGCGGGACGGATTTCGCGGTCGTGCCCTGGATGAATTCCGCCCACTTTGCGCTGACGCTTTTCATGTTCGATCTCCTTTGCTTCTGAAAACCACTTCAGGAACGCCGATGTGCGCCGATGCCACGCCGATTGCCGCCGATGCACCCCGCGAACGAAAAAGACATATGGGCTTCGTGCCATGGCTTGAATTGGCTGCGAACCAATCTTTTTTTGCTTTTATCGGCGGCAAATCGGCGTTCCCTGAATCAGTCAGTCGGCGAGCAGCCGGCCAAACCCGGGAATGGATTGTTTGACGCCGGCCAGGCGCAGCGCATTCCACATCATCGCGGACGCGCTCGAGATCACCGGCTTGCCGAGGTCGCGCTCGAGCGCCCCGATGGCGGCCAGGGTCGGCATGCCGACGCCGCTGAGGAAAATCGCCTGGGCATCAGCATGGTCCACGCGGCGCGCCAGCAGGTACGCACGCTCCGCGCTTTCGTCGTAGATGTTGGTCACGCCCTCGAGCCGCCCGAAGCTGGGCACGGTGACGCCGAACTGCTCGAGGTGCGCCTTGCCGCGCAGTGTGTCGGCCTCGCCGTAGGGCGCGGCATAGGCCACGCGCCTGGCGCCGATGTGGTTGAGCGCCGCGATGACGCTGCCGAAGGCCGTCACGAAAGGGATGGCATGCCGGCCGGAAATGCGCGCGCACAGGTCGGCCTCGCCCCGCTTGCCGAGTGTGTAGCTGGTGGCGGTGTGGCCCAGCACGATCACGTTCGGCTTCACCAGCGCAAGGCGCGCCACGTCTTCGTCCACGTGTGCAATCTGCTCGCGGTTGCGCTCCTCCTGCCCCGAAAGCGAGCCGGTGACGCCGGTGGCGTACATGCGCGTGAAATGCTGCGTGACGCCATCGATGGCGAGCATCGCCATCTCGGGCTCCATCGTGGGATTGCCCGGCGGAACGAGGAAGCCCAGGCGGGCGCGCCATCCGAACATCAGTCGACCTTCGCGCCGGATTGCTTGATGATCGTCGCCCAGCGCGCGATCTCGCTCTTGATGAGCGCTCCGAACTGCTCCGGCGTTCGCGGCGCGGGCTCCAGGCCCATCTTGGCGAAACGCTCGCGCACGCCGGCGCTCTGCACCGCCTCGTTCACCGCGGCGTTGAGCTTGCCCACCACGTCGGGAGGCGTGCCCGCGGGCGCCATGAAGCCCAGCCACAGGTTCACGTCGAAGCCCGGCACGCCGGACTCGGCCACGGTGGGCACGTCGGGGATGGTCGCCGATCGCTTCGACGAGGTGATCGCCAGCACGCGCAGGCGCCCGGACTGCACATGTTGCAGCGCCGAGGGCATGCCGTCGAAGAACATCTCCACGCGGCCGCCGATGAGGTCCGTCACCGCGGGTGTGGCGCCCTTGTACGGCACGTGCTGGATGTCCAGGCCCGTCATGGTCTTGAAGAGCTCCGCGGCCACGTGCCCGCCGGTGCCGTTGCCCGCGGACGCGTAGTTGAGCTTGCCGGGGTTCTTGCGGCCGTATTCGATCAGCTCCTTCACGGTCCTCGCGGGGACCGAGGGATGCACCACCAGGATCAGCGGCATTTCCGCGGCCAGCGCCACTGGCGTGAAGTCCCGGGTGAGGTCGAACTTGAGGTTGGGATAAAGCGTCGCGTTGATGGTGTTGGCGGTGATGATCTCCACCAGCGTGTAGCCGTCGGCGGGTTGGCCCACCGCCATCTCGGTGCCGATGTTGCCGCCGGCGCCGGGGCGGTTCTCCACCACGAAGGGCTGGCCCATCTGCGAGCCGACACGCTCGAACACCGTGCGCGCAACGGCGTCGGCGTTGCCTCCGGCGGGCGCGGGCGAGATCAGGCGCACGGGTTTGGTCGGGTAATCGGCGGCGTGCGCCGTGCAGGCAAAGGCCATCGCGGCCAGCAGGATCCTGGTCATGTGCATCTCAACCTCCGTTGGATTCGATGAAACGCAACACGCGCTGGGCGCATGCGTCGGGATGGGTCGCGGCCACGTGGTACGACGTGGCCTCGATGGTTGCGAGCTCCGAAACCGGGATGCGCGAGCGGAATCGGTCCACGGCATCAACCGACTGGCGCTGCTCGAAGTCGCTGCCTGCGGATTTCCTGCCGCTCGACACCAGCACCAGCGTCGGCACGGCCACCTTCTCCAGGTCCTCGGCCTCGCCCACTTCGGCGACCATCGTGAGGCAGGCCTTCACCGATTCTGGCGGGGCCGCGGCCATCTCGCGCACCCACCATTCGTTGGCCTCCTTCGAGATGGCATCGCCCATGCGGCCCGGCATCGTGAGGCGCGCCCAACTCTCCATGCCCTTCTCGTCGATGTGTTTCTTCCATTCCGGCACCCACGGCCCGATGGCCTTTTTCGGCGAGATCAGCAGGCCCGCGATGGTCATGGTTTTCATCCACGGCACGCGCCGGCGCGCGAGCTCCATGCCCACCAGCGCACCCAGCTTGGCGCCGATCACGTGCACGCGCCCGCACCCCAGCCCGTTCACCAGCGCATCGATGTCGTCGGCCCAGAGGCCCACGTCCTTCGGCACCTGGCCGCCCAGTCCACTCGACTGCCCGAAGCCACGCAGGTCCGGGCGGACCACACGGTACTTTCGCGCGAAGTGGGGCACCCACATCCGCCAGGCGCCGGCGCTTTCAGCGATGCCGTGCAGCATCAGCACGCAATCGGGCCGGGTCCACGGATCGGTGTAGTCGTCGGATTCGTAATGCAGCTTCACGCCCGGCGAAATTTCCGCAATCGGCATCGCGGCTCCTAACGGCGCAGCAGGTTGATGAGGGGGGCCAGCGTGGCTTCGGATTCGATGGCGCCGATGCGCCGCGCAGCATCCCGCGCGCGCGTCTCGCCCACCACGGGCGCGGCGCATTCCAGGAACTTGTCGAGCTGCACCGCGGGTTCCACCGGCCGCGTCGGATGGCCGCGCGGCACCTCCAGCCGGGCCTCGAGCCTGCGGCCGTCGGTCAGCGCCACCTTCATCACCACGGGGAACAGCCCGCCGCCGCCGGGCATGCCCTTGTCGACGTGGACCTTGGTGCGCCTGGCCAGGTCCTGCACGTCGGGGCGCGACACGCGTTCGTCCGCGAACTGGGCCAGGCCGCCACGCCGGTCCAGCAGCGCCACGGCGGCGCAGTATTCGTGGCAATACTTCGCCTGCAGGCCATCGGCGGCCGCGTGGAACGGCATGATGCTCTGGGCCATCTCGTTGAGCGTCACGTCGATCGACTGGATCGACGCCGGCTCGAAGGTGTGTGCGGCCGCGATGTCGAGGGCGGCATCGATCACCGAAATCCCGGCGCCGCAGCAGGCATAGGGCTTGATGCCGATGCCCGACTTCTCGATCTCGAGCTCACCCGCGGCCAGCGCGGGCTTCGGCTGCGCGCCCTTCGCGTAGGCGGCGAAATATCCCGTCGGCGAATCGAACACGTCCGCGTTGGCGGTGAACCCATTGGCGGAAAGCAGCGCCGCGCGCACCGCGCCTTCCGCGGCCTGGCCGGCGTGCAGCGACTTGGTCATGGAGCCGAAGTTGGCGCGCAGGCCCGCGGAATTGGACGCCGCGATGGCCAGTGCGTTGAGCATCCCGGCGGCGTCCAGGCCCAGCAGCCGCGCCGCGCCCGCCGTGGCGCCGAAGATGCCGAGGCTGGAGGTGGAGTGCCAGCCGTTGTTGTAGTGCGTGGGCACCATGGCGCGCCCGAAGTGCCCGTTCACCTCGAAACCCAGGACGTAGGCGGCAAGCAGGTCCGCGCCGCTCTTGTTGCGCGCCTCCGCCAGCGCCAGCAGCGCGGGCACCAGCACCACGCTGGGGTGCGCGACCATGGTGGAGTTCATGTCGTCGTAGTCGAGGACGTGGCCGGCCACGCCGTTGGCCAGCGCCGCGATCGGCGCGGCGTACCGCTCGCGGCTGCCGAGCACCGAAGCCCCGCCTTCACACGCCTGCTGTGCGGCGAACTCGCGCACCTTGGCCGCCGTCTCGCTCGGCGCGCCCCCGACGATGCAGCCGATGACGTCGAGCATGCCGAGCCGGGCGGTGGCCAGCGCGCGTTCGGTGAGCTCCTGCCGGCCCCAGGAATCGTAGAGGCCGCGCAGGGCCGTGGCGTGGGTTTCTTTCACCGTGCGGACTTTCGTTCGATGGCGGCGAGGAAGGGTTCAAGCGCCGCGTTGAATTGCGGCGCGCTGTCGATATTCGAAAGATGGCCCGCGCCCTCGATGTCGACAAAGGTGCTGCCGGCGATGGCACGATGCATGGCCTCGCCGTCGGAGGACGGAATGTAGGCGTCCTTGGTGCCGCTGATCACAAGCGCCGGCACCTTGATCTCGCCCAGGCGCGCGCTGCGATCGGGACGCGCCGCCATGCCGCGTGTGCCCGAGGCCAGGCCCGCGGACGGCTGCTTCAGCATCATCGCGCGCACCTCGGCCTTGATCGGCTCGGGGCAATCGGGGCGGAACGGCTTGTCGCCGTAGTTTTCCACCACGGCGATGGGCCCGCGCGCCTCGACCTGCGCCACCAGCGCCTCGCGGAAGCTGGCCCAGTCGGGGTTGTCGGCGGTGGCGCGCGTGTTGGCGAGCACGATGCCGAGCACGCGGTCGGGGTAACGCAGCGCCAGCGACAGGGTGACGTAACCCCCGAGCGAGATGCCGCCCACGACGGCCTTCGCGATCTTGCGATCGTCCATCAGCGCCACGATGTCGTCGGCGTATTGGTCCATGGTGACCGCCTTGCCGTCGACCGGGTCCGATCCCGCGAAGCCACGCAGCGTGGGCGCCACGATGCGGTAGCGCCCCGAGAAGGCCTCGACCTGCGGGCGCCACAGGGTGCGGTCGTTGGGGAAGGCGTGGAGTAGCACCACCGCAAGCCCGCGCCCGTCGTCGGAATAGTCGATCATGGTTGTCCCAGTGCCGCGCGTGCCGCGATCCGCCCGAAGATGGTGGCCTTGCCGTTGGCGGTGCCGGTCATGTAGGCCTGGCCATGGAAGCCGCCGATGCAGCCACCCGCCGCGTAGAGCCTGGCGATCGGCGCGCCGAAGACATCGAGCACGTTCATCGTTGCATCCACCGTGAGCCCGCAATAGGTCGCGAGCACGACACTTTTCGCCGCGAAGGCGTAATACGGCGGCCTGCCGATCGGCGCCATCGCGCCGAAATGGTTGCACAACCCGTCGCGGCCGAAGTCGTCGTCGCGGTCCTGCGCCGCCATGCCGTTGTAGCGCGCCACCGTTTCGGCAAGCGCCGCAGCGTCGAGCCCCAGCATGCCCGCGATGCCCGCAAGCGTCGGCGCGGTGATCACGCGCCCGGCATCGAGGTCCGCCTGGAAATCCATCGAAGGCACGCCCGGCACCGCGCGATCGAAGACCGGCTGGTCGAATACCTGGAAGCCGATGGCGCCCGGCTGCCGGATACACGCCTCGCCGATCAGCTTGTACGACAGCGACTCGTCCACGAAACGCTTCGCCTGCGTGTTCACGATGATGGCGCCGGCATACATGGGGAACAGCAGGAAGTGGTCCTCGGGCCCGGCGCTCACGTGGTTGCCGAAGGTGCCCTTGATGTAGCCCATGTCGCGAAAACCCGCGCCCAGGCGCCACGCCATCAGCAGCCCGTCGCCGGTGTTGCCCGGGCCGCCCATGCGCTGCGCCAGAGCCTGCTGCGGGGCGAAGAGCTTGAGCAGCGACTCGCTGCGCGAGAACCCGCCGGTGGTGAGGACCACGCCGTGGCGGGCGTTGATGGTCTCTTCCCGGCCGCCCGATTCCGCCAGCACACCCGTCACCGCGCCGGTCGCCTCGTCGCGGATCAGGCGGCGCGCGGCGACGTTGAGTTTGGTGGTGACGCGGCCGGTTTCGCGCACGCGTGCCTCGACGATATCCAGCACCTCGCGCGCATTGCGCGAGTGCCCGCGCGGCACCGTCTGCCCGGAGGCGATGAAGAGGCGCTCGAATATCACGCCGTGGGACGCAAGCCAGTCGAAGGTGTCGCGCTGGTTGGAGACGTAGGCGCGCACGATTGCGTCGTCGTTTTCGTGGCCGCCGACGCGCCGCAGGTCCTCGTACAGGCGCTCCTCGGAATCCTCGACGCCACGCGCCTTCTGCAGCGGGGTGCCGGCGAAGGCAAACGAGCCACCGGAAAGGATCGTGGCGCCGCCCGTCCTGCCCTCCTTCTCGATGAGCGTCACGTTTGCGCCCGCGTTCGCCGCCTCGAGCGCCGCGCAGTAGCCCGCGAGGCCGCCGCCGACAACAAGCAGATCCACGTTCATGCGGCCAGCGCCGAGCGGCCTGCGAGCCGCCCGAAAATCGACGCCTTGCCCAGCGAGGAGCCGGTCATGTAGGCGTTGCCGTGCAGCCCGCCGATCACCTCGCCCGCCGCGCAGAGCCCGGGGATCACGGTGTCGTATACGTCGCGCACGCGCATGGCCGGATCCACCGACACGCCGCAGTAGGTCGCCACGACCACACTCTTGGACGGATAGGCATAAAACGGCGCGGTATCGATCTTCGCAAGCGCGCCGTAGTGGTTGGACAAGCCGTCGCGGCCGAACTGCGCGTCGCGCCCTGCGTCGACCGCGGCGTTGTATCCGGCCACGGTGCCCGCAAGGCCTTCGGGGTCGATGCCCACCTTCTTCGCCAGTTCCGCCAGCGTCGGCGCCGTGATCACCTGCCCCAGGGCGAGCTTGGCCTTGAACGCCATCGTCGGGATGCCGTCCTGCCCCTTCTCGAAGATCTTCCGGTCGAACACCTGGAAGCCGATCGCGTCGGGCTGCGACAGGACCGCGTCGCCGATCAGCTTGTACGACTTGCTCTCGTCGATGAACCGCTCGCCCTTCGAATTCACCGCGATGGCGCCGACGTAGATCGGCAGCATCAACGCGTGTTCGCCCGGGCCGGCGGCGGGGTGCCCGCCGAAGGTGCCCTTGATGTAACCCATGTCGCGCATGCCGGCGCCGAGTTGCCACGCCATCATCAGGCCGTCGCCGGTGTTGCCGGGCCCGCCCGCGCGATGCGTCTTCGACTGCGACGGCGCGAAAAGCTTGAGCAGCTGGTCGTTGCGCGAAAAACCGCCGCACGCAAGCACCACGCCGCATCTGGCGCGGATCGCGCGCGCCTTCCCGTCCGTTTCGATCCGCACGCCCTGCACCGGCCCCTCGAGTCCGTCACGCAGAAGGCGGCGCACCGGGCTCGACGTACGCGTGGTGACGCGGCCCGATTGCGCCGCGCGCTTCGACAGGATCTCGATCACCTCGCGCGGGTTGCGGGAGTGCGCGCGCGGAACCGACTGCCCCGCCGCGAGGAAGATCTTGTCGAAGGTGACGCCGTGGCTCGCGAGCCAGTGATAGGTATCGAGCTGGTGGTCGGCGTAGGCGCGCACGATGGCTTCCTCGTTGCCGTATTCACCCACGCGCCTGAGGTCGTCGAACAGCCGCTCGGAGCTGTCCTCGATGCTGTTGCTCTTCTGCAGGTCGGTCCCCGCGAAGGCGAACGAGCCGCCCGACAGCACGGTGGAGCCACCCACCTGCGCTTCCTTCTCGAGCATCAGCACCTGCGCCCCGCCTTCCGCGGCCTGCAGCGCCGCGCAATGGGCAGCGAGCCCGCCACCCGCCACGATCACTTCGGCTTCCTCGTCCCAGCGCTGCATTGCTAGTCCGCCTTCAGGCCCAGGTCGCGGATGAGCTTGCCCCATTTGGCGGTTTCCTTCGCCATGAACGCGGCAAACTCCTGCTGCGTGCCGCCGATGATCTCCGCGCCCTTGAGCTTGTCGATCACCTCCGGCAGCTTCAGCGCCTCGTTCACGTCGGCGTTGATCTTCGCGACGATCGCCGCGGGGGTCTTCGCCGGCGCAACAATCGCGAACCACGGCCCGGTTTCGAAGCCGGGGATTCCGAGCTCGGACATGGTGGGCACGTCCGGCAGCTGCGCGGTGCGGTTGCGCGCCGTGATCGCAAGCGCCTTCACCTTGCCGCCCTTCACCTGCGGGATCTGGAAGAGGAGGTTGTCGAACATCACCTGCACCGAGCCGCCGATGAGGTCGGTGAGCGCCTGCGAGCTGCCCTTGTACGGGATGTGTGTCATCTGGATGCCGGCATGCGACTTGAACTGCTCACCTTGCAGGTGCACCGACGAGCCCACGCCGGTGGAGCCGTAGTTGAAGCGCTTTGGGTCGGCCTTCGCCGCGGCGATCAGCTCCTTCACCGAATTCACGTTCGCGGTAGGACCCACCACCAGCAGGTTGGGAGTGGTCACCAGCAGCACCACCGGCTCGAAGTCCTTCACCGGGTCGAAGGGCAGCGTGCGATAAAGCGTGCCATTGATGGCGTGTGTGGTGTTGGTGGCGAGGAAAAGTGTGTAGCCGTCGGGCGCCGACCTGGCGACCACCTCGGCGCCGATGTTGCCGCCCGCGCCAGGGCGGTTGTCGATCACCACCGGCTGGCCCCACTTCTTCTGGAGCTCCTGGCCCACGATGCGGGCGACCGAATCAGTGAAGCCGCCGGCCGCGAACGGCACCACGATCTTCACCGGCTTGTCGGGGTACTGCGCGGCGGCGTTGAATGCCACCACTGCGGCCAATGCGAGGCCGGACCTGCGCCATGCTGCGAACATTTCTCTCTCCTCGGGGATTCGGGCGTTTTCTAATACGAACGCGGCATGCCCAGCACGTGTTCGCCGATGTACGACAAAATCAGGTTGGTGGAGATCGGCGCGATCTGGAAGAGCCGCGTGTCGCGCCACTTGCGCTCGACATCGTACTCGCGCGCGAAGCCGAAGCCGCCATGGGTCTGCAGGCAGGCGTCGGCGGCGTGCCAGGTGGCTTCGGAGGCGAGCATCTTGGCGATGTTGGCCTCCTCGCCGCAGTCGCGACCGGCCTGGAACAGCGCTGCGGCGCTGCGATTGACCAGGTCCGCCGCCTTCATCTCCGCGTAGGCGCGCGCGATCGGAAACTGCACGCCCTGGTTCTGGCCGATGGGCCGGCCGAACACCACGCGCTCGCTGGCATAACCCGAGGCCTTCCGGATGAAAAAGCGCGCGTCGCCAAGCGCTTCGGCGGCGACCAGGATGCGTTCCGCGTTCATGCCGTCGAGGATGTATTTGAAGCCGCGGTTCTCCTCGCCGATCAGGCTCGAGGCCGGCACGCGCAAGCCGTCGAAGAAAAGCTCGGTGGTGTTGTGGTTGATCATCGCGGGCAGCTTGCGGATCTCGAGCCCGTTGCCTTGGGCGTTGCGGATGTCGATCAGGAAGACCGAAAGCCCGTCGGATTTCTTCGTGCACTGCTCCACCGGCCTGGTGCGCGCCAGCAGCAGCATGAGGTCCGAATACAGCGCGCGCGAGATCCACACCTTCTGGCCGGTGATGACGTATTCGTCGCCCTCCCTCACCGCGCGCGTCTTGAGTTTGGTGGTGTCGGACCCCGTGGTGGGCTCCGTGACGCCGAAAGCCTGCAGGCGCAGCCGGCCCGCCGCAATCTCGGGCAGGTACCTGTTTTTCTGGTCCGCGTTGCCGTGGCGCAGCAGCGTGCCCATGATGTACATCTGCGCATGGCAGGCGCCAGCGCTGCAGCCCGATGCGTGGATCTCCTCGAGGATCACGGCGGCCGCGCGCAGCGGCAGCCCCGAGCCGCCGTATTCCTCCGGGATCAGCGCGGCGAGGTAGCCGGCTTCGGTCAGCGCCTTCACGAACGCATCCGGATACGCCTCTTCGTCCTCGAGGCCGCGCCAGTACGAGCCGGGGAAACCTTCGCAGATGGCGCGCACGGCCTCGCGGATGTCGGGGTAGTCCTCCCCGAGGGCCATCAGGGTCGGATCTTCGATGCCGTGCTCAGACATGTGCATAGTTCTTCGGTAACCCGGCCTGCGAAAGCGCGCCGTGGAATTGTTTCTGCTCGTCGGCGAGGCTCGCCTGCACAACCTTGCGCACCTCGATGAGTTTCGTGAGGTCGACGCCGGTGGCATAACCCATGGTCTCGAGCAGGAACACCAGGTCTTCCATCACGATGTTCCCGGAGGCGCCTGGGGCGTACGGGCAACCGCCGAGGCCCCCCAGCGACGCATCGAAGCGCACGATGCCCTGGTCGAGCGCGGCGACGACGTTGGCCAGTCCCACGCCGCGTGTGTCGTGGAAGTGCGCGGCCACGGGCAGCTCACCCGCTTCGGCCAGCACGCCGGCGAAGATGCGGCGCACCGCCGCGGGGTTTCCGTAACCGACGGTGTCCGCCACGATGATCTCGTCGGCGCCCAGCTCCACCAGTTGCGCCGCGAGTTCACGCGAGCGCTCCTCGGGGATCGGGCCCTCGATGGTGCAGCCGAAAGCCGTGGCCAATCCGCCGGCCACGATCGGGCGGCGCGTGGGATCCAGGCCCTTGCAGAATTCCACGATGCGGCCGAAGTCGGCGAGTGATTCACTCACCGGGCGGCGCACGTTGGCCATGTTGTGGCTCTCGCTCACGCTCATCACGTAGTTGAGCTTCATCGCGCCCGCGGCGATCGCGTCCTGGGCGCCGCGCATGTTCGGCACCAGGACCGAAACCATCAGCTCGGGCACCTTGCGCGCGCCGGGCACCACCTGCGCGGCGTCCGCCATCTGCGGCAGCAGCCTGGCCGGCACAAACGACGCCACCTCGATCTCCGGGACGCCGCACGCGGCCTCGCGTGCGATCCAGTCGAGCTTGGTGGCGGTTGGCATGATGGTCCTGATGCTCTGCAGCCCGTCGCGCAGCCCCATCTCGCGCACGAAGGCCCTGGGTCGGTTTGCCATGTCGCTTTCCTAGCGCCCCTTGAAGTCGGGCTTGCGC
>JBBREI010000101.1:0-13742 GCA_038203035.1 Burkholderiales bacterium
CCTCTACGTGCGCGAGGGCATCGAGGGCGACGCCGCGGCCGCCGAGGCATTGGGCACCGAGCTCGGGCAACGCCTGCTGGAAGGCGGCGGGCGCGAGATCCTGCGCCTGCTCGCGCAGCCCCGGCGTGGGGGACAGGTCGCGTGAATTCAGGTCGCCTTGCGGGCGTGGGCGTGATCATCACCCGTCCGCGAGAGCCCGCCGAGGCGCTGGCGGGCGCCCTCGAAAGCGAAGGCGCGCACACGTTTGTCTTTCCCACGCTCGCAATCGAGGGCATCGCGCCCTCGGCGCAACTGGCTGCGGCCCTCGAGGCGCTGCCCCATGCGGCGCTGGCCATTTTCGTCAGCGCCCACGCGGTGGAAAGGGGCCTGGCCGCGGTGCGCAGGCAAGGCGGGTGGCCGGCCGGGGTGCGTGTCGCGGCCGTTGGAGAGGCCACCGCCGAAGCGCTGCGCCAATCGGGCTTTGCGAGCGTGATCTCGCCGCGCGACCGCCATGACAGCGAGGCCCTCCTGGGTTTACCCGAATTGCAGGAGGTGGATGGCGCGGATATCGTGATCTTCCGCGGGCAAGGCGGGCGCGAGAAACTCAGGGAAAGCCTCCAGGCCCGGGGCGCGCGGGTAAGCTACGCGCAGTGTTACCGGCGCGTGTGCCCGAAGGCCGATCCCGCGCCGCTGCTCGCGGCCTGGGAACGGGGAGAGATACACGCGGTCAGCACGCTTTCCGGGGAAACGCTGGCGAACTTCGTCGCCCTGGTCGGGGCGCAGGGCGCGAACTATTTTTCCGGCACGACCCTCGTGGTGCCGCACGAAGCGGTGGCCGCGGGTCCCGAGGCGAGGGGTTTCGCCCGGGTCCTGGTATCCCCGCATGGAGCCGAAGGCCTGATCGATACGTTGACGCAGCTGCGAGTCCTGACATGAACGAGACATCTGCGCCCTCCCGACCCTCCCTGCCGGCGCCGCCCATCGCCGCGCGGCAAACCCGGCGCGAAGGCGATCGCGCGG
Organism: Burkholderiales bacterium; assembly: GCA_038203035.1. GTDB lineage: Bacteria > Pseudomonadota > Gammaproteobacteria > Burkholderiales > Usitatibacteraceae > Usitatibacter. The sequence goes on from JBBREI010000101.1 coordinate 1,000, forward strand.
CACGCGTGCTTGGCGCCGTGGCATTGGTGGTGACGCTGGTGGCGGCGTGGATCGCCATCGACACGCGCCTGTCGGTGCGCGCGGTGGAATCCACGGCCGGCGGGCGACTCTCCGAGCTGGGCGCGGAAAGCCAGAGCGCCAAGGCCGCGCTCACGCAGAACCAGGCCCAGCTGCGCGACGCGCAGGCGCGCGTGAGCGAGCTCGAAGCGCGCGTGGCCGACACGCAGGAGCAACGCGTGGCCCTCGAGGAAATGTATCGCGAACTCTCGCGCAGCGCGGACGACCGCCTGCTCTCGGAAGTCGAGCAGATGCTGGTGATCGCGAGCCAGCAGCTGCAGCTGGCCGGCAACGTGCGCGGCGCGCTCGCCGCGCTGCAGGTGGCCGACCAGCGCCTCGCCCGCGCCGAAAAGCTCGCCGCGACGCCGCTGCGCCGCGCGATCACCCAGGACATGGAGCGGCTGAAGGCGGTGCCCCAGCTCGACACGGTGGGCGTCGCGGTCAAGCTCGACCAGCTGATCGCCCAGACCGATTCGCTGCCGATGCTGATCGCAGAAACACCGGCGGCGGCGCGCGCGACGCGCCTGCGCCCCGCCGAGGAACACGCGGTCTCCCGCGCCGCGCGCGACCTGTGGGACGAGATGAAGGGCCTGGTGCGCATTCGCGAACTCGAAACCCCGGAGCCGGCCCTGCTCACGCCCGCGCAAAGCTACTTCCTGCGCGAGAACCTGAAGCTGCGCCTGCTGGCCGCGCGCGTTTCGCTGCTGGCGCGCGACGAAGGCACGTTCCGCGAAGACCTTCGCACGAGCCAGGGATGGATCACGAAGTATTTCGACACCAGGGCGCGCCAGACCACGGCGGCGCTAGCCTCGCTCAAGCAGATTTCTGGAACGCCGGTGCAGATCGGCGTCCCGGACATCAATGCCAGCCTTGCGGCGGTGCGCACGGCGCGCACCGCGCGCGAGAAGCGCTGACATGCGCTTCGCGATCTGGTCGGTCATCCTCTTCGCGGTTGCCGTGGGCATCGCGCTTTTCGCGCGCCACTCCACGGGCTACGTCGTGATCTTCTCGGGCAACCAGCGCATCGAGCTGTCGCTCAACCTGCTCGTGTTCCTGGTGTTCGCCGGTTACTTCGCGTTCTATTTCCTGGTGCGCCTGGTGACCACCCTGGTGGCGATCCCGGCGCGCGTGCGCGCCTATCGTGCCGAGCGCACCAGCTCGCGCCTGCGCCTGTCGCTCAACGATGCGCTGCTCGCGTTTTTCCAGGGGCGTTATGCCTCCGCCGAAAAAAGCGCCGCGGCCGCCCTGCTGGGTGACGAGACCAAGGGCGTGGCCGCGATCATCGCGGCGCGCAGCGCGCATGAGCTCGGCCGCTTCAACGAGCGCGAGCAGTTTCTCGACCACGCCAAGGGATCGGCGCCCGAAGTCGACCAGGCGCGCCTCACGACCCTGGCCGACCTGCTGGTGTCGCAGGGGCGCCACGAGGAGGCGCTGGCGGTCCTCAGAGACCTCTCGGCGCGCGACGGGCGCAACCTGCGGCTGCTGCGCCTGCGCCTGCAGGCCGAACAGGCGCTGCGCAGCTGGGACGAGGTGCTCACGACCGTGAATGCGCTGGCCAAGCTGGGCGGCATCGGCCCGGCCGAAGCGACGGCGATCCGCCGCGCGGCGCACCTCGGCAACCTCAACCGCAAGGCGCAGGATGCCGTGTCGCTCGCCACGTACTGGAAGCAGCTGCCCGCGGAGATGCGCACCGACGCCGCGGTCGCCGCGACGGCCGCGCGTTATCACCTGGCGCTCGGCGGCAACGCGGAGGCGCAGGCGATCATCGAACAGGCGCTCGATCGCGAATGGAACGCGAGCCTCATCGCGCTGTATGGCGATGCGGCCGGCGCCGACGCCCTGCCGCAGATCGAGCGCGCGGAGAAGTGGCTGCGCGCGCAGGCGCGCGATCCGGCGCTGTTGCTGGCGCTGGGCAAGCTGTGCATGCGCCAGGGCCTGTGGGGCAAGGCGCAGAGCTACATCGAGGCGAGCCTCGCGCTGGAACCCACGCACGACGGCCACATGACACTCGCGTCGTTGATGGAACAGATCGGCAAGCCCCACGAGGCGGTGCAGCACTTCCGCCGGAGCGCAGAGCTCGCAGGTTAGGCCGGCGGCGTTGGATCGCTACCGCGACGCCTACGAATCCTTCCGCTGGAAAGTCCCGGCGGACTTCAACATCACCCACTGGGCGTGCCGCCGCTGGGCGGTCGACGGCGACCGGCTGGCCCTGCGCTGGGAGGACGAAGCGGGGGCCACGCGCTCGTACACCTACCGCGACCTGTTGCGCGCCTCCAATCGCCTGTCGAATGCACTTGTGGCCCTGGGTGTAGCGCGCGGCGACCGCGTGGCGCTTCTGCTGCCGCAGCGTCCCGAGACCGTGATCACCTATCTCGCCTGCTTCCAGATGGGCGTGGTCGCCGTGCCGCTTTCGTTCCTGTTCGGGCCCGACGCGCTCGAGTACCGCCTGGCCGACAGCGGGGCGAAGGTCGCGGTGGTGGATCCCGGGACCGCCGCGAACCTGGAACCGGTGCGCGCCCGGCTGCCGGCGCTCGGGCATGTGATCGGCGTGGCCGGGGCGAGCGGCGCGGGTTTCCTCGACTGGGACGCAACACTCGCCAACGCCGCGGATTCATTCGAGCCGGCGGCCACGCGCGCGCAGGATGCGGCGGCGATCATCTACACCAGCGGCACCACCGGCCCGCCGAAGGGCGCGTTGCTGCCGCAGTGCGCCCTGATCGGCAACCTGCCGGGCTTCGAGCATTCACACGACGGCTTTCCGCGGCCGGGCGACTTCTTCTGGTCGCCCGCCGACTGGGCCTGGACGGGCGGGCTGTGGGACGCGTTGATGCCGACGCTTTACCACGGCCAGGCGATCCTGGGTTATCGCGGGCGCTTCGATCCGGAACACGCCTTCCACCTCATCGGGAAATACGGCGTGCGCAACGCGTTCCTGTTTCCAACCGCGCTCAAGATGATGATGAAGGCGGCGCCGGGCGCGCGGGGTCGCCGGGGTGCGCGGCTGCGCTCGCTCATGAGCGGTGGGGAGCCCGTGGGAGCGGCGGTGTTGCACTGGGCGCGCGAGGAGCTCGGCGCCACGGTGAACGAGATCTTCGGCCAGACCGAGATGAACTACATCGTGGGCAACTCGCATCAACTCTGGCCGGTGAAGCCCGGGTCCATGGGCCGTCCCTACCCCGGCCACCTGGTGGCGGTGCTCGACGACGACGGGCGCGAGCTCGGCCCCGGGGCGGCGGGCGATGTGGCCGTGCGGCGCACCTGGCTCGACGGTGCGCCCGACCCGGTGTTTTTCCTCGGCTACTGGGGCAACGACGCGGCCACCGCGGCGAAATACTCCGGCGACTGGTGCCGCACCGGCGACCAGGCGTCGTGGGATGAAGACGGCTATCTCTGGTACCAGGGTCGCGCGGACGACATGTTCAAGAGCGCCGGGTACCGCATCGGCCCGGCAGAAATCGAGAACTGCCTCATGAAACATCCCGCGGTGGCGAATTCGGCCGTTGTGCCGTCACCGGACGAAACACGCGGCGCGGTGATCAAGGCCTTTGTGTTGCTCGTCGCGGGGCGGGAGCCTTCCGAGGGCCTCAAGGATTCGATCCGCGCCCACGTGAAGGCAAGCCTCGCCGCCTACCAGCAGCCGCGCGAAATCGAGTTCATCGCGGATCTGCCGATGACCACAACCGGCAAGGTGCAGCGCAAGGTGCTGCGGGATCGGGAAGCGGCGAAATCCGGTGTCGCAGACGACTCGTGCAATCCGGCGCAAGACCCCGGGAATGGCAAAAGTCGTCTCTGACACCGGATTTCATTTTTTCGGGTCCACCGACGGCGTGAAGGCGTCGCAATAGAACTCGTCTTCGGGCAGCGCGCGCTGCTCGACGAAGCTCTGGCGCGCGATGTCGGTCATCGCGGGCGCGCCACATGCGTAGACCTGGTAGCCCGAAAGGTCGGCGAAATCGTCGAGCACCGCCTGGTGCACCAGCCCCGTCCTTCCGGCCCATCCGTCTTCGGGCAGGGGATCCGACAGGACCGGGATGTACGACAGGTTGGGATGTTCTGCCTGCCATTTCGACGGCAGCTCGTGCAGGTACAGGTCCCGGCGCGAGCGAGCGCCCCAGTAGACAACGATGGGGCGGTCCTCGCCGTGGTGAAGCAGGTGTTCGACCTGCGCCTTTAGCGGCGCGAAGCCGGTTCCGCCCGCCACGAAGATGAACGGCTTGTCCGAATCCTCGCGCAGGTAGAAGGTGCCCAGCGGCCCTTCGAAGCGCAGGATTGCGCGCTCACGCATGTCCTCGAACACGTATTTCGAAAACGCGCCGCCGGGTGTCTTGCGCACGTGCAGCTGAAGGAAGGCGTCGTCGTGCGGCGCGTTCGCCATCGAGAAGCTGCGGCGCTTGCCGTCCTTCATCAGGATGTCGATGTATTGCCCCGCGAGGAACTGCAGCCGCTCGCCCGAAGGCAGCTTGAGGTAGATCACCGCGACGTCCTCGGCCGGCTTGTCCACTTTCTCTACCCGGCACGGCAACGTGCGGATCGAGAGGTCCTTGGCGCCGGACAGCTCGCGCACCTCGAAGACGATGTCGGTCAGCGGGCGCGTGCAGCAGGTCAGCGCCTTGCCCGCTGCCTTTTCGGAATCGTGCAGCGCGCGCTCCTGGTAGTCGCCGTAGGCCAGCTCGCCCGAGCGCAACACGCCCTTGCAGGCGCCACATGCCCCGTTGCGGCAGCCGTAGGGCAGGCCGATGCCCTGGCGCAGGGCCGCCTCCAGCAGCGTTTCGCCGGATGCGACTTCAAACGTGTGACCGCTGGGCTCGAGCCGTACGTGGCGGCCGGGCGCGGAGGAATCAGGCAATTGCGTCGTTCAGCGAGTGCGGCGGAATTCGCCTTCGGTCAGGGTGCCGCCCGCACGTCGGTGGAGCGACGATTCCGCGGCCACGCGCGGGCCGGGAAGCAGGAGCAGGGTCAGCGCGATGAGGTCGGAGACCACACCCGGGAAGATCAGCAGGATGCCGGCCACCACGGTGCGGGCGCTATCGGTCAGCGCGTTGATCGGGAAACGTCCCTGCGCAAAACCGGCCGCAAGGCGGGCGAGCATGGCAAACCGCGCTTCCTTGATCAGCGCCATGCCGGCGCAGGCCGCGAGGATCACCCAGGCGAGCACCCACCACCCCATGTTGGCGGCCAGCTGTACCAGCACCACCGCTTCGAGGAGTGGGAAACCCAGTAAAATCACCAGCAAAGCAATTCGCACCCGAATCTCCATCCGTTGCACCGGCACCCGCAGCGGGAGCGCAAGTGGCAGTCATCGCCGTCCTTACAAACCTACCCGACTCCGAGTCCGCTTTCAATCTGGCCCGCGACCTTGTCCGGCTCCGGCTGGCGGCCTGCGCCAACGTCCTGGCGCCCGCTACCTCCTTCTACCGCTGGGAGGGCCGCGAGGAGCAGGCGGTTGAATACCCCGTGCTGATCAAGTCGACCCATGAATGCTACACGCGTCTGGAGCAGGCAATCCGCGAACGCCATCCCTATTCGGTGCCGGAGATCATCTCCTTCCCGATAGAGTCGGGCCTGCCCGAGTACCTGGGCTGGGTCGAACGGGAGGTCGGGACGTGAGCGTGCGCTGGCTTTTTGCAGGGATCGCCGCGCTATCCATGCTCGCCGGCGCCGGCCTCTGGCTCGCCATGCGGCCGGCGCCCGCGGCCAGCGCGGATCCGGTGCGGGTCGAAATCACGCCCGGAGCCCTGATGGCGGTGACCTTCACCGACGCGGCGGGCCAGGCCCGTTCGCTGGCGGCGTTCCCGGGCAAGCTGCTGGTGGTCAACTTCTGGGCAACCTGGTGTGGGCCCTGCCGTGAGGAAATGCCGGCCTTCACGCGGCTGCAGGCCCGCTGGCAGGACCGGGGCGTCCAGTTCGTGGGGCTTTCGGACGAGGACCCGGCAAAGGTGCACCCGTTCGGCAAGTCGCTGGCGGTCAACTATCCCCTGTGGACCGGAGGCGAGGAGATCCCGGAGCTCTCCCGGCGGCTCGGCAACAAGTTTCGCGGCCTTCCGTACACCGCTATCATTGCTCCCGGTGGCCAGGTCATGGAAACGAGAGTGGGCCCTTACACAGAATCCGAGCTGGAGCAACGATTGCTCGCATATGCGGCTAACACGCAACAACTTCGGTAAAATATCCACAACTCGCAAAAGTCCCGTCGCGCCCTAACAAGACTGGACATTGCCTCGGGAGTTGCGGCAAACTCGCCCGCCATGCCCAAGATCCTGGTCCTCCACGGGCCCAACCTGAACCTCCTAGGTGATCGCGAGACCCAACACTATGGGCGCGATACGCTTGCTGCCATCAACCAACGGTTGATTGAGCAGGGAGCACGCGCGGGTTTCGAGGTCTCGGCCTTCCAGAGTAATGCGGAGGCGCCGCTGATCGAAAGGATTCATGCGGCGAAAACCGACGAAACTGCCTACATCATCATCAATCCGGCGGCATTTACGCACACCAGCGTCGCCCTGCGCGATGCCCTGGCGGCGGTGAAGATCCCTTTCATCGAGGTACACCTGTCGAACGTGCACGCCCGCGAGCCCTTCCGCCACCACTCCTATTTCTCGGATCTGGCGGCGGGCGTGATCGCCGGGCTGGGACCGTTGGGATACGAACTGGCGCTGGAAGCGGCGATTCGCGCGCTCCCCGGCACGCCCAAATAGAAGGCCTTCCATGGACCTCAGAAAACTCAAGAAGCTGATCGACCTCGTCCAGGAATCGGGAATCGGCGAGATCGAAATCACCGAGGGCGAGGAAAAAGTCCGCATCAGCCGGCAACTTGCCGCGGCGCCCGTCATGATGGCCTCGCCGGGGATGCAGCCGATGGGGATGCAGGGCCAGCCAGCGGCCCCCGCCGCACCGGCCCCGGCGCCCGAACCCAAGGGCCACGCGCTCAAGTCGCCGATGGTGGGGACGTTCTACCGCGCGCCCTCCCCGGGCTCGCCATCCTTCGTCGAGGTCGGCCAGTCGGTGACCAAGGGCCAGACCCTTTGCATCATCGAGGCGATGAAACTGCTCAACGAGATCGAATCCGACGTATCCGGCACGGTCAAGGCGATCCTGGTTGAAAACGGCCAGCCGGTTGAATACGGCCAGCCGCTGTTCCTGATCGAATAGGAGGCCGCTTGACCCTCGCCCCAACCCTCTCCCACGCCACGTTCCACTCCATGGGCGCTCGTGGCAGAGGGGACAAACGTTGGAAGCGCCGTCGCGATGTTTGAGAAGATCCTGATTGCCAACCGGGGCGAGATCGCGCTTCGCATCCAGCGCGCCTGCCGCGAGATGGGGATCAAGACCGTTGCGATCCACTCCGAGGCCGATGCCGACGCCAAATACGTGATGCTGGCCGACGAATCGGTCTGCATCGGCCCGCCCCCGCCACGCGAGAGCTACCTCAACATCCCGGCGATCATCAGCGCCGCAGAAGTCACCGACGCGCAAGCCATCCACCCCGGCTACGGCTTCCTGTCGGAAAACGCCGACTTCGCGGAGCGCGTCGAGAATTCCGGCTTCGTCTTCATCGGACCGACCGCGGCCTCGATCCGCATGATGGGTGACAAGATCTCGGCCAAGGTGACGATGAAGAAGGTCGGCATCCCCTGCGTGCCCGGTTCGGAAGGCGCGCTGCCGGAGGACCCGAAGGAGATCCGCCGCCTGGCGGCCGCGGTCGGCTATCCCGTCATCATCAAGGCGGCCGGTGGCGGCGGCGGGCGCGGGATGCGCGTGGTCCACACCGAGGCCGCGCTGGTGAACGCGGTCTCCATGACACGCACGGAAGCGCAGAACGCCTTCAACAACCCCATCGTCTACCTCGAGAAATTCCTCGAGAACCCGCGCCACATCGAGATCCAGGTGCTCGCCGACGAGTACAAGCAGGCGATCTACCTCGGCGAGCGCGACTGCTCGATGCAGCGGCGCCACCAGAAGATCATCGAGGAAGGCCCAGCGCCGCTGATCAAGCCGCGCCTGATCGAACGCATCGGCGAGAAGTGCGCGGATGCCTGCCGCAAGCTCGGCTACCGTGGCGCCGGCACCTTCGAGTTCCTCTACGAGAAGGACGAGTTCTACTTCATCGAGATGAACACGCGCGTGCAGGTGGAGCACCCGGTGACCGAGCTCATCACCGGCGTGGACATCGTGCAGGAGCAGATCCGCGTGGCCGCGGGCATGAAGCTCAAGTACCGCCAGCGCGACATCGTGAAGAAGGGGCACGCGATCGAGTGCCTCATCAACGCGGAGAACGCGTACACCTTCGTGCCCTCGCCCGGGCGCATCACCCAGTACCACGTCGCGGGCGGCCCCGGCATCCGCTACGACTCGCACGTCTACGCCAACTACTACGTGCCGCCGTACTACGACTCGCTGATCGGCAAGCTCATCGCCTACGGCGACACCCGCGAGCAGGCGATCGCCCGCATGCGCGTCGCCCTTTCCGAGATGGTGATCGAGGGGATACAGACCAACATCCCCCTGCACCAGGAGCTCATGAACGACGCGGCCTTCGTGCGTGGCGGCGTGAGCATCCACTACCTCGAAGAGAAGATGGCGGCGCTCAAGTCGATCCAGCCCGAGGCGTAGGGCGCGCCCCGATGGCCTGGCAACGCCTTGCGCTGGTGGTCGACGGTCGCTTCGCCGAGGCGCTTTCCGAAGCGCTCGAGGAACACGGCGCCCTGGCCACCGAGATGTCGGACGCGGATGCCGGCACCGACCGCGAGCAGGCGGTTTTCGGGGAGCCGGGCGCCGATGCCGCGCTGTGGCCGCGCACGCTGGTGAGCGCGCTTTTCGCGCTGGCGGTGGATCCTTGCGCCGCGCTCGATGCCGCCCTCGACGCGAGCGGGGTGCTGACGCTTTCGGCCGCGTCCATCGACCGCATCGAGGACGCCGACTGGGTCGCGCTCACGCAGCGCCAGTTCAAGCCGATCCTGGCGGGTGAGCGGTTGTGGATCGTGCCCACCTGGTACCTGCCTCCGGACCCCGGCGCGATCAACGTGATCCTCGACCCGGGCGCGGCCTTCGGCACCGGAAGCCACCCGACCACGCGCCTGTGCCTGGCCTGGCTCGAGCGCAACCTGCGAGGTGGCGAGCGAGTCCTCGATTACGGCTGCGGCTCGGGCATCCTGGGCATTGCGGCATCGAAGCTCGGCGCGGGCGCGGTCACCTGCGTCGACATCGACCCGCAGGCGCTGGAGGCCACGCGCTACAATTCCCTGAGCAACAACGTGCACCTCGACACCCGCGACGCGCGCGAAGAGCTTCCGGGCGGCGCCGACATCACCATCGCAAACATCCTCGCCAATCCGCTGCGCATGCTGGCCCCGCTGCTATCCGCACAGACGCGCGGCGCGGGCTCGATCGTGCTGTCGGGAATCCTCGAGCAGCAGGCCGCCGGCGTGGCCGAGGCCTACGCCCCGTGGGCGGTGTTGGCGGTCGCGGCGAGCGACTCGGGCTGGGTGTTGCTGGCCGGAAAGCGGCGCGCCTGACGTGCTGATCACCACCTGCAGCCACTGCCAGTCGCGCTTCCGGGTATCCCCGCAGCAGCTCAACGCCAAGCAGGGGCAGGTGCGCTGCGGGCGCTGCTCCAGGGTGTTCAACGGCTTCGTCTCCCTTGAGCGGTTTCCCGACGACGATACGGGCGGGCGCCTGCTCGCGGCGCAGGAGGCGCAGCAGCAACCGCCGCCGGCGCCGGTGGAAAGTGTCGATCTCGAGGCGGTGAGCGACGGCGAGATGCCGGAAATCGAGACGCTGGACACCAATGAGATCCCCGCACCCGCCATTGATGCGCCGATCGAACCCGAACGACCCGCGGTGCCGCCCCGATTGCGTGCCGCGCCGCAACCCGCCGCCCTGGTGCTCGAGGACCCGCCCCCGGCGGATCCACCGTCTCGCGCATGGGCGTTCGGGGTCGTGCTGCTGGGATTGTTGCTCGCGCTGGAACTCGCCTACGAGTACCGCGGGAGCCTCGCGCAGCGGTATCCGGCACTGCGCCCGGCGCTGGAATCGGCGTGTTCGCAGCTGCAATGCACCGTGCCGTGGTCGCGCGAGGAGGGGCTGCTGAAACTGGAGGACTCCGAGCTGCTCGAGGTGCCGGGCAAGCCGAGCGAGATCGCACTTGGCGCGCGCATCCGCAACCTGGCTTCGGTGTCGCAGGACTACCCGCACCTGGAACTCACGCTCACCGACATTACCGGCCAGGCGGCGATGCGTCGCGTATTGCGCCCGACCGACTACCTCGGCCGCCCGCTGGTGCAAGGCGAGGTCCTCCCGCCCGGGGTCGAAGTGGCGCTGCAGCTGCGCCTCGAAACCCCGCGCGTCAAGGCCACCGGGTACGAGCTGCTGCTCTTCTATCCCTGAGACGCCGCGGCGTTCAGGCCGCGGTCTTGCGCAGGTTCTCGATCATCGAGTCGACCGCGCGATCCACCAACGCAACGTCGTCGATCACCCGCGCGAGGCCCAGGCGCATCTGCTCGGCCAGCGCTTCCGGCGAGATCGAAACCGCGGTCGCCCGCGACGTGGGGTTGGTGAAGAGGTAGACGCCCTTGTTGGGGCTCACCCAGGTAAGGCGCGCCCGCATCGCGGAGCCGGCATCGCGCGAGAACTCGACCCAGGTGCCACGCTGCAGGTTGGTCCAGATGCCGGTGCGCGTGAACACATTGCGCACCACCGCGCCACCCTGGTGGGGCTTGCGAATCCGGATCTCCTCGACCTGCGTGTCGCCGGCGGGGAGGATCTCGCGCTCGACTTTCACGTCCTCGATCGGCGCGGGCGGCGGGGGCGGGACCGGTTCCGGCACGACCGCCATGCCGCGCAGGCCGGCCTTCACCGCCGCCGAATGGCAATCAACCAGCTTGCCCAGGAAGGCGTCGCGCGCGGCATCGGTCACCGCGGCACGCGCAAGGCCGTGGTCGATGCGCTTGAGCATGGCGGGCAACATCACCACCAGGCGCTTGCGATCGTCGGCCGTGGCCTTCGGCTCCACGCTCCAGAGCAGGTCGTCGAGCGTCTGGACCAGCGCCTGCCAGGCGGGCGAGCCTTCACCTTCGGCAAGCTGGACCGAGGCCAGGGCCCGCACCCAGGAATCCATCAACATCTCGCGCACCGCACCCGGGACCCACACCCGCGCCTGCAGTCGGCGCAGGACTTCCTCTTCGGCGATCAGGCGGGCGATCTCGTCGCGCTCGCGCGCCTCGATCATGCGCGAGGAGCGCTGCACCACCTCGGCCTCGGCGCGGGCCTGCTGTTCGATGAACGCCTCGACACGCGCAACCATGGTTTCGAACAGCGCCAGGTCGGTGCCGAACTGGTGCAGGATCTCGTCAACCACGCTCTCGACCAGGCCAAACGTGGCGCCATCGCGCGCGTTTGTGTCATCCAGGCCGATCGAGATCTCGGCCAGCAGGTCGATCAGGCGGCGCGCGGGGTGGGACTTGGAGGAAAAAAAGCTCTTGTCGAGCAACGCCACCTTCAGCGTCGGGATCTGCAGGCGTCCCAGCAGGGCCTTCACACTCGCCGGGATGTGATCGTCGTCGAACACGTAGTCGAAAAGCATCGCGACGATGTCGATGGTCATCGCGTCGACGGTGCCGAGGGCCGCGCCCTGGGGCACCGACTTGAGGCTCTTGAGGATATTGACCAGTCCGTCGTCGCCCGCGCCGCTGCCGGCGGGTATCGCGTCGCGATGCATGCGGGTGAGCTCGGTCATGAACGGCGAGGCGGCCATGCCTCCTGCGCCCGCGGACCCGGTCGCCGTGGCGTGGCCGCCCAGCAGCCCGGTGATGCTGTTGCCGCCACCGCCGGATGAACCCGAACCAGCGGCTCCAGCGCCACCCGCGGGCGAGGCGGATCCGAGCAATTGCGCCAGGGTTCCGAACAGGTCCTGCGTGCCGGGTGCAACCGGCTTGGCCTGCGCGGCCGCACCGGCGCGTTTGGCCGCCGACACGCTGGCAGCGGAATTGCGGCGCAAACCCGGGCGGACGTCCGGAAGGATGTGGCGCGCCACCAGGTGCGCGTTGAGGTCGTGGTAGACGCCCTGCACCGCCACTTCGGCGTGACGCTCGAGCTGGCGCAGCAGCGCCATGCGCACACGGAAATCCGATTCGATCTGGTCGCAGGCATCCTTCAACGCGGCGCAGATGGTGGCCGGGCTCATCGGGTTGGCGTCGTCCTCCATTTCCGGGCGCTCCATCAGGAAGCCCATGCGCTGGCTGAGCGCGAAGAGCTCGCTTTCGCAGGCGCTTGTCATCTTGGAGGACATGGCCTTTACCGCCAGGCTCTCTTCGAGCGCCTCGTGGCCCACCAGAGAAAGCTCCCCCGGTTCGCCCGCGGGCGCCAGGGAAGTGGATTCACCCCGGACCTTGCGGTTGAAGAACTCGACGAAGTGCTGGCGGAAGGTGGTTTCGATCGCCGTGCGTTTGGCGCGGGCCGCGGAACGGGCGTCGAGGAAGACGTTCTGCTCGTCGCGGTCGACGGCTTTTTCCGCGAGGTCGAAGAGTTCGTCCTCGACCCGGTCCAGCATGCCGGACAGGGCGATGGCCATGCGATCGAGCGCAAGCTCGCGGCAGCCGGTGAGGACGCTTGCGGATTCCTGTGAGGACAGGCGGGCTCTGGGCCGGGGGTGGCCTTCCAACGGAACGACGTTGCCGTTCTGTGTCATTTCC